>NZ_JBPXMD010000037.1:0-73942 GCF_051918855.1 Streptosporangium sp. H16
GCTTCATGCACTGGCTTTTAACACACTGTTGAGTTCTCAAGAAACGGACGCGTACACCATCACCCTGACCCGACCAAGTGGTCGGGCAGAACTCCGGGGCGTTCCATTTCGTGTCACTATCTTATCGGAAGTGCCGGTTTCGTGTCAAACTGTCGGATTTCCGACTCTCGACTCGATCCCGCCGAACCCGCTAGGATTGCGACTGCCCCGTTTCCAGGGCAACCCCTCTAACTTACTCCAACATCCGGTCGTTGTCCAACCGGACTTCGGCGTGACGCAGGCGCCCCGACGAAGGAGGTGATCAGAAGGAGGGTCCCGAGGCTCCGGCGATCTCCGCCGACCCCCTCGGGCCTGTGAACTCTATGTACGCCGCCGAGCTCCGTCAAATCGAAGAGCGCGCCCTGCCATGACGTGTTTCTCACCCGCTGGGTAGAGATCCGTCATGACGGACCAAAGAGTGTTGCCCAGGGCGCTCGTCGTACTTCTCTGCGCCGCGGGCGCCGTGGTCACCCTGGCGGGGATCAGGGAGATCGGGTCGATCATCGGGCCGGTGTTGCTGGCCCTGGTTCTGGTCCTGGCGGTATCCCCGGTGAGAACATGGCTTCGCGAACGTGGGGCTCCCGGGTGGACGCTGGTGGCGATCCCCCTCGCGATCGTGCTGCTGGTGCTCCTGGGCATGGTGGCGATCCTGACCGTGGCGGTCGCGCAGATGGCGGCCCTCGCGCCCACCTACGACGCGCAGTTCAACCAGCTCGTCGCGGAGGCGCAACAGCAAGCGGCCAGGCTCGGCATCGGCACCCAGCAGATGAACGAGGCGATCAACTCCTTCGACCCCGGCAAGATCTTCGCGCTCGCGCAGGGATTCGTCTCAGGACTGCTGGGCGTGTTCTCCGGCCTGGTCCTCGTCATCGTCCTGCTCCTGGCCATGTGCCTGGACGCTCAGGCCTTCTCCAGGATCCTCGCCATGGGAGCGGCGCGCAGGCCCCTGCTCATCGAGGCACTCAGCAACTTCGGCCACAAGACCCGTCGTTATCTCCTGGTCTCGACGGGGTTCGGGCTGATCTGCTCCGCACTGGACGTGGCCGCACTCTGGATTCTCGGCGTGCCACTCCCCCTCCTCTGGGGAGTACTGGCACTGATCACGAACTACATCCCCAACGTCGGTTTCATCCTGGGATTGATCCCGCCCGCCCTGCTCGGTCTCCTGGAGGGCGGGCCGAAAACCATGATCTTCGTGATCGCCGCCTACATATTGATCAACTTCGTGGTGCAGTCGCTGATCCAGCCGAAGTTCCTCGGCGACGCCGTCGGCCTGTCCACCACCGTGACCTTCCTCTCGCTCATCCTGTGGACGTTCCTGCTCGGCCCGCTGGGCGCGCTGCTGGCCATCCCGCTCAGCCTGCTGACCCGGGCGCTGCTGATCGACAGCGACCCCGACGGTGACTGGGCCGCCGCTCTCGTCTCCGGGGACGTCCCCGGCGACGGGCAACCCGGCACGGGGAAGGAACCAGGCGGGGGGCAGGGGAGGATTCCTTCGCCCGTACCCTGAGGTCATGTATCGCGAGTGGGCGCCGGACTCCCGCCTCGCCGGGCGGGTGGCCTGCGTGTGGAGCAACGAGGCGACCTCCGTCATGACGCAGCTGGTCGTGCCCGACGGCTGCGTGGATCTGATCTGGGGACCGAAAGGGACGCTTGTCGCGGGGCCCGACACGGGGCCGAAATCCGTCCGGATGACGCCGGGTAACCGCTACACGGGGATCCGGTTCAGGCCCGGCGCGGTGGGCGAGCTGTTCGGCGTGCCGCTCGACAGGCTGCGCGACCTGCGGGTGCCGCTGTCCGACCTGGGGCCGTTCGCGGAGCTGGCCGAGCTGGAACCACTCACCGCGCAGGCCGAGCCGGAGCCGTCCAGCGGGCCGGCCGGGGTCCGGCGGCCGGAGCCGTTCTCCGACGTCGTACAGCGGGCGCTGGCCGTGCGGCTGCGCGCGGCGCCCGGCCCCGACCCGGCCGCGCCCGCGATCGCCGAGGCACTGCGGGCGGGCCGGAGCGTCAGGGAGGTGGCCTGGGACCTGGGGTTCGGCGAGCGACAGTTCCTGCGCCGGTCCCTGCGGTCCTTCGGGTACGGCCCGAAGGTGCTGCAGCGGGTGGTCAGGTTCCAGCGGGCACTGCGGCTGGCCAGGCGCGGCGTCACGGCGGCCGAGGTCGCCGCGGTCAGCGGGTACGCCGACCAGGCGCACATGGCGAACGAGGTACGGCGGCTGGCGGGGGTGCCCCTGAGCCGGTTGCTCGACCAGCCAGGCGGCGGGACCACCTGACCGGACCGGTGCGGGTCAGGCGGTCTCCAGCGCGACCGCTCCGCCGCTCACCCGGCTCCGGCCGTCGGGGGAGGCGATCGAGACCTTCAGCGTGCTGGGCCGCCCCATGTCCACCCCCTGGATGACCGTGAACTCCGAGGAGCCGTTCCCGAGCACACGCAGGTAGCCGCCGAAGGCAGCGGCGGCGGCCCCGGTGGCGGGATCCTCCACGACGCCCCCGACCGGGAACGGGTTGCGGGCGTGGAAGCGCTCGTCGCTCTCCCGCCAGAACAGGTTCACCGTCGTCCAGCCTTCGCGGGTCATCAGCGCCTTCAGCCGCTCGTAGTCGTAGTCGAGGCCGGCCAGGCGTTCGCGCGAGGAGGCCGCGACCACGAGATGCTCCACGCCGCCGAACGCGACGTGCGGAGGGAAGGCCGGGTCGAGATCGTCGCGGGACCAGCCGAGGGCGGCGAGGGCCTCCTCCAGCGCGTCCTCCGTGACGGGCCGTGAGTGCGTGGGGACGCTGGTGAGCGTGGCCAGGAGCGCGTCGTCGGCGATCTCGGTGTCGACGACGATCTCGCCCGCGTTGGTGTCGAACGCCAGGCGCCCGGTCCCGAGGCGTTCGGCCAGCACCACGGAGGTGGCGATCGTGGCGTGCCCGCAGAACGCCACCTCCGCCGAGGGGGCGAAGTATCGGACCCGGAAGGCGCGTCGCTCGTCGTCGCGTGCGGTCACGAACGCCGTCTCGGAGTATCCGACCTCGGCGGCGACGGCCAGCATCTCCGCGTCGGAGAGCCCGGCCGCGTCGAGGACGATCCCGGCGGGGTTTCCCCCCTCGGGGTCGTGGGTGAAAGCGGTGTAACGCAAGATTTCCACGGTGCTCGTCACAGAACCGGAATTTATCAGCCTCCCGGGCCGCCCCGCCGCCCCGTCACGCGGCAGTGGCTGGGCGGCGGGACGGGCGTGCTCGAGAGCGGGTGGCCCGGACGGGCCACAGGGCCGAGGGCGGAGCACGGGGCCGGGTGGGAAGGAGCGGCCCCGTTCAGGCGGGCATCGGGGTCCGGACGCCGCGAGACGTCAGGCGGACGCCGGAACGGGTGCCGAGGGGGGTGGTCCCTCGGGGGAGGCGACGGGTGCGCGGGGGACGCGGCGCCCCCACGGCATGGCGAGCGCCAGGATCGGCAGCAGCACGATGGAGGCCTGCGACCAGACGACGTGGAGACTTCGCCAGGTGGCGGAGTCGAACTGCGTCATGTAGAGGTAGCCGTAGCCCGCCCACAGGGAGACGCCGATGATGGCGGGCCACGCGAAGCGGGTGGGACGGGCGATCAGGAACGGCATGAACCACAGGAGATACTGCGCGCCGAGCCTGGGGGTGACGACCATGAAGGCGAGCAGCAGCGCCGTGGTGAGGTCGATCGGGTCGGCGCGACGCCACACGAGAGCCGTCGCCAGCATGGTGACGTAGATCAGGCGGGTGCCGAACGTGGCGAACCCCTGGTGCAGGTCGTTGACGCCGTTCATGCCGATGGCGGTCCAGCCCCACTGTCCGACGATCGGGCGGACGTCCTGGATCACCCGGATGACCTCGGGGATCTGGCTCAGCGAGGTGCCGGCGAAGATCGGCAGGGTGACCAGGAAGAAGACCGGCGCGATGCCCGTGGCCACGAACGCCACGGCGCGGGCGCGGAAGGTGGGCAGCAGCAGGAGCATGCCGGGGATGAGCCAGATCGGCCAGCTCTTGGCGCACAGCGCCAGTCCCATCAGCAGTCCCGCGAACAGGGCGCGGCGCAGGGACTGCCGGTCGCCCTGGCGCGGGGTGAGCGCCCCGCGGAGCACCCCCTCGGGGCCGAAGGCGTGCCGTACGGCGCCGGCGAGGCCGTGCAGGGCGACGCTCTGCCGTGCCAGCGCGAGCGGGCTGGTGGTCATGCCCGGCCGGTGGGGGTCGCCGGGACCTCGGGCCACGACGAAGGCGGCCACGCCGAAGACCAGGGCAACCGGCTCGACCTGGCCGTGGACGGAGGCGACGAGGATGGCGAGCGGGTTGCAGGCGTACTGGAAGGCGCGCAGCGACGCGTTAGGCCCACCGGCGAGCTTGCCGACCAGCGGGATCAGCACGATGTCGGCGACCACGGTGACCAGGCGACCGCCGATCTCCCAGGGGATGCCCAGCCAGAGCAGGAGGCCGTAGACGTAGGGGATGGTCGGCAGGAAGTGCCAGCCTCCCGAGCTGCCCAGAACGGGGTCCTCACGGTTCAGGACCGCCTCGCCGGCGGGCTTGAAGCTGTTGATGAAGTCGACCGGTTGCCAGGTGTCCACCGCCGAGGTGGCCATGATGAGCACCCGGAAGGCGATTCCGACCCCCAGGATGACCAGCAGCGAGGGTCTCCAGCCCTTCCACTGCGCGACCAGGGCGAGCACGACACCGAGAACGAGGACGAACCCCGTGAGAATTGCGTAGTCCATGACGGCCCCTAGCCTGCCGGACCTGGCGACCAACCAGCCACCCGGATCTCCAAACCGAGACCACTCTGCCAGTTTTCCCGGCCTCCGGAATCCGGGCCGTCACGACGGGCGACCGCTTCGGGACACCGGACACCCGCGGACGTGAGGAGGCGCGGAGGGGGGAACCTCGCCGCCGGAAGTCCGTCTCCCCCGGCGGCGAGGGGCTTTCAGCCCAGGCCGTCGAGATAGGCCCGGTGGCTGCGGGAGAACTCGAAGGCGTTGTACCTGTCCCAGTTGATCGACCAGGTCATCAGGCCGCGGAGGTTCGGGTAGACCCCTCTCGGCCGGTACGAGCCGCAGTTGGTCCCCTTGGCCAGGCAGTCGAAGGCCTTCTGGACCTCGGCGACCGTGGTGAAACCGTTACCCGCGAACGGGGCGGCGGGCAGGCCGATGGCGACCTGGTCCTGGCGCAGGGCGGGGAAGACGTTGTTCGGGTTGCCCGCGATGGGGAAGCCGGCGAGCAGCATGTCGGTCATGGCGACGTGGAAGTCGTGGCCGCCCATGGTGTGGTACTGGTTGTCCAGTCCCATGATCGGTCCGGAGTTGTAGTCCTGGACGTGCAACAGGGTCAGGTCGTCGCGCATCGCGTGGATGACGGGGAGGTACGAGGCGGCCCGCCGGTCGGCGGAGCCGTTGGGGCCCGGGCCGTAGAACTGGTAGCCCAGCTGGACGAAGAACGTCTCGGGGGCCATGGTCAGCACGAACCTGGCGCCGTACCTGGCCTTGAGGGTCTTGAGCGCGGAGATCAGGTTGACGATGACCGGGGTGGTGGGGGCCGACAGGTTGGTGTCGCCGTTGTCGAGATAGAGGGAGTGGCCCTCGAAGTCGATGTCCAGCCCGTCGAGGCCGTACTTGTCGATGATGGCGCCCACCGACTGGACGAACTTGTCGCGCGCGGCCGTGGTGCTCAGCTGGACCTGGCCGTTCTGGCCGCCGATCGAGATCAGCACCTTCTTGCCGAGCGCCTGCTTGGCCCGGATCCCGGCGATGAACTCGGCCTCGGACTCGACGTTGGGGCACTCGGCGACCGGGCACTGGGTGAAGCGGATGTCCCCGGAGGTCACCGAGGTGGGCTCGCCGAAGGACAGGTTGATGACGTTCCACTCGTTGGGGACGTCCGCCATCCGGATGTAGCCGGAGCCGTTGGCGAAGGAGGCGTGCAGGTAGCCGACCAGCACCCGCTTGGGCAGGTTGCCGGGGGGCGTGCCGGTGACGGTCGCGGAGACCGCGCCGGACCTCGCCGACTCACCGGCGGAGTTGGAGGCGCTCACCTGGTAGCTGTGCGTCCCCGCGCCCGGGGTGTCGGTGTAGGAGGTCGCGGCGGGGGTGCCGACCCTCGTCCCGTTGCGGTAGACGTTGTAGCCGGTGGCGCCCGAGGAGGCGTTCCACCTCAGCGAGACGCTCGTGCCGCTGACGGTGGCGGCCAGCCCCGACGGTACGGACGGGGGCGGTGGCTGGTCGTTGCCGACCGTCACGGAGACCGCGCCGGACCTCGCCGACTCGCCCGAGGCGTTCGTCGCGCTCACCTGGTACGAGTGGGTGCCGGTGCCGGGGGTCTCGGAGAAGGTGGTCCCGGTGGCGGTGCCGACCCTGGTGCCGTCGCGGTAGACGTTGTAGCCGGTCGCGCCCGAGGAGGCGCTCCAGCTCAGCGAGGCGGTGGTGGCGTTGCCGGTGCCGGTGAGGCCGGTGGGCGCCGCGGGAGGCTGTCCCTGCCCCGGCGCTCCGTCGAGGACGACGTCGTCGGCCTGGTAGACGCCCTGGCCGTACCAGCCGTTGACGTGGATCGTCACCGAGGTGGTCGAGGCGCCGGTGGTGAACGAGGTCGACAGCTGGGCGTAGGACGACGGCGAGGACGTCCACGTGCTGGGGTCGGTCCCGCCGGTTCCGGTCGCGCCGAGGAAGACGTAGCCGCCCCTGACCCAGGCCGACAGGGTGTAGGCCGAGGACGGCCTGACACTGACCGTCTGCTGGCAGCGGGCGGTGTCGTTCCCCGCCGGTGTCGCCTGCAGGGCCCTGGTCCCGCCGTGTACGGGTGAGGAGACGGTCGTGGCGCCCGAGGAGGCGGAGCAGGTCCACCCGCTCAGCCCGTTCTCGAAGCCCGGGTTCGTCGCGATGTTGGCCGCGTGGGCCGGTGTCGCGGCCAGCATCGTCCCGCTGAGCGCCAGTACGGCGGCCACGGCGAGTTTCCTGAGGTACATCCGATTTACCCCGCAAAGATCTTTAGGAGGGTGTCCTGGGGGTACGGCCCGCACCCCGGGCGGGGTGCGGGCCGTACGGGTCGTGCCGGCCGTACGGGTCGTGCGGGTCGTGCCGGTTCAGAAGCCGGCGGTGACGCGGGTGAAGTCCCAGTCGTTCTGGGCGATCCCGCTGCAGGTGGAGGTCACGCCGCCGCCCGGGCAGGGACGGTCGCGGTTGACCGCCCAGTAGGCGAAGCGGGTCAGGCCCTTGGACCTGGCCCAGTCGCGGATCTGGGTCCAGGCCGCCACGGTGGTCAGCTCCTGCTGGTCGGACAGGCCGTTCATGCCGGAGATGCCCATCCGGGCGTACGCCTGCGCGTCGGTCCAGCCGTTGGCGGCCTTGAGCGCGTTCTTCAGGCCCTCGGCGGAGCTGACGGTGGCGTTGTAGATGTTCGAGGCGCCGAAGTTGAACGGCATGATCGTGTAGTTGTCGATCGGGACGTTGAGCGCCCTGGCCTGGTTGATCAGGCGGACACCGGTCGAGCTCGGGCCGTTGATCCCGGTACCGAAGGTGACGGCGATCTTGACGTTCGGGTTGTTCTGCTTGACGATCTTCAGGCCGTTGAGGATGCGGTCCTGGACGGTGTAGTTCTCGAACTCGTCGGTGTTCTCGATGTCGAAGTCGACGACCGCCGGGCCGACGGCGTTGATGACCTGCTGCACGGCTCCGGCGAAGGCGGCCGGGGTGGAGCAGTTCGGGCCGAGCTTGTTGCCCGACCAGCCGCCGAAGGAGATCTGCACGCTGCCGCCCGCGGCCTTGATCTGGTTGATCGCGGCCTGGTCGGTGCCGCCGGTCAGCGGCCGGTTGCCGTCCCAGGCGGGGTTGCAGCCGCCGCTGGACAGGATGAACGCCATGGTGAAGGACTTCACGCCGGTGGCGCTCATGACGGTGGCGGGGTTGGGCGGGTTGCCCCAGCCCATGTAGAGGTAAGGGGCTCCGGGCATCTTGCCGGGCGGCTGCGGGTTGGTGCAGCCGGTGGTGGTGGCGCTCACCGCGCCGCTGGCCGCCGACTCGCCCTGGGCGTTGTAGGCCTTGACCGTGTAGGTGTGCGAGGTGCACGTGCCGAGGGAGCCGATCGTGGCGCTGGTGCCGGTGACCTGGGCCCGCTGCGTGGATCCTTCGTAGACGCGGTAGCCGGTGACGGTGCCGCTGGAGGCACCCCACGACAGGGAGATCGAGGAGTTGGTCGTCCCGGTGACCGACGGCGTGCCGGGCACGCCCGGGGTGCCGGGGACGCCGCCGCCGCCGCACGCCGCGCCGTTGAGGGTGCAGTTGGACGGGGTCACACCGCCCGGACTGCCGTTGAAACCGAAACTCGCGGTCGCACCGGGCGCCAGAGTGCCGTTCCAGCCGACATTGGTGAAGGTGAAACGCTGCCCGCTACGACTCAACGACGCGTCCCAGAAGGCCCCGATATTGGCCCCCGAAGGCAGATCGAAGGCCACCGACCAGCCGTTGATCGTCGTCGTACCACCATTGGTGATCGTGTACTTGCCCTCGAAACCGGTACCCCAGTCGGAGACCTTGGTGAAGACGGCGGTGGGGGGCGCTGCGAACGCGGGGGTCGCGACCAGTGACAGGCCGAGTGACATGCCGAGCGCGGCCAGGACCGCGGTCAGCGTTCGTCGAAATCTCATGGCTCTTCCTCGGTTGGGGGGTGCGAGGTGTTGGGGAGTGCGAAGTGCCGGAGGGTGCGAGGTGCCGGGGGTCGAAAGAGGCGAGGTGTTCGAGGTACGGGATCCGGGGCCTGCCCGGTCGCGGGTCGCGCGGTGCCGGGCAGGTCCGGAGATCGGGAGGTCGGGGGTCCGGGGGCGGGAGGTGAGGAGGTTCCGGGTGCTAGGGCAGGGTCGCCAGGTGCGGCTTGACGGTCCTGGAGAAGTTCCAGTTGTTGCTGGCGTCCCAGTTGATGGACCAGGTCATCGCGCCACGGATCCCGGGGTAGGTGCGCGGCGGCACGAAGCTGCCGCAGTTGGTCCTGGTGGCCAGGCAGGTCAGGGCCTGGTTCACCAGGGCGGGGGCGACGATCCCGCCGCCCGCCGCGCCGGGTCCGGCGGGCAGGCCGAGCGCCACCTGGTCGGGGCGGAGGCCGTTCTCCAGCTGGATGCAGGCCAGCGCGGTCATGAAGTTGACCGAGCCCTGCGAATAGGCGGCCATCTGGTCGCAGCCGAGCATGGAGCCGGAGTTGTAGAACTGGGTGTGGACGACGGTGAGGATGTCCTTGATGGCCAGCGCCAGCTTGAAGTACTCGCCGCCGGTGGACTGCATGTCGATGGTCTGCGGCGCCATCGTGATGATCAGGTTCGCGCCCGCCTTGGCCCGCAGCGATCGGAGCGCCTGGCCCATGTAGGTGGAGTTGAGCCCGTTCTCCAGGTCGATGTCGACGCCGTCGAAGCCGTAGCTCTGCATCAGGGCGTAGACGGTGTCGGCGAACTTGGTCGCGGCGGCGGCGCTGGCCACCTGCACGCGGCCCGCCTCGCCGCCGACCGAGAGGATGACCTTCTTGCCACGGGAGTGGAGGGTCTGCACGTCGGCCCTGAACTGGGCGTCGGTGTAGCCGCCGAGGGAGGCGGACAGGCCCGGGTCCACGGCGAAGACGACCTCACCTGGGGTGGCGGTGGCCTCGCCGAAGGAGACCGCCACCAGGTCGTACTCGTTGGGCACCGCCGACAGCCGCAGCTCGACGGCCGGGTTGTCGAAGTTGTGCCAGTAGCCGGTGAGGAAGTGCTTGGGCAGCGGGCCGCCGCCGGTGCAGCCGTTCGTGGTCGCGCTCGCCGGGTCGCTCCTCTGGCCCTCACCCGCCGAGTTGTACGCCGCCACCGTGTAGGTGTGCGCCTCGCACACGCCCAGCCCCGACACCGTCGCGCTCGTGCCGGTCACGGTCGCCCTGACCGTCGTCCCCTCGTACACCCGGTAACCCGTCACCGTCCCCGAGGACGCGCCCCACGACAGCGCGACACTGTTCGTGCCGCCGGTCGCCGACAGCGTGCCCGGCTTGCCGGGGGCGCCGCCGGTGCAGCCGGTGGTGGTGGCGCTCACCGCGCCGCTGGCCGCCGACTCGCCCTGGGCGTTGTAGGCCTTGACCGTGTAGGTGTGCGAGGTGCACGTGCCGAGGGAGCCGATCGTGGCGCTGGTGCCGGTGACCTGGGCCCGCTGCGTGGATCCTTCGTAGACGCGGTAGCCGGTGACGGTGCCGCTGGAGGCACCCCACGACAGGGAGATCGAGGAGTTGGTCGTCCCGGTGACCGACGGCGTGCCGGGCACGCCCGGGGTGCCGGGGACGCCGCCGCCGCCGCACGCCGCGCCGTTGAGGGTGCAGTTGGACGGGGTCACACCGCCCGGACTGCCGTTGAAACCGAAACTCGCGGTCGCACCGGGCGCCAGAGTGCCGTTCCAGCCGACATTGGTGAAGGTGAAACGCTGCCCGCTACGACTCAACGACGCGTCCCAGAAGGCCCCGATATTGGCCCCCGAAGGCAGATCGAAGGCCACCGACCAGCCGTTGATCGTCGTCGTACCACCATTGGTGATCGTGTACTTGCCCTCGAAACCGGTACCCCAGTCGGAGACCTTGGTGAAGACGGCGGTCGCCGAGGCGGCCTGGGCCGGGAGCGCGACCGTCATCGCCAGGACGAGGGCCGCCAGGGCGACGAGAGAACGAGCGATGGCGCGTAATTTCACGTTGACCTCATGCATTCCGTGGGGGGTGACCGTACGACCCGCGCCACGCGGGGGGTGCGCGGGCGCGAACGTGGACGCGGGCCGTACGGCGGGGTGGGCACGGCTCCGACCGGGGAGCGTTCCGTTGATCGGCGCGGGACACCGAAGACCGCCGGGTTCAGCGAGTCGTCACCGGGTCGCCGGCGCCTGGACCGCCGTCACGCGCTCCGGACACCGTCGGCCGGCGTGCGGTGCCGAGGGGATCCGGTGCCGGCGCTTCGAGGACGGGCCGCAGTGGGCACGGCGGAGGCCGCGATGGCGGGGACGGCCGTGTCGCCGGAGACGGGGGTGGGCAGGCCCCGGTGAGGGCTTGCAGCCGCAGTCAGGACAAGTAAGGAAAAGGTGCGCCGCATGATCGCTCCCATGGACGTGGAACCTGGGGGGTGAGGCGTCCGGACGGTCGGACCTTCAGCAGTGACGGCTGCCGCCGTCGAGTTTTCGCAGCTGGACATGGGTCGGAGGGGAGGCGCGGGCCACAGGCACCCCCAGTCGGCATTTCTTTTAGGAAAGTTTCCTAAGAGTTGTCGCGATCGTAGCCTTGACAGACCCTTGCCACAAGGCCCAAAAACGTCAGTCTCCGATGCCGTGCCGGGCGCGTTCCGGCGCCCGCCCCAGGGCACGCGGAGGAACGGCACGGCGACCCCTCACCCGCCGCGCTCCCCCGGCCGGTCACTCATGGCGTCCGGGCGACACGGCGCATGGCGTCCGGGCAACCCTGCGCATGGCGTCCGGAAAACCCGGAAAGGAAGATAAGCACCTTTAGGCGATACGGTAATGACGCATCCGTAACGCCCCCTGGAGTATCGACGTGTTCTTCGGCATCACCGACATCTGGACCTACGTGGTCGGCGCCTTCTTCATCATCCTGTTACCCGGCCCGAACTCGCTGTACGTGCTCAGCACCGCCGCCCAGCGCGGGGTGCGGCAGGGGTACCGGGGGGCGATGGGGGTCTTCGTCGGCGACACCGTCCTGATGGTGCTGGCGGCGGCGGGGGCCGCCTCCCTGCTGAAGTCGACGCCGCTCCTGTTCAACGTCGTCAAGTACGCCGGTGCGGCCTACCTCGCGTGGATCGGGTTCCAGATGCTCCGGTCGGCCTGGCGCTCGTGGCGTTCGCCCGACACCGGGAGCGAGGCCGCGGAGGCGGCTCCCGGCCGGGAGGGGATCACGGAGAACCCCTTCCGCAAGGCCCTGATCGTCAGCCTGATGAACCCGAAGGCGATCCTGTTCTTCATCTCGTTCTTCATCCAGTTCGTGGACCCCGCCTACGGCACCCCCGCGGTGTCCTTCCTGATCCTGGGCGCGATCTGCCAGCTGTTCAGCGTGCTCTACCTGTCGGCGCTGATCTTCGGCGGGACGTTCCTGGCCGGACGGTTCCGGGCCCGCCGCGGACTGTCGGCCGGGCTGCGGACGGGTGTGGGCGCGCTGTTCATCGGCTTCGGGGTGAGGCTGGCCACCGCGACCCTCGGCTGACGCCGCCTACCGCCGCCCTCGGCCGGCACCGTCCACCGCCGCTTCGGACCGATGCCGGCCATCGCGAACCCCGGATGACACGCCCGCCGCCGCCCTTTGCCGACGTCGGCCACGGTGGGCCCGGACGACGCCGCTACCGCGGGCCCTGGTTGACCTTGATCGCGACGCTGACGAGCGAGAGGAACAACTCGGCGTCGGCCCGGCCCTCGATGGACATGGCCACCCATCCGGCGTCGGCGCCGGGGGTGATCCGATGGCAGTCGGTGAGCACCCGCGCCCACTTTTCGATCATGGGTTTGGTGAGGAGCAGCTCCGCGGTGTGATCGCCGGACATCCTGACGATCTCCCTGCCTCCGGCCCGGAATCCCAGCCCCTTCCTGGTGCGTTTCAGCGCCAGGTCCGGCCAGCGGACAAGCTGGGCGGCCACATTCTCGACACCCTCGGTGGAACGGCGGGACGCGTGCGTGCGCAGCACTGCCATGTCTCTCATCGTCGCGGACCGGACCCGATCAGGAAAGCTCCCGTTTCTCAACCGTTACCGGCATAGTGATCCTTTTCGTGAATCGTAATGATCCGCACCTGTCTCATCCGTTATTGCAGTGTTATTGAGTTGTTTTCACGAGAGCACGGCACGGGGTCAGGTACGGTGAGTGGCCGGTGAAGACCGGAAGCAATCCTCTCCGCAACCCCTCGCGACGGCCTGACATGCTTGTGTCATGCCGGGGTAGGCGTGAACGCCCAGCGCCTGCCACCGCACCAGCCCGTGGAGCGTCATGAGCCACCAGCCCATCGTCTTCCCCCGCCTCACCGCTCTCGCCAGGCAGGCGGCGCCGAAGCTGCTGGAGGGCGTCGTCGCCCCCCTCGCCGTCTTCTACGCCGCGCTCGCCCTCCTCGGTCTGAAGGGCGCGCTGATCGCGGCGGTCACCTGGGTGTACGCGGGGGTGGGGTGGCGGCTGGTCCGGCGGATCCCCGTGCCCGGCACGATGATCCTCGCCATCATCGCGATCACCGTAAGGGCGCTGCTGGGGTTCTGGACCGGGAGCGCGGTGATCTACTTCCTCCAGCCGGAGCTCGGGACGATCTGCATCAGCATGGTCTTCCTCGCCTCGGTGCGGTTCAACCGCCCGCTGGTGCAGAAGCTGACCCTCGACTACATCCACCTGCCCTCGGCGGTGCTGAAACACGAGCGGGTCCGCCGGTTCTTCGCGCGCATCACCCTGCTGTGGGCCTTCGTGCTGCTGGCCAACTCCGCGGTGAGCATCTGGCTCCTGCTGCACGAGTCGATCGGCACCTACCTGCTGGTCCGCACCACGGCCGTGGCCGTGATCAGCGGCCTGGCGGTGGCCTTCTCCCTGTACGCCTTCCGCCGGATGCTGCGCCGCCTGCACTACGACCCGGTCGCCACCCCGGCCATCGCCGCCCCGCCCGCCTGAACCCCCCGCGCCCTGAACCCCCCGCGCCGGGAAACCCCGGAGCTACCGCACCGGGCCCGGCGAGGATACGGCGCCCCCGTACGGGGGAAACCGCGGCGCGGTAGATCCGCGAAGAAGGGGGCAGGGAGGTTTCCATGGTCATCGCGCGTCAACCGAAACGCTGGGCAGGGCTGCCCGTCTTCGCCGTCGCGCTCGTGCTGGTGGCGGTGGTGGGATCGCTGTCGGCCGTCGACGCCGGCGGCGAGTACCTGTCGCTGGAGCGGCCGCCCTGGGCACCGCCGCAGTGGCTGTTCGGCCCGGCCTGGACGGTCCTGTACGTCATGATCGCCCTGTCCGGCTGGCTCGCCTGGTCGGCGCGCGGCCTGACACCGGCACTCGGCGTCTACGCGCTTCAGCTGGTCCTCAACACCGCCTGGACACCGCTGTTCTTCGGCGCCGACCAGTACGGCCTGGCGTTCGCGGAGATCGTCGTCCTCTGGCTCGCGATCGTGCTCAACATCGTCATGTTCCGGCGGATCAGCCGCCCGGCCGCCTGGCTGCTGGTGCCCTACCTGCTCTGGGTGACGTACGCGGCCGCGCTGAATCTCGCCATCTGGCAGCTCAACTGAGCCGCCCCCTCCTGGAGGGGGCGGCTCAGGCCGTTCGAGCGAGGTGACCGGCTCCGCCCGGTTTCCGGAGTCGGCGGGACGGACCCCCGGTGATCTCAGGGATGTGATCCGAGAACACCGGGGTTCCTCCCGGATGCCCTGAGAGTCACCGGGCCGCCAGCGTGCTGCGTGAGACATTCGCGACCCCCCGGCTGGAGCCCGACGTGACACAGGCCATCCTCGACGTCCTGCACGATGTGATGACATCTCCATGGATCTACCTGGCGCTGTTCGCGCTGGCGCTGCTCGACGGTTTCTTCCCCGTGGTCCCGGCGGAGACGTCCGTCATCACGGCCGGGGTGTTCGCCGCCGCCACCGGCGCGCCCGACCTGCTCCTGGTGATCGTGGTGGCCGCGCTGGGCGCGTTCGCGGGCGACCACATCTCGTACGCCATCGGGCGTACCACCAACGACCGGCTGCGCAACGGCAGGCGCAGCCGCAAGGCGTTCGCCTGGGCGGAGCGGGCGCTGGCCGAGCGGGGCGGGCTGGTCCTCGTGGTGGCCCGCTACATTCCCGGCGGCCGGACCGCCTGCACCCTGACCATGGGCGCGGTCGCCTATCCCCGGCGCTCGTTCGCCCTCTTCGACGCCCTCGCCGCGGTGACCTGGGCGGTCTACTCGGGAGTGATCGGCTACGTGGGCGGCGCGGCCTTCGAGCACGACCCGATCAAGGGCCTGCTGCTCGGTCTCGGCATCGCCCTGGCGGTCACCGTCGTGGTCGAGGCCGTCCGCTACCTCCGCCGCCGTTCCGCGCCGGAGGCGGAACTGGTCACCTCCGGTGACTGACGGCCGGGCGGCGCGACTGCGTGACGCGGAAGCGCCCGGACACGAAGGCGTCGTCGGTGAGGGAGGCGTTCCCCGCCGGATTGAGCCCGCTGACGTGGTAGTCGCTGTAGGCGGCGGAGAAGTTGAGCGGCATCGGGCCGGTGAGGTTGGAGGTGAGCGCGGCGCCCGCGAGGGCGAAGGCGTCCTCGGCCCGGCCGACGAAGTCCTCGTCGACCGAGTAGCAGAAGGCGGTGATCGCGCCCTTGTCCCTGGCGTCGGCGGAGGCGGTCCTTAGCGCGGCCTCCCGGTCCTCGGCGGGGACGAGGAAGGCGACCGGCCCGAAGCGCTCCTCGCCGTAGACCGCCGGGTCCTCGGTGGCGAGCAGCAGCGGACCGCTGGTGCGCGCCGCGGGGAACTCCGGGTGCTCGTACGGCGCGGCGTCCAGGAGCACGCCACCCCGGCCGCGCAGCTCGTCGAGCAGGGCGAGCGTGGCGGGCGACTGGATGGCCGCCAGCACGGAGGCCGCCCGCCTGGGCACGGTGGAGATCTGCCGTACGGCCTCCGCCAAGGCCTCGCCGACCTCCTCGAAGGAGACCGTTCCCGAGGAGGTCCGCACCCCGGCGCGGGGCACGAAGATGTTCTGCGGGCTGGTGCACATCTGCGCGGAGAACAGGCAGAGCGACCCGGCGACGGCCCGCAGCACGGGCGCGAGGTCGTCGGCGGAGTCGAGCACGACCGCGTTGAGTCCCGAGGTCTCGGTGTAGGAGATCGCGGGGAAGGCGTTCGCCTCCACCCAGGCGCCGAACGCGGCGCTGCCGGTGAAGTCGACGATCCGGCAGGCGGGATGGCCGATCAGTTCCTTGGCGATCGGCGCCTCGGCGGTGTCGACGGCCAGGGTGACCAGGCCGGGGTCGAACCCTGCCCCGGCGAGGACCTCCCGGCAGGCGGCGACCGCCAGCGCCATCGGCAGCACCGCGGTGGGGTGCGGCTTGACGATCACCGGGTTGCCGGTGGCGAGGTTGGCGAAGATCGCCGGGTAGGCGTTCCAGGCGGGGAAGCTCGCGCAGGTGACGACGACCGCGACGCCGCGCGGCACGATCCGGTAGCGCTTGTCCAGGCTGAGCTCGGAGGTGCCGAAGCCGCGGGTCCAGGTCGCGTACGGGGTGACCCGCTCCATCGCCGACCAGGCGGCGGCGATCGCCTCGACCCCCCGGTCGAGGGCGTTCGTGCCGCTGCCGGTGAAGCTCATCGCCGCGCTCTGACCGGCGGTGTGCATGGTGGCGGGCACGAACTCGAAGGATCGCTCGTAGATCCGGTCGCAGGCGGCCAGGCAGAGGTCCGTCCTGGTCTCGGGGGTGGCGTCGCGCCAGGCGGGCCAGGCGGCCAGGGCGGCCCGGTAGACCTCGTCGGCGCTCGCGACCGGGTAGGCGACGCCCAGCGGCTCGCCGGTGTAGGGCGAGACCTCACCCCGGGCGACGGCGTGGGAACCGGGGTGTTCCGGCAGGTCGAACCGGCCGCCGAGGCGGGACTCGTGGGCCTTGCGCCCGGCCTCCCGCGCGGCCTCGCCCCCGGGGTGGCGGGAGGGCGCGTCAGGGTAGGCGTTCCAGCTCTCCCTGGTGCGCCTGGCCTCGACCGCCCGCGCGAGCCGTGCCGAACGCTCGGAGTTCACGACCGCCTCCGGATCCGTACCGAAAGCACGACGTTCACGACCGCCTCCAGATCAGGGTGTGCCACCGGCCGCCCTCGCCGGCCGCCAGGACCAGCCGGTCACCGTCGGCGTTCAGCTCGCGGACCTGGACGGTGCCCGCGAAGGCAGGGTTGAGCGCCACCTCGACGTCATGGGCGACGTGGCCGTCGCGGACCTCGTAGCGGCCCGCGTAGGCGAAGAACGACGTGAACGCCTCGGCCAGCGCCTCCGGGGGCGCCTGCCTCGGGCTGGTGCCGGGCAGCGGGGCGCGCCCGGCCCGCGCGATCGTCGCGCTCATGTGGCCGTCGGGGGTATAGCAGAGCAGGCCCACCGCGTCCGTGCCGAAGGGGTGCGAGACCCGCCCGTCGGCACCGGCGATCCGCCACTCGACCAGGCGCCAGGCGCCCACGAGATCCATGCCCGAGAAACTACGATAAGAGAAGCCAGCAGGTCAACAGCCCCGACGCGAATCTCGGGGAATTCCCTGCGAAGTCAGGGTGAACCCCTATGGCTCCGGCACCTCCCCGCGCGGGACGCTTCGACTGTTCACCTCGAACCCCTCAACGGACGCCTCCACGAGGCGATCCGGTCATCTCGCCATGTCTTCATCTGCTTGGAAGGAGTGTGCATGACCGTGCTGGCGGCCGGCCTGGCGTTGCTGGGATCCCTGTTCTTCGCACTCGGTGCCGCTCTGCAGCAGTTCGAGGCGGCGAGCACGTCCCGCGCCGGTCTCGGGTACCTGGTCAGGCGCCCCCGGTGGCTGCTCGGCGGCCTGTCCATCGCGGGCGGCACGGCCCTGCACATCGTCGCGCTGAAATACGGCCCGCTCACCCTGGTGCAGCCGATGGGTGTGGCCAGCCTCCTGTTCGCCCTGCCGTGTGCCGCGGCCCTGCGACGCCGCAGGCCGCGGCCAGGTGAGCTGGCCTCGGCGGCGGTGATCGCCATCGGGCTGATCGGCCTGGTGCTGGTCGTGCCCGAGCACAGCGGGAACCCCCACCTCAGCACCGGGGAGGCGGTGGTCCTGCTCGCGGGGACGGCCACCGCCGCCCTGGCGCTGTGGACCCTCGCCAGGCGGGCCTCCCCCGCCGCACGGGCCTGCCTGCTCGCCACGGGCGCGGGCGTGCTGTACGGCGCGACCGCCACGCTCACCCGCGTCCTGGTCGACGGCGACTGGGAGCCGTGGTTCCTGTTCGCCGTCCCGATGCCCGCCGTGATCGCGCTGGCGCTGCTCCAGCGCGCCTACGCCGTCGGCCACTTCGGCGTGGCGTTCGCCGCCCTGCAGGTGGCCGATCCCCTCACCGCCGTCGCCTTCGGTGCCCTCCTGCTCGGCGAGCCCCTGCCGACCGGCGCGGCGAGCACGCTCACCGCGCTGGCGGCGGCCGCGCTCACCGCAGCCGGAACCGTCGCGCTGGCCCGTACCACCCCGATGTCCCCCTCACCTGACGTGACAGCACGATGAACGGAGCACCGATGGTCATGCCGGCCACCGCCCCCCTGTACGCCCCCATGCGGGCCCCCGCCCTCCTCGCCACCCGGGCCCGCCGGGTGCTGATCGGGGCGGACACCTACCCGCCGGACGTGAACGGCGCCGCCTACTTCGCCCACCGGCTCGCCCAGGGCCTGGCCGAGCGGGGAAACGAGGTCCACGTGGTGTGCGCCTCGGACGAGGGACCGGCCAGGACCGAGCAGATGGACGGGGTGACCGTGCACCGGCTGCGCTCGGCGCCGGTGCTGGTCCACCCCACCATGCGGGTCGCGGTGCCGGCCCGGCTGGACCGGCTGATCGACAGGATCGCCCCGGACGTGGTCCACGTGCAGGCGCACTTCGTCGTCGGCCGCGCGGCGATCTCCGCCTCCCGGCGCGCCGGCGTCCCGGTCGTGGCGACCAACCACTTCATGCCGGACAACCTCTTCCAGTTCGCGCACATCCCCGGACGGCTCCGAGAGAGGGCGGGCGCGCTGGCCTGGAAGGACTTCAACCGCGTCTTCTCCAGGGCCGACCGCGTCACCACGCCCACCGAGATCGCGGCCGGGCTGCTCACGGGCAAGGGCTTCGGCCCGCCGGTGGAGCCCATCTCCTGCGGCATCGACCTGGCGAGGTTCCAGCCGCGCGCCGAACCGAAGGCGTGGGCCCGCAGGGCCTTCGGCCTGCCCGACCGGGACACGATCGTGTTCGTCGGCCGGCTGGACGAGGAGAAGCGGCTGGACGAGCTCGTCCGGGCCCTGCCGCACGTGCTCGTCCACACCGACGCGCAGATCGCGCTGGCCGGAACCGGCGGGCAGCGGGCCGCGCTCGCCAGGCTGGCCGACCGGATCGGGGTCGGGGACCGGGTGTCCTTCCTCGGGTTCGTCCCCGACGAGACGCTGCCCCAGGTGTACGCCGCCGGTGACGTCTTCGCCATGCCGGGCGTCGCGGAGCTGCAGAGCATCGCCACGCTGGAGGCCATGGCCAGCGGCCTGCCGGTCGTCGCCGCGGACGCGATGGCCCTGCCGCACCTGGTACGGCCCGGCGAGAACGGCCACCTGTTCCGGCCCGGCGACGTGCGGGAACTGGCCCGGCACCTGGGCGCCCTGCTCGCCTCCCCCGGGACGCGTGCCGCGATGGGCGCCGCGAGCCGCGCCATCGCGCTGACCCACGACCACCAGGCCTCCCTGGCCAGGTTCGAGCGGATCTACCAGGAGGTCGCGCGATGAGGTTCGAAACGATCCGCCGGGAGACGGGACCGGACTTCGAGACGGCCCGCCGGGAGGTGGGACCTGACTTCGAGGCGGCCCGCCGGGAGGTGGCGCGATGAGCTCCGAAGCGGCACACCGGGAGGTGGCGCGGTGAACGAGGGCCCGCCGTCCCGCTGGCCCGGCGTGGCCGGGCCGCTGCTCGCCCTGGCCGCGATGGGCTACGCGCACCTGGTCGCGGCCGACACGGTGGACCCGTTGAACGGCCTGATCAGCGACTACGCGCTGCGCGACGACAGCGCCTGGGCCATGGTGGGCGGCACGATCGCCCTGGCCATGGGCTGTCTCTGGGTCGCGTACCTGCTGGCCCGGGTGGCGCCGGTGCGCGGTGCCGCCTCGCGCGCGTTGTTCGTGGCCGCGGCGCTGGGACTCCTTCTCACCGCCGCGTTCCCCACCGACGCGGCGCCCGGCGTCGTCTCGATCGCCGGGGAGATCCACCGCTGGTCGGCGGCCGTGGTCTTCACCGCACTGCCCTGCGCGGGGTGGATGCTCGGCCGCCGGTCGGGAAACGGGCCGCTGGCGGCGGTCTCCGTCCTGTCGGTGGTGTTCCTCGCCTGGTTCCTGGCCGCCCACCCGGGCTCGCTCGTCTCGGACCTGATCGACGGCGCCGACCACTACGGCCTGGTGGAACGGCTGCTGGTGCTCTCCGAGATGACGCTGATCCTCCTGGCCGCCCTCTGGCCTGGGCACCGCGACGGCGTGGCCGGTCACCGGTCCGCGATGCGGGAACGGGGCATGACGGTCCCCGCCCAGCCGGGCCCGGACGGCGCGCGCCGTCCTCACCGGCCGGGTCCGGACGGCACCCGGCATCCTCGGCAGCCGATCGGTCTCGGCTGACGGCGAAGGGACTCCCTTGAATCGCCCACGAGCGAGTAAATGAGACATGCGGCACGTACCCATCACGTCTTACCTACGCTAACGTAGGTTACGGTTGCGTAGTCTTCGAGGGAGAAACCTGATGCGAGAGTTCAGTGAGACCGAGCTGCTGCTCGAGCTTGAGCCTGTCGTCGCGGGGGAACTGGACCGGCACCACAAGGTGGCCAAGGAGTGGTTCCCGCACGAGTACGTCCCCTGGTCGGAGGGACGGAACTACGACGGCCTCTACGGCGGGGACGCCTGGGTCGAGACCGACACCAAGATTCCCGAGGAAGCCCGCATCTCCCTCATCGTCAACCTGCTGACCGAGGACAACCTCCCCAGCTACCACCACGAGATCGCCACGACCCTGGGCCGCGACGCGGCGTGGGGCACCTGGGTGCACCGCTGGACCGCCGAGGAGGGCCGCCACGGCACCGCCATCCGCGACTACCTGACGGTCACCCGCGCGGTCGACCCGGTCGCGCTGGAGCGGGCCCGGATGGTGCACATGAGCGAGGGCTTCACCAACTCCTACGAGGGCGTGCTCGCCTCGGTGGCGTACGTCTCCTTCCAGGAGCTCGCCACCCGCATCTCGCACCGCAACACCGGCAAGGCCTCCGAGGACCCGAACTGCGAGCGGCTGCTCGCCAGGATCGCCGCCGACGAGAACCTGCACATGCTCTTCTACCGCAACCTGCTCGACGCGGCCTTCCAGCTCGCCCCCGACCAGACGATGCGCGCCGTGACCGACGTCGTCACCACCTTCCAGATGCCGGGAACCGGCATCGAGGGCTTCACCCGCAAGGCCATGACCATCGCCAACGCGGGAATCTACGACCTGCGCCTGCACATCGACGACGTCCTGCAGCCGGTCCTGCGCCAGTGGGACGTGTTCAACATGAAGAACCTCGGCGCCGAGGGCGAGAAGGCCCGCGAGGAGCTCTCCGACTTCCTCGGCAAGCTGGAGACCACCGCCTCCCGCTTCGTCGAGCGCCGCGAGGCCCGCCGCGCCCGCCAGGCCGCCGGCGCCTGATCCCTCTTCCGGCCACCGCGCCCCTCCCCGCGGTACCTCGTCCCCGTCCGGGCCACCGCGGCATCCGCTTCGCGGTGGCCCGGCGTCGACCGCCGTCGCCCGGTTACCGGGCACGCTCCACGGAGCATGTCGAGGCGGAGCCGTGTCCTGCCGCGACCTCAGCCGCGCGCGCGGATCAGCATGACCAGCCCGGCGACGAACGACCCGAGCAGGACCGGCGACAGGACCGCGAGGCCGCCCCACATGAAGATTCCGAGATAGCCGAGCGCGGACGAACCGTACGCCGGGTCGGCGTCAGCGGCCGCGAACAGCCCCAGGCCGAGGACGACACCGGCCACCGTGAGCGCGATCGGCGTCCACAGGAGGGCGCGGGCCCACACGCGGTACGTCCGGCTGCGGACACGCCGGGCCGACGGCACGTTCGGCTGCGGGGGATACCCGACTGATTCGCTCATGCCGCATTTGTACCAGCCCGCGTGGGTCCCGCACCGCGGTTCAGCGGCCCTGGCGGCCTTCACGTTCCCGGTGGGCCCTGGCTGCCCGACGGCGCAGGTTGACCCGGCCCTGCCATTCGTAGAGCGCGTCGTACCCCGCCATGCCGAGCGCGATCAGGCCCAGGAGGCCGGTGATCACCGTGACCGGGATCAGGTTCAGCGCCCTGCACAGCACGGCCACGACCAGGAGCCCGACGCCGATACCGAGGCTCCACCTCCCAAGGCCGCTCATGTCGCCACCAGCTCTCCGGGCAGCGCACGCGGCCCGTTCGTCCCGACTTCCTGGAGTGTGTATGTCACCGGTGTCCGTTCGTCGTCGTGCCCGTTGCCCCGCAACACGCGGAGTACGGAGCATAGAAGATCCCCATACTGGGCGTGTCCGGCCGTTCTGACAACGCCGCCGGATTCGTCGGACATGACCTGGCTGTACCGTCCCGGCAGATCGGCGACACGGCTGACGGGTGGTTGACCTCCCAGCCCGGTGCTTCTCAGCCCGTGGCGACCAGGTCGCGCGCCGGGACGCGGCCGGCACCCGGCCGCAGGCGGCGCAGGAAGACCAGCACGAGCAGGGCGGCCAGACCGGTGGTGACCGGGGGGACGAGGAAGGCGAACGCCGCGCCGAAGCGGTCCACGAGCTGGCCCGCGACGGCCGCGCCCGCGGCGATGCCCACGCCGACGGAGCCGTTGAGCCAGGTGAAGGCCTCGGTCCTGACCTCTGCCGGGATGAGGCCCTCGACCAGGGTGTAGCCGGTGATGACGGCCGGGGCGATGACGAACCCGGCCACGGCGGCCCCGGCGTACAGCAGCGGGACCGATCCGGCGAGCGTCAGGGCGACGGTGGCCGCGGAGAGCAGGCCGAAGGCGGCGACCAGCCTGACCGGGGCGCCGATCCGCCAGCGGACCACGCCGTAGAGGATGCCCCCGACGAAGCTGGCGCCGGAGAAGCTCGCGTAGACCGGTCCGGCGGCGCCGGCCTGGCCGAGGGCCGCGGTGTAGGAGGTGACGCCGACCTGGAGGCTGCCGAAGACGGTGCCGAGGGCGACGAAGGCCAGCGCGAGCACGGCCACCCCGCGCAGCCGCAGCACCCCGCGCTGGGAACGGACCAGGACCGGCATCGGTTCGGGGGCACCCCTGCGGACCCCGGCGAACGCGAGCGTCCCCACCACGACCATCACCAGCGCCACCGACAGTGCCCACACCGGTGAGAACCCGGTCGAGATGGCCACGAGCAGCACCGGGGCGAGGGTGAAGGTCAGCTCGTCGGTGATGGATTCGAGGGCGAAGGCCGTGTCCAGCCTGCCCGACCCGCCGAGCACGTGCGCCCAGCGGGCGCGGACCATCGAGCCGACCTGCGGCATCGTCGCCCCGGCCAGCGCCGAGACGACCACCAGCGAGACCGCGGAGGCGTGCACCGAGGCGAGCACGAGCAGGGCGCCCAGCGCGACGGCGTGCACGACGACCTGCGGGACCAGCACCCTCGCCTGGCCGTACCGGTCGGCGAGCCGCCCGGTGCGCGGGCCGACCAGCGCGGGCGCCACCGCGGCCACGGCGGCGGCGACCCCGGCCGCGCCGTACGAGCCGGTGGACCAGTGCACGAGCAGCAGCACGCCGAGCTGGAGCATCGCGTTCGGAAGGCGCGCGACGAAGGCGGGAAGCAGGAAGCGCCAGGCTCCGGGCGAGCCGAGCACGGCGACGTACGAGGTCAACATCTCTCCGTCCATCATCCAGACGGAGACTCCGCCCGGTTCGGGAGCCCACCGGGGTGGCGGGCTTCGACCGGGGTTGATACCGCTTGCGCGGCCGCCGAGCGGTCATCGTGTGCGTCCCTGTGGAACGCGACAGCCATTTACCTTATGCCACGAACCGCCGTCGTCCGAACCCGGCCTCTCTCCGGCCGAGACCGCGGGTCAATCGGCCGAACGCCCCAGGGTCTGTCGCCGGGAGGCACCGATGCTGCCGAGCAGGGTGAGCGCCTGGGCGCTGGGACTACCGGGTTCTGCGTGGTAGATGATCAGCTGCTGGCCGGGCGCGTCGCGCACGTCGAAGGCCTGATAGGTAAGGACCAAGGGGCCGACGTCCGGGTGCATGAGGTGTTTCGCGTCCCGGGTCTTGCCCCGCACGTCGTGCGCGCTCCACAGGGTCGCGAACTCGCCGCTCCGCTCGGTCAGGGTCCGTACGAGCTCGCGGAGCCGGGGATGCCCGGGGTCGAAGCCGGCCGCCTGCCTCAGATTGGCCACGGTGGCCTGGGCGGCCCAGTTCCAGCGGGTGTAGAAGTGCCGCCCGGCGGGGTCGAGGAAGGCCATCCGGGCCAGGTTGTCGGCGGGCTCGAAGGGTGAGAACAGAGCGTCGGCCAGCGCGTTGGCGGCGAGGATGTCCAGGGTGCGGTTGATGACGAACGCGGGAGTGTTCGGGTAGCCGTCCATCAGCTGACGCAGTGCGGGACTGACCGTGTCCAGGATCTGCCCTGGCCGCTCATCCGGCGCGGCGCCCGCCAGCCGGTACAGGTGCGCGCGGGCGTCGACATCCAGGTGCAGGGCACGGCTGAGCGCGTCGAGCACCTGGGGGGAGGGATGGCGTTCGCGCCCCTGTTCCAGGCGGGTGTAGTAGTCGGCGTTCATGCCGGCCAGAACGGCGACCTCCTCGCGCCGCAGTCCGGCGACCCTGCGGACCCCGTAGGTCGCCATGCCGACGTCTTCTGGCTGCAGGCCCGAACGGCGTGCGCGCAGAAAGTCTCCCAGCTCATTGTTGGCCATATCCCCAGGCTAGGCGGGTGGACAGCGGCCTGCCCGGGTGTGTCGCACCCAGGCGGCGAGCGCCCTGGTTGACGGTCCGCACTCAGCCCAGACTCGGTGACGAAGGACAGATCACCATGTGAGGGAGAAGAGCATGACGAGAACCACCGATGACGGGAAGGTGGACGTGGCCGGCATGTGGGTGACCGCGGACGGCCACATCCGCCAGGAGCTGCGAGCGGACGGCCGGTACGACGAGGCACGCGGCGGTCGGCGCAGCGCGTACACCGGCCGGTACACGGTGACCGGCAGCCATCTGGACTACGTCGACGACACCGGGTTCACCGCCACGGGTGACATCCGCGACGGCGTGCTCTACCACGAGCACCTCGTGCTGTACCGGGAGAAGGAGCAGGCATGAGGGCATCGGCCAAGATCATCGCGGTCACCGGGGCGAGCAGCGGGATCGGCGAGGCGACCGCGCTCCGCCTGGCCGCCGACGGCCATCACCTCCTCCTCGGCGCGCGGCGTACGGACCGGCTGGAACAGTTGACGGCGAAGATCATCGCCGACGGTGGCAGCGCCTCGTTCCGGCGGCTGGACGTCACCGAAGCCGCTGACGTGCGGACCTTCGTGGCCGCCGCGCGGGAGCGGTACGGGCGTCTGGACGTGATGGTCAACAACGCCGGCGTGATGCCGCTGTCACCACTCGCGGAACTGAAGGTCGACGAGTGGGACCGGATGATCGACGTGAACGTCCGCGGGGTACTGCACGGCATCGCCGCCGCCCTGCCGGTCATGCGGGAGCAGGGCGGCGGGCACTTCGTGAACATCGCCTCGGTCGGCGCCTACGAGGTGTCGCCGACCGCCGCGGTGTACTGCGCCACCAAGTTCGCGGTGCGCGCGATCTCCGAGGGGCTGCGCCAGGAGTCCGCGGGCGACATCCGGGTAAGCGTCGTCTCCCCCGGCGTCACCGAGTCCGAGCTGGCCGACTCCATCTCGGACCCGGTGGCCCGCGAGGCCATGAAGACCTACCGGTCGGTGACCATCCCGGCCGAGGCGATCGCGGATGCCATCGCCTTCGCGATCGGCCGACCCCCCGAGGTCGACGTCAACGAGATCGTGATACGCCCGGCCGCCGGCGCCCAGTGACGGCGTCATGCCGGAGCCTGATCCGGAAACGGGCGACCAGGCTCCGGCGGGCGGACGACCGGATGGGGTGCACGACAGCGCCGGAGCAGAACTTCTGAGCGCCATCCGGCACCTCGAAATCTCGGCAGATCGAAAGTTAACGGGGGCGAACCGGCAGGGGCCAGATGGGCGTCATGAGGTTCGGCCGCTGATCTTCTCCGCATGGTGAAGGTCACCGCGGTCCCACGGGGAGCCGGTGCGGACGGCCGATCGCAGTGCGGGCCAGGACAGGGCCGCGAGGGCGGCGGCCAGCGCGGCGACGGCCACCATCGCCCCTGAAAGGCCGGTCGCCTCGGCCCAGCGCCCGACGTAGACAGGACCGGCGAGGAACCCCAGGTAGGCCACGGTGGTGACCACGGACGTCGCCCTCCCCCTCGCCGCCTCGCCCACGTGTGCCGCGACGACACCCATCAGCATGGGGAAGAGCACCGCCGTGCCGGCGGCGGCCAGGGCCAGTCCCAGCAGGACCGCCGGGACGGCCGTCGCGACGGACACCAGCGCGGTCCCGGCGGCGGCCGTCGCGGCGCCGCAGACGAGCACGGCCGCGGCGTGCCGGGAGCCGACCGCGCCGGCCGCGAAACGGGTGAGGGCGACGACGGCGGCGAAGACCGCCGGCCCCGCCGCGGCGAGCGCGGGACCCGCGCCGGCCACGTCGGCCAGGTAGACCGCGCCCCAGCTCTGGTGGGCGTTCTCCACCGCGAAGGCGAGCGCGCCCAGGCCGCCGACCACGAGCAGCGGGAACAGGCGCACGGCATGTCCCCGGTGTCCTCGGCGCCCCTGCCGCTCGCCGCCTCGGGCGGCCCCCGCCGCGTCCGGGACGGTCCTCCCGATGGCCGAGGCGGCCCGCCGGTCGGCCGACACGCTGAGGGCCGCGCCGGCCGCGGCCCCCGCGACCAGCAGGAACGGCACGACGACCGGCAGGCCCAACCCGCCGAGCAGCAGCCCGGTGGAGAGGCTGCCGGCCACCACCATGGCGGAGAAGGTGCCGTGCGCGCGGGTGATGACCGGCCGGCCGGACGTCCGCTCCGCCGAGGCCGCCGCCGAGTTGATCGCGACGTCGGCCGCCCCCGAGGAGGCGCCGAGCAGCGCCAGCCCCGCCGAAAGGCTCCAGAAGTCGCGCCCGGCCACGGCCACCAGCGCCCCCACCGCGCCGAGCGTCACCAGCAGGAACGCGGCCACCCGGAGCCCCCAGCGGTCGACCGCCCTGCCGGTGACGAGCATCGCGGGCAGCGCCCCCGCCCCGACGAACAGCAGCGCCGTGCCCAGCTGCCCGTCGCTCAGCTGCGCCTGAGCACGGATCGCGGGCACCGAGGCACCCCACACTCCCCAGAAAGCACCGAACGCGGCGAACCCCATATAAGCGGTACGTGCCTGGACTCCGCCCATTCCTCCTGACATATGTGTAACGATACACAAATCAGCTGTGTATCGATACACAGCTATCCTCAGCCCATGAGCGGACGGGCGGCGCGACGCCGGGTGACCATGGCCGAGGTCGCCCGCGCGGCAGGGGTGTCGGTGATGACCGTCTCGTACGCCTACGGCCGGCCGGGCCGGGTCTCCGACGAGGCGCGGGCCAAGGTCCGCGAGGCCGCCGAGCGCCTCGGCTACCCGGGCCCGCACCCCGGCGCGCGCTCGCTGCGCAGCGGCCGGACCGGCAACCTGGGCGTCGTCCTCGGCGAGCACCTCACCTACGCCTTCGACGACCCGCAGGCGACCCGCTTCCTGTCCGGCGTCGCGCAGGTCTGCGCCGACCACGGCATGGCGCTCACGCTCGTCCCCGTCACCGGAAGCCCCTCCGACGTCGACCGGGTCACCGAGGCGGCCGTCGACGCCTTCGTGGTCTGGACGACCGCCGACGACGACCCCGTCATCGACGCCATCTCCGCCACCGGCCTGCCGGCCGTGGTCCACGGGGGCCCGCGCCGCGACGGCCTCTCCTTCGTCGCCGCCGACGACCGCGCCGCGGCGGCGGCCGTCGGCCGCGAGGTCTTCGCGGGGGCGCGGCGGCCCGGGGTGCTGAGCTTCCCCCTCGACCGCGCGAGGCTGTCCGGCGTCACCTCCGGCGCGCCCCTGGACGACGCCGCGCCCGCCGGGTCCGGCACCCTGCCTCCGGGCGGGATCGATCCGGACGCCTCGACCTTCCGGGTCACCCGCCGGCGCCTGCGCGGCTACCGCGACGCCTGGGCCGAGACCGGCGGCGACTGGTCACGGGTCCGCGTGGCCGTCTGCTCCACCAACAGCGCAAGGGAGGCCGAGGCACTCGCGGCCGAGCTGCTCACCGGCCCGCACGCCTGCGACGCGATCGCCGCGATGAGCGACGAGCTGGCCCTCGGCGCCCTGCGCGCCGCCACCCGCCTGGGCCTGACCGTGCCCGGCGACCTCACCCTCAGCGGCTGGGACGACTCCGACGCCGCCGCACCCGCCGGGCTCACCACCGTCGCCCAGTCCCTTCGCGACCAGGGCGCCCGCTGCGCCCGTACCGCCCTCGGCCACCTCACCCCGGCCGACCGGGACACCGAGGTCACCTGGCACCTCGTCAGCCGTGCCTCCACTCTGCGTCCTTGAGAAAGCGGACTTTCCTACCCGGACGCCTCGTCGATTTAGCCTGGTTACTCTTGGCCATAAAGCCAGCTCGCGAACGTTTCGCCCCGGTCTCCAAACCGGCCTCATTTCGGCATCCCGGCCAACGTGCCGGAGATCATGAAGGAGCTCCGGTTTCACCCCGGTCTCCGGACCGGTCTCATTGCGGCCGGCGGGGTTTCTCCTGCCCAGCCAACACCATTTGAGTATGATGACGAGTATGAGCGGAGAGAAGAAGGAACGAATAACGATCACCGTCGACCCCGACGTCGCCAGATACGCCGAACACCTGGTTGCCACCGGCAAAGCAACCAGCGTCGCCGCCGTCTTCAACGACTCCGTCGCCGCCAAACGCATCGCCGACCAGCACGGCCTAGCCCTCCTGCGGGAACGCGCCCGCAGCGCCGACCCCGACCGGGTGGCGCGCATGCGGCGGCACGTGAACCTCCAACTCGCCGAGCAGGGGTTCCCGGCGGCGCCCGGTGAGTGACTTCACCCCCACCCCCTACATCCTCGACTCCAGCGTCCTCGTCGATGTCGCCCGCGGCGACGCCGATCTGATCGGCTTCCTACAGGACTTCGACCGGGCAGGTCACTCCCTGGTCATCCCGTCCCTCACGGTGGCCGGCGCCTTGCTCGACAGCCGGGGCCTCCCGGACGCACAGGCGCTCCTCACCGGCCTGGCCGCGTTCGAACGCACCACCGTTGCTCCGCTTGACGGCATCCCCCAGGCCGCGAAACTCGCCGCCATGGTAGATCTCATGTCGCCAACCGAGCTCAACTCGTTCGACGCCCACGCGGCCGCGATCGCTGACGTGGCGATCTGCCCGATCCTCACGCTCAACGCCTCCAAGTGGGCGTGGCTGTCGAGCACCCTGGACGCGCCGCTGCACATCATCGAGATCGCTGACCCAGACCAGTAAGAGAACATCTCTCACGATCGAGCACTCCGTCGCCTTCACCAGCACGAACGGTAAGCACGGGCTCCAGACCGCATGTTTCACCCCGGTCTCCAGACCGGTCTCGTTGCGGGATCAAATAGCTAGATCGTCGAATCCGCCGCTCCTAATGCGGCCGATGAAGGCATGCCACTCAGTAGCTGCGAAGATCAGAGCGGGACCACTTCGGTCCTTGCTGTCCCGGACGCCGACGCGCCCCGCGTTCAGCGAGGCGACCTCGACACAGTCTGGGCCGTTTCCGCTGAGGGAGCTCTTCCGCCACGCGAACCGGGACAGGTCTAGCTCGGCCATTCCATTTCCCCTCACAAGGATCAGCCAAGCTGGGCAACCGCCTTCGCGATAAAACGTCGGGAATCATCGGGATCCAACGCCTTGGCGCGCAGGTGGTCGAACGCCACCGTATAACGGTAAACATCCGCTTCGCGCTCCACGTACAGGTTGCCTCCCAGGTTCTCCACGAAGACCACATCGGGGTCAGCGAACCCGGGAAACTCCAGGATGTGGAACGCACCGCCTGTGGCTGTGTGGGCTCCGGCTGCGAACGGAAGCACTTGCACGGTGATGTTGGGCAGGTCGGTTACCTCAAGGAGTCGCTTGAGCTGGGACCGCATCACGACGGGATCCTCTACGGCACGGCGGATGGTGGCCTCATCCAAGACGGTCCAAAAGCGCAGGGGATCATCCCGAAAGAGCAGTGCCTGACGTGCCACGCAAACTTCAACGCGACGTTCGATCTCGCCGGGAGGCGACATGACCAAGGCTGCGCGAATACCTGGTCAGCCGCGAATCCACCCGGCGCCCCCGAAGGGGTCGGTGACGAAGGCCGCACCAGGCGGCGCTCCAGGCCGGCGGAGATCCGGCGACGGTCGGACCTGACGCGGTGTCGCGTCAGCGGCCGTGTCAGCACGGCGACGGCCCGGTATCAGGGCGGTCGGCGATGGTGGACACCATGAACGGTTCAGTGATCGCGCCGCTCGCGGCCGTGCTCGTGGTCGCCGGCGCTCCCGTCGTGTCCGCGTCGGCGAGGCCGGGGATCGCGGTCTTCGGCGCGCTGACGCGGCCCCTTCTCTCCTGAGGGGCGGCGGGCCCGCTCGCGAGCGGCGATCAGGTCACACGCTCGCGGGCCGGTCTCACGTCTCAGCTATTTAGTGTTGCTATGTACCGGTAGTCAGTGTTACTTTGTACCAGTAGTCAGCGACATTAAGTAGCTGAAGGGGGTGTCCCATGAGCAAGCAGCTGACGGAGATGCTCAAGGGAACGCTGGAGGGCATCGTCCTCGCGATCTTGTCCGGCCGGCCCGCGTACGGCTACGAGATCACGGCGTGGTTGCGGGACCAGGGCTTCTCCGACATCGCCGAGGGCACCGTCTATGCCCTGCTCGTCAGGATCGAGCGGCGCGGTCTCGTCGACGTGGAGAAGGTCCCGTCCGAGAAGGGGCCGCCACGCAAGGTGTACTCCCTGAACGCTCAGGGACGTGAATATCTCGAAGAGTTCTGGAGGAACTGGAGCTTCCTCGCAGAACGGCTCGAACAGCTCCACGAAGGAGGCAACTAGACATGGAAACAGGGTCGAACGAGCCGAAGAGCCGCTACCGCCAGTACCTGGAGGTGGTCACAGGATCGCTCGAGGACAAGAAGCGCTACCGGCAGTACAAGGCGCGCATCAGACAGCTTCCCGAGGACTATCGCACGGCGGTCGAAGCCCTGGAGCGGTACCTGATGCACTTCGGGCCGGGGGACAGCGCCGACGCAGCCTCGATGTACGAGGACCTCGCCGACCTGTTCGAACAGAGCGCGGCGAACGGAACCCCGATCCGCGAAATCGTCGGGGAGAACCCCGTGGAGTTCGTCGAGGCGTTCCTCCAGAACTATCCGGGAGGTCAGTGGATCAACCGGGAGCGGGAACGGCTGACCGACGCCATCGATCGCGTCACGGGCGACAAGCCGTGACCAGGCAGAGAACGGATATCCAGATGACAGTCGACCAGGTCCAGGGGCCCGCGATCCACGTGCGGGGCCTGGAGAAGTCGTATAAGGAGCTGCGTGTGCTGCGCGGCGTGGACTTCGAGGTGGCGCGGGGCAGCATCTTCGCCCTGCTCGGCTCGAACGGGGCGGGCAAGACCACGGTCGTGAGAATCCTGTCCACGCTGCTCAGGGCCGACGCGGGCACGGCCGGCGTCAACGGCTTCGACGTCGCCACGCAGGCGGCGGACGTGCGCGAGTCCATCAGCCTCACCGGGCAGTTCGCCGCCGTGGACGAGATCCTCAGCGGGCGGGAGAACCTCGTGCTGGTCGCCCGGCTGCGGCACCTCAAGGATCCGGGCAGGATCGCCGACGACCTGCTCGCCCGTTTCTCGCTGACCGACGCGGGCGCGCGGAAGGCGTCGACGTACTCGGGGGGCATGCGCCGCCGCCTCGACATCGCGATGAGCCTCATCGGGAACCCGCCGGTCATCTTCCTCGACGAGCCGACGACCGGGCTCGACCCCCAGGCGCGCATCGAGGTGTGGCAGGCCGTCAAGGAGCTCGCCGCCCAGGGTACGACGGTGCTGCTCACCACGCAGTATCTGGACGAGGCCGAACAACTCGCCGACCGGATCGCGATCCTCCACGAGGGCCGGGTCATCGTGAACGGCACCCTCACCGAGCTCAAGCAGCTGCTCCCGCCCGCCAAGGTCGAGTACGTCGAGAAGCAGCCGACCCTGGAGGACGTCTTCCTCTCGCTCGTCGGCGCCGACGGCAAGGACGCGACACAGACAACGACCGCAACGCCGGCACCGACGAGTAAGGAATAAGGAACAACGATGAACAGGCATTTCCTCGGCGACACCGCCGTCCTGCTGGGACGGTCCCTGCGCCACATCGCGCGCAGCCCGGACACCATCATCACGACCGCGATCATGCCGATCGCCATGATGCTGATGTTCGTCTACGTGTTCGGCGGCGCGATCAGAACGGGGTCGGGTTCGTATGTGAACTACATGCTGCCCGGCATCCTGCTCATCACGGTCGCCTCGGGCATCGCCTACACCGCGTTCCGGCTGTTCATGGACATGAAGGGCGGGATCTTCGAGCGCTTCCAGTCCATGCCGATCGCACGCTCGTCGGTGCTGTGGGCGCACGTGCTGACCTCGCTGGTCGCCAACATGATCTCGCTCGTGGTGGTCGTGCTCGTCGCCCTGCTCATGGGCTTCCGCTCGGCGGCGGGAGTGCCGGCGTGGCTCGCGGTCGCGGGCATCCTGATCCTGTTCACCCTGGCGTTGACGTGGATCGCCGTCATCCCCGGCCTGTCCGCCAAGACCATGGAGGGCGCGAGCGCGTTCTCCTACCCGCTCATCTTCCTGCCGTTCCTCAGCTCGGCGTTCGTGCCCACCGAGACCATGCCCGGCCCGGTGCGCTTCTTCGCCGAGCACCAGCCGGTGACCTCCATCGTCAACGCCATCCGCGACCTGTTCACCCAGCAGCCGGTCGGCACCGACATCTGGATCGCCCTCGGCTGGTGCGTCGGCATCCTCGTCGTCGCGTACGTCTTCGCCATGAACACCTACCGCCGCAAGATCTCCTAGGGCCGTGCCGATCGAGCCTGTCCTGGTCCGGCTCGACGTGGCGGAGAGGCGGGCCGTCTTCCCCGCGCTGGTCAATCACTCCCCCACGCCGCGCCCGGCCGTACCGGCCGAAGAGGTCGCCTCGCCCCATCCCCATCGACCCCGAGTCGCTCGGCGAATTCTTCGTCCGAGTGCGACACCAGAGACGAGGAACCATGAAAACCCCATTCCCAACAGCGACTGCGACGACCAGGGCGCGCATCTCCGGCGTGCACCGGCGCCCGGTCATCCGCGGCGAGGTCCTCCGGCGAGCGGCGGTCACGGCGCTGGCGGCCGTGCTGCTGGCCGGGGCGGCCACACCCGCGGTGGCCACCGCGGACAGCCCGGGTGTGGCCGCCCCGGCCGGCACACCGGCACCGAAGGCCGCTGCCGGGCAGGAGCGCCCGGAGTTGCAGAAGGCCGTCCAGGAATTCGTCGATGCCGGTTACGCCGGAATGCAGATGCGCGTGCACGATCAGCGGGGCGAGTGGGCCGGCAGCGCCGGGGTGCGCAAGCTGGGCCAGAGAGCCAAGCCGCCGACAGACGGCCGCTTCCGGATCGGCAGCGCCACCAAGACCTTCACCGCGACCCTGGTGCTGCAACTGGTGGCCGACGGCGAGATCGGGCTGGACAGCGCGGTGGCCGACTACCTGCCCCGGTTCAAGCTGGACCGGCGGATCACGGTGCGGATGCTGTTGCAGCACACCAGCGGGTTGTTCAACTACACCGGCGAGTACTACGACGACGGGACGGTCGTGCCGGGGATCCCCTGGCAGGGCCAGGAGTGGGTGGACGAGCGGTTCCACACCTACCAGCCCGAGGAGCTGGTACGGCTGGCGTTGTCCAAGCCGGCGAAGTTCGCGCCGGGAGCGAACTGGAGCTACTCCAACACCAACTACGTGCTGGCCGGGCTGCTGATCGAGAAGGTCACCGGCCGCTCCTACGCCGAGGAGATGAAGCGGCGGATCCTGCGGCCGCTCGGCCTGCGGGGCACCGTGGTGCCGGGTGCCCGGCCGGGGATCCCCGGGCCGCACGCCCACGGCTACCACCGCTACCAGGACGCCGACCAGTGGAAGGTGGTCGACGTCACCCGCCAGAACCCCTCCTGGAGCTTCGGCGCCGGTGAGATGATCTCGACCACCAGGGATCTCCACACGTTCTTCTCCGCGCTGCAGGCCGGCAGGCTCCTGCCGGCGCCACTGCTGGCCGAGATGCGCGAGCCGCATCCCAGGAGCGAGGGCCTCTTCGGCCGCTATGGCCTCGGGCTGTACGTGCAGGACACGGGCCCGGGCTGCGTCGGCACCGTCCTCAACCACAACGGCGGCGTCAACGGCTACGGGGCGCTGATGTACAGCACACCCGACGGCAGCAGGACCCTGACCGCCTCGATCACCGCCGGGGACGCCGCGATCGACCCGGCGCAGGTGTTCCCGAAGGCGCTGGAAAAACTCCTTAAGGAGGTGTTCTGCGACGGGCGGACCACAGGCTGACGGAACCGGGCCGGCCAGGCATCGAATCTCCCGTGGCGGTCGTCCGCACCCCCGACCAGGATCCGGGGTCACGGCCGGTACGGCGGGGCGACTCCCCAGCCCCAGCGCGGGACCGGCGCCTGCGGGGGCGGGGTGGCGCCCGGCTGGGAGTTCTGTACCGCGAGGCGGGTGCCCCACTCGATGTATCCGGCGAACGCCGCCCGGAACTCGGGGTCGGCGGGCAGCCCCACCTCGTCGGCCGCGTCCATCAACAGGCTCACCCACCTGCGGCGCTGCCGCTCGGTGAGGTGCTTGCCGAGATGCTGGGAGAGCATGTGCGCATAGCCCCCGCGCTCGCGGGTGTAGCGGTCGGGGCCGCCGAAGACCTCCGCCAGCCACAGCGCGACGTGTCGCGGATGGTCCGGATCCATGTGCGCGAACAGCGGGCCGATCACCTCGTCCTCGCGCACGTGACCGTAGAACGTCTCGGTCAGCCGCTCGAACGCCGTCGCGCCGCCCGCCCAGTCGAACAGCGTCGGCTCGGTCTTCTTCAGCACCGGCTCGTAGTGCCGCATCTCCTCGATGTCCGCGACGTACGGCTTTATCTCGGCGAAGAACTCCGTGAAGTGCTCGCTGCCGCGGAAGCCCTCCAGGTGACCCTTGGCGGAGGTCCAGACGATGCGCAGGATGTAGACGCCCGGCTCGTCGGCACATCTCGACAGCTCGTAGTCCAGGCACTGGGGCGCCCTGCCCAACGGCACCGCCGCCCGGCGGTAGGCGGCCTCGAACTCCTCCGCTTGAGGGACGCGGTAACGGATGTACTCAACGATCATCGTCTCCACCTTCGAGTGATGAAGTAAGCATGTAATCATCTTACGAGACCGATGATCGCGATGTGGAGGATCGACATCTGGTTCAATCCGCCCGGAGGCTGAACCGGAATCCGGAAGATTGAACACACCTCCTCCTGATTTCCACCGTCCAAGCCGTTGCCAGGCGGCTATGGTGCGCCGTACCCGATTTGATCTAGGTCGCAGGAGCGCACGGTGATGAACGTGAGGGAGCCCGACTGGGCGTACGCGGCCAAGTCCCTTCTCAAGGTCCTGGTCGTCGCTTCGGCACTGTTCCTGGCACTCAACGTGGTCGAACGAGTTCTGTGGCTGTTCGGCGACTTCGACGACAAACGGACAGCTCAGGTGTACGGCACCGCCGCTCGCGTCGCGAACCCGGACAAGTACCTGTCGCCCGGTCACAGCGACGGCGGACTGCTGGAGACGACCCACACAATGTGGGAGACGCCCCGCCGGGTCGGCCCCAGCGATGACGAGACGAAGTACGAGATCACGGAGGACCTGTTCGGCGCAGTCCGCGCCCCCTCCCTCGACGAACCGTCCAGCAGCCTGTTCGTCGCGATCAACTCCGTGAGCGCGGAGCCCGGCATCGACGAGCAGCTGAAGGATAAGGTCGGAAAGACCATCGACGGACTCCCCCAGACGCTCAAGGCTGTCGGGGTCGTGGAGTTCGCACACTCGATGACCGCCGAACAGCTCGTCGCCTTCAACCGGAGGCACAAAATCTGCGATGGGGGCGTCTCCTACATCTACGCCACGTCCTTCTTCGACGACTCCAGCGAGGTGCCCTCCATGAACGCGGTCGTCTGGAACCGCTACATGAACGAGGAGAGCAACTGGGAGGACGTCCCCTATCGGTGCGAGACCGAGCCCGTGCCGGCGCTGGCGGAGTTCCGCAGGTGGGTCGGGCTGCTCGACGAGGGAGACGACCTTAAGGAGTTCGAGCTGTACCGCGGCTGGCTCGTCGGAACGGCCAAGGAGGGCGTCGTGTACGGGCTCGTCGTCGACGGCTGGAAACTCGGCGACCTGCGCAAGCTCCTCGACAGTCCGGAGGTTCGGACGATCGACCTCACCGACGTCGCCTTCGACCTCTACACCGACCTCGAATAGCGTTCTTCCACGAGGTTCGCGGCGCGGACGCGAGCCTCGGCACCCGCGTTTCCCTGGCTCGCGACAGCGGCCCTTCGAGGTGAGCGGGAGCCGAGCATGACACCGCCGATCCTCGACCGATCCTCGACGCCAGAGCCAGGGCGCCCGCACTGCCCTCGGCCATCTCATCCCGGCCGACCGGGACACCGGCATCTCCCGACACCCGATCAGCCGTACCCCTACCCGATGACCTTGAAAAGCGGATTTTTCCGCTTGGCCGGTCCGAGAATACAGCTTCTCTGTAGGAATCGTACGCAGGCTGCGTGTAGGTCTGGCCAGTTTTCCTATTTTCTAACCGTCTCACCCCTTGCCAGATACTCTCACAACTCGGAAATACCCCAACGATTCCGAGGATGGAGTGTCGCCATGGGCGAACACACTGCCAATAGGCAGCAGAGAAAGATCAAAATCCTCATACCGCTGACGATCGTCGCGGTGGCGATCCCGACAGCGATCTGGCTGCGTCGTCGCCCCAGCCAGCCGATACAGGTCTCGGTCCACACCTAGAGGGCCACCCACTTCGCCCATTGAACCGACACCATTTCACGCATGGGCGATATTCCCGCAATATCCGAATTCTGTCGATCTCGCGGTCTCATTGCGGTTATGTAGGGATTTTCCGCAGGGACGCACAGGACGCTTCCGCAGTCTTCATGGCTGCCGGTATCGCAGGCGGTTCCGATTCTGTCGGTCCCGCCTGCCACTCTCTCCCAAGGCAATTTTCTCGCGGTCAGGCAACACAGAGAGGTGTTCGCGGTGAGCACGAGTCTTTCGGCGCGTCTTCTGGACGCGCTCGGCGACGACAGGAAGCACACGGCGCTGGTGGTGCAGGCCAGATATCAACCGGTCGGCGGTGAGGGCAACGTCGTGATGCCCCCTACCTTCCCCACCGACAAGAACGAGAAGGACCTCACGAAGAAGTACGTCGTCGCCGATCGCCTGGTCGACGGCGAGCGGGTTGGGACGGTGACCATCGACCAGGAGCAGTCCCAGTCCAACCGCCTGGAGGAGGCGCTGCGCGACGCCCGCGACGGGGGCCGTCTCACCCTGCCGATGTTCGAGCTCCGGACGAAGACGTCCCGGGGCGAGATCCGGCTGACCTCGCTCGACTTCCCCCACCGCTACGCCGACGCCTACCTGCGCGACAGCACGATCGGAGGGATCCGCTTCGACCAGAGCGGGATCGGCGAGCGGCTGCGTGCCGTCAGCGTGACCGACGTCCGGCCGCTGTTCGAGCGGGAGCCCCTGTCCCTCGTGCTCGGCGCGTGGGACTCCCACCGCAAGGGCCGCTGGCCCAAGTTCGCCCGCCTCTACACCGCGACCATGTACGGAGTGGCACCCCACTTCGGCGCGCGACGCGGCGGGCGCCTCGACCCACAGAACCTCACCGGCTCGGTCGACGACAAGGCCAAGGCGGAGAACCACTGGAAGTTCGTCGCCGACGGGGAGAAGAAGAAGGGTGGCAAGCTCAGCGAGATCGGGCACGGCAATATCGCCCCCAACCCGGTGCCGGGCGGAGCCACCGTCAAGGAGATCCGCCGGATCGCGAGCATCTCCTTCGCAGGCCTTGAGCGCCTGCGCTTCGGTGACGCCTCCGCCGAAGCCTGCGTGGCCGGCCGTGCCACACTCGCCGCCCTCACCCTCGTCGGCGACCGGCTGGCGTTCGGACGCCCGTCGGTCTGGCTGCGCTCAGGCTGCGACCTGGCCAAGGCGTCCGAGACGGTCGGCCTGGAGCTTCCTGGCGGCAGCATCGACGAGCTTGAGGTGTCGGTACGAGAGGCGCTGGACGCCTACCACGAGCTGCGCGACGAGGCGGCCCGGCTGGGTGTGCCAATGGCCGACGACACGATCGAGGTTACCCCGATCCCCTCGCTCCAGCAGGCGATCGAGTTCGCCTTCGCCCAGTCCGCCGCCGACGAGGAGTAGCAGTCGTGGCGCTCACTCTCACGGTGCGGCTGCGCCATGGCCGCTACGACGCCGGTGACATGCGGCCCAGCCGGGCCGAATGGCCCCCTCACCCGGCCCGGCTGTTCTGCGCCCTAGCCGCCTCGGCGGTGCAGGCGGACGACTGGGACGCCCTGCGCTGGCTCGAACGCGCCGGGGCGCCGGTGGTGCGCGCGGCCATGGACGATGCGCGGCCGGGCAGGACCGACTCCTACGTGGTGACGAACCAGACCGAGCAGAAGAGCGGTAGCCAGAGCTGGCCGGGCCGCACGAACGGGGCGCGCAGCCGCGCGTTCGTCACCCCAGCCTGCGACCGGTTCGCCGTGGTGTGGCCGGGTGCCGACCCAGATCCCGGCATGCTGGCCAAGCTCGGCGCCCTGGCCCGACGGGTGCCGTACGTCGGCCGCTCGACCAGCCAGGCCGAGGTGACCGTGACCGGCTCCCTCCCCGACGACGAACCGGCGTGGTCGGAGCTTGCCCCCGTCGCGCTCGGCACCCCCGGCGCGATCGAGCTGCGCGTCCCCTACGTCGGATACACCGACGCGCTCCAAGACGCCTACGACCGTGGCGGGAGAGCGTGGGAAGCCGCGCGGGCACTGCCGTACTCACCGGTCGTGGCGATGGAAGAACCCGTCCCGACGCACCTTTCCCCCTGGGACGACCTGATCGTGTGGGGATTCGAGCGGCCCAGCGCCCGCGTCAGCGGCGACCAGGTCGCCCGGCTCACGCTCGCCCTGCGCAAGGCCGTCATGTCCAGGGTGAGCGAGCCGATCCCGGCCCAGGTGAGCGGGCACGGGGCCGACGACAGGACCCATGTCGCCTTCCTCGCGCTTCCCGACGTCGAGCAGGAGCACTCCGACGGCCACCTTCTCGGAGTGGCGCTGGCACTCCCCCGTCACATGCCCGCCGAAGACTGGAACCGGCTGGCCAAGGCCGTCATGGCCGACCCGCTGACCAGGCTCACCCCCTGGCCAGGCGAGCCGGTGCGGCTCGGCCAGGGTCAGAACCTGCGCACCCTGCGTCGCGGCCGGTGGACCGGCCGGGCGGAGGGGACCCGCACCTGGGTCACGGCCACCCCGATGATGACCGACAGCTTCGCCCGTCCTGGCCGCTCGTACGAGCAGATGGTCGCCAAGTCGCTGCGCCGGGCCGGTTTCCCCCACGTCACCGACGTGGAGGTCTCGACGGCGCCGCTGACGCGCGGGGCGATCTGGCGTCCCCGCCCGGGATCCCTCCCGGCCAACCGGCCGAAGAAACCCATCGTGCACACCCGGGTCGTCTTCGACCGTCCGGTGGTGGGGCCGGTGATCGCGGGCTCCCTGCGCTACCTCGGCCTCGGCCTCTTCATCCCCGAAGGGGTCTCCGGATGAGTGCCTTCACCGTCACGGACTTCCCCGCCTTCTACAAGGAGGTCCACGGGTATGAGCCCTTCCCCTGGCAGACCGCGCTTCTCGACCGGGTGGTTCAGGAGGGCTGGCCGGAGCTGATCGACGTCCCCACGGGTCTGGGGAAGACGTCCGTGATCGACGTCGCCCTCTTCGCGGCGGCCCTCGGCAGGGTTCAGGATCGCGTCGGGGTTCCCAGGCGCGTCTTCTTCGTCGTCGACCGTCGGCTCATCGTCGACGAGGCATACCGGCACGCCGAGACCATCGCCGAGGCTCTCCGCACCTCCGAACGAGGGAGCCTCGCGGCCAAGGTCGCCACCGCCCTCCGGATGGAGGGCGACACCTTCGGGACGCCGGTGGAGGTGACCCGGATGCGCGGTGGGGTCAACTGGTCGTGGCGGTGGGTCGAGCGACCTGACCGGCACGCGATCGTCGTCGGGACCGTCGACCAGGTGGGCAGCCGGTTCCTCTTCCGCGGCTACGGCGTCGGGGAACACCTGCGCCCGATCGACGCGGCGCTGGTGGGCACCGACAGCCTGATCGTGGTGGACGAGGCCCACCTCTCGGAGGCGTTCCTGGCCAGCGTGCGCGGGGCCACGACCTGTGACGAGACACCGGCCCCGATCCGTCCGACCGTGGTCAGCATGTCCGCCAGCCCCGAGGCCGATACCGCCAACGTGCACGGCATCACCGAGGCGGACGAGAACCACGAGGAGGCGTCCAAACGGTTGAAGGCGTCCAAACGGCTCCACCTCGTGGACGTGCCGACCACCAAGGCCAACACGGCGAAGGTGATGCCCGAAGCTCTTGCTCACTGGGCGCGGGAGCTGCACCGCGAACACCCGGTCGTCGGTGTCGTCGTCAACACCGTGGCGCGGGCGCGGGCCGTGTTCGAGCTCCTGCGCACCGACCGCGCGAGCCGCTGCGTGATGCTGACCGGCAAGATCCGTCCGCTCGACCGCGACTACCTGCTGGCCGACCACTACGAGCGCATTAGGGCAGGCCGTGATCGCGCATCCGCCGAGCCGATGTTCGTCGTGGCGACCCAGACGATCGAGGTCGGCGCGAACATCGACCTGGACGCGCTCGTGACCGAGTCGTCCTCACTGCCCGCGCTCATCCAGCGTCTCGGCCGCCTGAACCGCCTCGGTGACCAGAAGACCGTGGCCTCCGCGGTCGTGCTGCACGGCTCGGCGGATTCCGACGGCGTGTACGACACGGCCCGTCCGGCGACCTGGGCCTGGCTATGCGAGCAGGGCGGCACACCCCTCACCCACTCGCAGAAGGCGCGGCTCCCCGCCGAACCGACGGGCATGGACGTCTTCCCCTCGGCACTGCGCGCGCTGGTGCGAGCCATGCCCCCCGGCCAGTGGGCGACGCTGCGCGAGCCCCGCTCCTACGTCCCCTTCCTGGGTCGGGCCCACCTGGACGTCTGGGCCCGCACCTCACCGATCCCCCTCAACGACATCCCCGTGGCCCCCTACCTGCACGGAATCGAACGGGAGACAGCCCAGGTGACGGTGGTCTGGCGCGACCTCCCCAACGACGAGAAGCTGTGGCCCGACCTCGTCGGCCTGGTGCCGCCGACCTCGGCCGAGAGCATCGAGCTGCCGCTCCCCGCCGTGAAATGCTGGCTCAGCGGCGAGCCCGGCGGAGACGACATCAGCGACCTGGAGGCCGAGCACCTCCCCGACGTCCTCGTCCCACCCGGCGGCAGGTCCGTGCTGCGCTACCGCTCACGCGACAGCGCCGAAGTGGTCAGCCCCACGAAGATCCGCGCGTCCGACCTCGTCGTCGTCCCCACCTCCTACGGCGGCTGCGACAAGTACGGCTGGCATCCCGACAGCCAGAAGCCCGCGATCGACATCGCCGATCTCGCGCAGTCCGGCGTCCGGGGAGGAATGACGATCCGCGTCGGCCCGAGCCTGGTCCGCGCCATGGAGACCTATGCTCCCGACCTCGCTCCCGAGGTCACGGCCTGGGTCGAACGCCTGCGAACCGACCACCAGGACGCCCCCGCACCGAACCCCATGCTGTCGCTCCGATCCACGCTGAGCAAACCTCAACCGGGTCAGGACGAGCTACCTCACCTAGTGATGCTCAGACGGCTCACCGGCCGCCCTCAGGGGCGGCTGATCCACCACATCGACACCAGCGCCCTCCTCCTGTCGTTCGGAACCACTGCGTTCCGCGAGGACACCACCGCCGCAGGGTCCTCCATCTCCGCCGCGAAGCTCTCCCTTGCCGTCCACCAGCAAGAGGTGGCGGAGAAGGCCGAGGAGTTCGCCCGCAACCTGGGCATGGAGCCGGAGGTCATCCGGGCCGTCGGGCTCGCCGCGCTCTGGCATGACGAGGGCAAACGCGACCCGCGCTTCCAGGTCATGCTCCACGGCGGCGACCGCTGGGCGGCAGCGGCCAGCGACGAACCACTGGCGAAATCGGGCATGAACCCCGGCGACCGCGCCGCCTTCCGGCAGGCCCGCCGGAGAGCGTCCTATCCGGGCTCGATGCGCCACGAGGTGCTCTCCGCCCAGATCGCGACCGCACTGCTGGCCGACGTACGCGACGTCGACCACGAACTGGTCCTGCACCTCGTCGCCAGCCACCACGGACGGAGCCGCCCGCTGTTCCCCTCGGTCATCGACCCCGCGCCGACCACCAAGATTGAGCGGGACGGCCGACCGATCGATGTCGACACCTCCCGGTCGGTCGACTGGACGTCTCCGGGCCGCTTCGAACGCCTCAACCAGCGATATGGCCGCTGGGGGCTAGCCCGGATGGAAGCCGTGGTCCGGCTGGCCGACATCTGGTGCTCGGCTCGCAGCGAGGAGCGGACATGACGACCTTCAGCACGGAGCTCCCCTCCCTCGACGGACGAGACCCGCTCGGCTTCCTCGCCGCCCTGGGCCTCCTGCGCGTCTGCGCCGACATCTGCCACGTGCCCGCTGCGCTCTCCTTCTCCGACACCACCGCCTGCGCGATCCTGCACAGCCCGTACGAGACGGCCGAGGAGATAGCGGACGCCCTGCGCGATGTCGTCGCGTCGATCCCCGACTCGGCCGTCCTCCCCGACGGCGGAGCCGGTTTCCCACCACCGTCCGGCTCGGGAAAGGACCCGCTACGCCGATCCCGCGAGGACTTCCACCAGCTGATGGCGAGTCACCCCGAAGCGGTGGAAACCTGGCTGCCGTCCCTGGTCACCGACCTCGCCCTCGACAAGCAGGGCCGCTGCGCCATCACACCGTTCACCGCCCCCAGCGGGCAGCAGAAGCTACGCACGTTCTTCGAGAAACCCCTGGAAGCGGTACGGAACGAGCCTCAGCGACTCCTGGAAGCCCTCGTCGGCTGGCGACGTGTCGAGGGATTCACCGGCGAATACCTCGACCACCGGGTGCTCCGCAGCAACAGCGACGACACCGAGGGCCGCCCCGGCCGGGAAAGCGGCGTCCCCGGAGCCACCTGGCTGGCCACCATGACCCTGCCCCTCCTCCGCATTACAGGCGACGGCCACCGCCTCCGCGCCACCCTCTGGCATCGAACAGGCTCCACCTCCATCATGCTGTGGCCCCTCTGGCGCCCCGCCCTCGATCTCCCCTCCGTAAGGTGCCTCCTCGACCATCCCGCCCTCGCCCCTCACAACCGCGTCCCTACAGTCGACTCCGCCGAGTGGCCGGCCCTCGGCGTCTTCAACGTCTACGGCGCAGAACGCCAACGCATCCCCGGCCGCACCTTCGACGGCGTCCTGGCTCCGCTTCCCGTGACGGTCACCTGACCTCTGTCACGCGTACACAACTCGCCATTCGAAAACCGCATAGTGTCTGATCCTCGTCCTGGCGGAAACCTTGTCTTGCTCCACCCGTCTCGGCGGCGGTTAGGAACCCCAAGCACGCCCATTTTTCCAGGGGGGTTCCGAAGTTTAAACGAACACTTGAAGCACCAAATCGGACACCTCATCGATTTAGCCCAGTTACTCTCAGTCATAAAGCCAGCTCGCGAACCGTTTCACCCCGGTCTCCGGACCGGTCTCATTGCGGCGCCGCCATGGGCGTGTAAAGGGGGGCCGGTAGCGCAGGTTTCACCCCGGTCTCCGGACCGGTCTCATTGCGGCCTGCTCGACGAGGGGCACGCCGTCCACAAGGTCGGCGTTTCACCCCGGTCTCCGAACCGGTCTCATTGCGGCCAGGGCCTCATCGTGGCGGTGTCGGGCTCGCGCTCGGTTTCACCCCGGTCTCCGGACCGGTCTCATTGCGGCTCGTACAGCTTCCAGCCACGCTCAGTGTCCTTCTCAGCCTGTTTCACCCCGGTCTCCGGACCGGTCTCATTGCGGGTACGTCGTCCCGTTCGTGTTGCCAATTGACGTGCCGGTTTCACCCCGGTCTCCGGACCGGTCTCATTGCGGGGCGGCCCACATCGCCTCGGCGTCCCGCCGGATGCCAGTCTCACCCCGGTCTCCAGACTGGTCTCATTGTGGGGCTCATCTGCCCGTCGTCTTCACCCCTCCGGCCGCCGTTTCACCCCGGTCTCCGGATCGGTCTCATTGAGGGAGGGTGAAAGTGCCAGTCCTCTGGTTGCCACCAGAGGGTTTCACCCCGGTCTCATTGCGGGTGATGGACGCCATCCTCGCCCTCATCGTCGCCCTGGCGGTTTCACCCCGGTCTCCCGACCGGTCTCATTGCGGGCCTTTGTCGGTGTCGATCACCAACTGGGCACCGTCCGCGCTTCCCCCCGGTCTCCGGATCGGTCTCATTGCGGCAGGTTGACCCAGCAGACCTCTTCGCGCAGGTCCTCCAAGTTTCACCCCGGTCTCCGGATCGGTCTCATTGCTGCCACTCGCCCGCCAGCATCCACCCGACGGAGATGCTCTCGTTTCACTCCTGTCTCCGGACCGGTCTCATTGTGTTGAATCAGTCTCATTGCGAGAACAAAAAAGCGGCTCTCAAGTCGTCAAGCCAGGTCCGCGAGATAGCCCTCCTTGATGCTCACAAGGAGGGAGGCCCACTCGGCGGAGGTAAAGGAGAGCACTGGGCCATAAGGGTCCTTGGAGTCTCGCACCAGGAAGAGGCGTTCGGCGTCTACCGTCTGTTCGGGGGCGACTTGGGCGTTGTCGGTGAGCGCAAGTTCAACGCAGCTACCGCTGAGAGTGCTCTTGTGCCAGACACCAACCTCGACGCACTGGCCGCCGTTGGCGTTACTCAAGCTCGCCTTGCGCCAGATCACGTGGGAAAGATCCATCATGGGTGCGCCTCTCCGTCCGCTTGCATGTCTCGGATAGCCTGCGCGATCAAGCTGCGAGTCTGGTCCGGCCCGAGGGCTCGTGCACGCAAGTGATTGAAGAGCAGGACATATGCGTCTACTTCTCGCGGATCCTCTAAATAGACACTTCCCTGCCAATACTCAACGTACACGGTGTCCGGATCGGACAGTTTGGGAAAATTGAGGAGAGTGAATCCGCCATCCATCGCGGGGTGGACACCAGCGGCGAACGGTAGGACCTGGATCGTGACGTGATTTGTTTCGGAGAGCTTGATCAGCCTGCGAAGCTGATCCCGCATGCTCTGAACTCCTCCGACAGGGCGGCGTATGACTGCTTCGTTGAGGATGCACCACATCATGGGCGGGTCGGGACGCTCCAGCACTCGTTCCTGTCGCTTCATCCGGATCGAGAGCCGTCGTTCCAGTTCTTCGTCCGGCGGCAACACGGGTGCTGACCTCATGACAGCTCGCGCATAGTCCTCGGTTTGGAGCAATCCAGGAACGAACTCCGACTGGTATTCCTGGAGGGTCGTGGCCTCCTCTTCGAGGCCCACGTAACTCTGGACCCACTCTGGGATCGCCTCGGACACCTTGTGCCACCACCCGCGCTTGCGCGCGTCACGGGCGAGTTGCATGAGCGCTTCGCGACGATCACCGGTGACCCCGTAGAGATTGAGCATCATGGCCACGAGGGCGACCGTGGCTGCACTTGTGGCCGATTCGATCCGTGTGATGGTGACGGGTGAGCATCCGGCGTGCTCTGCTGCCTGCTCTCGCGTCAGCCCCGCCTCCTTGCGGAGGCGTTGCAACTCCGCTGCGAGGCGACGCCTCCGAACCGACGGGCTCCGCTGAGCACCCATTCCACTCCTCTCCGTAACCGACCTACCGCAGTCTGCCGAAGTGATCTTCGTTCATCAACATGCACGATGTTCATTTCGATTCTTATTGCTGCGAGAGCCATGGTCATGCAAACTAAACACGCAGAGTGATGGATCGCTCATGGAGAGCAATCGTCAACTTCCGGTCGAACGCCTTCAAAACCGAAAAGGGGTAGCGGAGAGATGAGAGTGCGGGATCTTCAGGGGTGGGGTGGGCAGCTCGTGGAGCTCGCCTGGGAGTTACATGAGTTAGGGGTCGACTCCGTAGTGCGGCTGCCTCCTACTGGACCGGCGAGCATGGAGATCTTCCTGTCGCCCGGAGGCCGGAGGCCCGTAACCGAGCAGCAAGACCACGACTCGGCGTGCACCTGGGATCGGAGGCACGAGCGAGGCACCCGAACCAGGGCTCGGAAGGTCTGCGAGCGGATCACGCGGGGGACGAGATGAGGGCACTGGGACTGCTGGGCCAGGTCGAGGTGCCCGCGCAGGTCGCGGCCGTCCCCCGGGCACGCCACTACGTCCACGACCTACTGAAAGGGATCGATCACCCGCACACCGACGACGCGTTGCTGCTCGTCACCGAACTCGTCACCAACGCGATCCGCCACTCCGACTCCGGCCGATGCCCCGATGGCCGGGTCATCATCGCCGTCGCCAACCACCTTGGAACGCTCCACATCGATGTCGTCGACGCCGGATCGACCGGGCAACAGCCTCGTCTCTGCGCGGAGGTAGGGCCCGACAGCGGTGGAGGACGCGGGCTCTGGCTGGTGCAGGAGCTGTCCTCGGCCTGGGGTTGGTACGAGACCCTGATCGGTCGTGTGGTCTGGTTCCAGTTGGACGGACGGTGACCCCGTGGTCCGCTGGGACTACTCGCCCCGCTGCCTCAGCCCGCACGTCCTCCCCGCCCGCTCCCACTGCGAGGAGCTGACCTGGAGCCCTCCGCGCGGGGACGGGCAGGCCCGGGTCGTCAGGTGGACCTGCGACTGCGGCGCCCTGTTCTACGAGCTGTGCCAGGCGGGCGGGCCGAGGTTCATCCGCCGTACGCGACAGCATCATGCGATCGACGAGAGCGACCGCTGGCAGGCCCAGGAGGCGGACGCGATGTGGATCGCCCTGCTACATGGCCTCGTACGGTAATCCACTGCCGAATTCACTCCCATCAAATCCATACCCCTCCAAAAGAGCGTCCGCGTTTCCTGACCCCCCGCTTTCGGACCGGCCTTGACCCACCTCATCGTCCGTTGGACCCTTGGCTTGCCCTGGTGTCTCGGCTTGGAGGGAATGTCTCGTGCGGAGCGATGTCACGCGGGCTCACTACGATCGCCTCGCTGACAAATATGACGAGAACTGGGCATACAGTCCGGAATTCATTCAATGGATGACCGGAAACATTCTCGACCGGCTTCGGATCACCCCGGATCATCGGGTGCTGGACGTCGGGGGCGGGACCGGCCTGTACGCGCGGGAGCTCGCAGAGCACGCCGAGGTGGTGGTCTGCGCCGATCCCTCCCCCGCGATGCTCGACCAGCTTCCCACCCATGAGCGTCTGGTCCCGCTGTGTGCCGGGGCCGAGGAGCTCGCGGAGCAGCGCGTACGACCTCCGCACGACGGCTACGACGCGATCCTGCTCAAGGAGGTGATCCACCACGTCGCCGATCCGCCACGAGTCCTTGACGGGCTGGCCCGTCTCCTGCGGCCGGGTGGACGGATGCTCGTGGTCATGTTGCCGACGAGCATCGATTACCCGCTGTTCGACGCGGCGCTGAGGCTGTTTCGCGAGCGCCAGCCCGATCCCGTCGGCATCGCCGACGCAATGAGCGGCAGCGGTCTCGGCGCCGAGCTCACCTACGACGAGTTCCCGCTCGCTTTCAGCACCGAGCGTTATCTGCAAATGGTCCGAAACCGCTACATGTCACTGCTTTCCAGCTTCGATGATGCAGAGTTGGAAAAGGGCATCGAGGAAATCCGGAGCAAGCATCCGGGTGCCGAGTTACAGTGCCTCGACCGGTTCGCCTTCGTATTTGGGGTGAAAGCGTGACCAGCGTGGAGCTCGACAGCCGTCTCTACCAGCTCCGCAACGAGTTGGATGACCACTCCCGCGTCGCCCGTCACCTCGGCCTGGACTTCGAGCGGCCGATCAAGTCGCTCGGTGACGGCTACCCCGAGAATGCGATCGCTCTGGTCGGAAAGATCACCGAACGGATCCTCAAGCAGCTCTGGCGGCACCACAACGTCCCCGGCGACCCGGGTGGGAAGGCCCTGAGCGAGCTGATCAAGGGGGCTCAGCCGCACATCCGCAGCAGCAGTGTTCTCGACTCGCTGCGCGACATCCAGCGCCTGCGTAACCGGTCCACCCACGACGGCTACGAGATCGCCGACGAGGACGGGCTGACGGCCGTACGCCGGTTGCTGGACGTGCTGGCCTGGTTCGGCAGTACCGGCAGCGGCATCCTGACCGGGGACGTACCCAAGCTCTCCCCCGAGGTGGCGCTCAAGGCCGAGTTTCTCGCCGGGCTCTACCTGACCCTCGACTACAAGCCGGTCAAGCGCTTCGAACTGTCGCGCAACACCGTCTACCAGCTCTTCTTCCGCGAACGAGGGCTGCGCAGCGAGTACGTCGAGCTGCTGCTCAGCAAGAACGTCGAGGACGTGGCCGCGGTGCTGGAGGCCACCGGCGGTGAGCTGTTGCAGACCCAGTTGCCCAAGCTCACCCGGTTCCTGATCCTGGAGGAGGACGGCATCCCCGTGGTTTCGAGTCCGCTCGGGGAGGACTACCGGATCGTCACCTACGACCGCTTCATGGACGCCTTCGTCGACCTGGACCGGCATCTGGCGGACGTCTTCGGCGCCTACCCGGAGCTGCTCGACCCGGCGGGCCTGACGATATCCGGTGACCTGCTCACCACGGACGAACGTACCGGCGAGCAGCGGATCTCCCGAGTCGGTGCCGCCGACCAGTTGCTGGACGAGGTCGCCTCCTCCGGAGGGAACCTGCTCATTGTCGGCCGTTCGGGGAGCGGCAAGTCGACGCTGCTCAAACAGTTGGTCGCCGGGTCGGCAACGGCGAGCCGGCGCCGCTACCGCTTCTACTTCGACATGAGCCTCAAGGGCCGCGACGAGGAGTTCCGGGAGTTCGTCACGCGCACGCTCGCGCCGTACATGGCCGTCGAGAACTCGTACGTCTTCGACGTCTTCCACTACTTCGCGCGGTCGGGGTCGGTGGCGTGCGCGCTGGACGGCATCGACGAGGCGGTGCCGTCGATGACCCAGGAGGGGTTCCTGGAGCTGTTCACCGAGCTCGCCCAGGTGCTGTCGGCGGAGTCGGCGGTGGTCACGAGCTCGCGGGTCTCCTTCCTTGAGGACTCCCCGCAGGTGCGACGGCTGCTGGACGGCACCGCGCTGGTGTCGGAGAAGCTCGTCCAGCAGCTCCACGCGCAGGGCGTGAACCCGTTGCGCGTGCCCCGCTTCTCGGCGCTGCGGCTCCAGGACGCCACGGACGCCGGGACGCCCCTCGAACTCCGCCTGGCACGTGAGCTGGAACTCGACGGCGGCGATGATCGCCCGCACCTCGTCGATCTCGCCTGGCGGCACATGATGCGGGTGGCGTCCTTGGCCGGTCTCACCGATGCCATGCCGTCGATCGTCACGTACTTCGGCTCGGCCTTCCTGCGTGGCCGTACGACGTTCACGTTCGTCGAGCTCGTCAACGAGCTGGGCATCTCGCTCTTCGAGGGAGGGCGGCTGACCTATGACGCCTTCCGGTTGAAGGAGTTCTTCCGGCCCGTCGACTCGTCCGGGATCGCGTTCGCGCACTCGGCCTACCAGGAGCTGCTGGCGGCCGAACACCTGCGCGACCCGGCCGGCCGGGAGTCGGCCGTCGAGGCGGGTCCGCGTCTGACCGAGCAGGTCCGGGAGTTCCTCTACCGGCGTTCCCGCCAGACGCCACAGGCTCCGGCCGACGACTGCGTCCTGCCCGCGGGCGCGTACCTCGTCGGGCCGAGTCACCACCTGATGCTCCGGCGCGTCGAGCGCCCGGTGCGCTTCGACCGCTTCCCCGTCACGGTCGGCCGCTACAACCGCTTCCTGGATGCCGTACGGGACCACGGTTCGCAGCAGTGGGACCATCCGGACAAGCCTCCGGAGTTCTCCCACGAGCCGTGGCAGGAGCGCCTCAAGGTGCAGGAGTACTTCACCGACCCGGCGTACGAGAACCATCCGGCGATCTGCGTCAACTACTGGAGCGCCCACGCCTTCTCCCGCTTCGAGGGCAAGCGCCTGCCGACCTCCCTGGAGTGGGAGGCCGCCGCGCGGGGTGGCGACGGGCGGCTCTTCCCCTGGGGTGACGACATCGACCTGGACATCGTCAACTGCGCCGACTCGTGGAGCGGACGGCCATTGATCACGTACGAGGCGTGGCGGGAGGAACTCGACCAAGGACGGCTCAGCCAAGCCATGCCGGGACCGGTCGACGCGCATCCAGGCAACGTGTCACCGTTCGGGGTGCGGGAGATGGCCGGGAACGTCTGGGAGATCACCGGCACAGTGCTGGAGAACCTCAACGAGGTGGTCATCTGCGGCGGCTCCTACGACAACCCGTACCGGGCGTTGCAGGTCTCCTCCAAGGGCCTGTCCCGGCGCCGGGGATGCAGCAATGCGGTCGGTTTCAGATGCGTCGAGGAGCTCTGATGAGCATTGAGGAGACCGCGACGGCGAGCGGCCAGCGGTTCGGTCACATCGTCGACCGCATGCCGCTGGGCAGCGGGCACGATGGTCGACAGGGCACGTACGTGGTCCGCGATATCGAGACCGAGACCCACCACTCCTTCATGTACTCCGACATCGTGACCGAGGGGTTCCGTACGATCCGGACCGGCGAGCGGGTGAGGTTCTTGGTCGACCCGGACGATTCGGAACGGGCTCGCTACGTCATCCGGCTCGATCTCCCGGACATCGAGGACTACTACCGGTGACCCGGCTGGCGAGGCAGGTCGTTGTCGCCGTCTACGAGGCCCGGTTCCCCTCCACGCCCGAGTGGGCACCCGTGCCGCTGGTCCTCCAGCATCGGCAGATGCGCTCCACCGCCGAGGCACGCGGCGAGTACTACAGCGACAAAGCCACCCGCGTCCTGTACGGGCGAGACGATCGCCCCCGCCGCTGGCACGACCCCGTTCACCGCGTCGTCGGCGATGTCGAGGTCCTGGGCGTCGAGGCGCTGCGGGCATCCGACGAGCCGGACGCCTGCGGGCTGGTCGCCATTCACCTGCGGCCCAGGCGAGGGGCACCCATATCGCTGCTGCGTGGCCTGGCCGGTCGCCGGGACGCACCGCCCGTCGGCTTCGACCCGCAGTCCCTTGTCGAGGGTCAGGCGAAGATCGAGCCCGGACGTCCTTTCACGGTCTGCTTCGTAACCCCTGGTGGCAGAGGACTCCCCCGTCTCTATCGCCAGCCCAGATACTGGCGCTGGCCCGCGACACACCAGTGGCTGTGGGCCCTGGCCTCGCGTACCACCCTGGCGGACTATCCACCCGACCCTCAGAATCTCGAACCGGCCGACAGCGAAATCATCAGGCTCTCCGTTGACTGGCACGCCGCCGTCCTGCGCGACGGTGTGGGCGTGATCGGCATCCGCACCGATGACGGGGCCGAGGATCGGTTCTTCGGGTACGGGGAGTTGTACGTGCGCTCCATCTATCTGGATGCCCTCATGCTCGGCCTGCTTCAAAATCAGGGGCTCAGACACCTTGAGGAGCACAGTGTGGCCGCGCTCGACTCCACCCGTCCGGAGGCGATGGCCGAATTGGAACGAGAGGTCGGCTCCTTCCGACGCCGCTTGTGGGCCCAGCACCTCACCAGCCACGGCATCCCGAACCGGCTCCTGACCGCCTACCAGCGCCAGCACGGTCTCCGTGAACGCTTCGAGCAAATTCTGACCGAGATCAGCGACGCCAACCGGCTCACCCGCGAAGACGAGACCCGCCACGTCAACAGCGCAGTGGTGGTGTTCACACTCGTTACCGTTCCGGCCGGAATCGCGCTCGCACTGCTTCAGGTGGTGGAACCGGACGACCCCTGGTTCTACGCCTCCGTGGGCGCGGCTTTCGTCATTTTGACGGCCCTGCTCCTACGCACCCGCTCCGCACGCGTCGCCCTCCGAGCGCTACGGCGTCGCTTCTCTGCGTAGGAGGAACTCAGGTTGTCAGAGCAGGTCCATGAGGGCATCCTGGCTCATACGCACGCCTCGCCATTTGAAAACGCATAGCGTCTCGGTCTTTGCCCTGCTGAAGTTCCTTGGCCATGCCATCAACGTCTGGCAGCGGTTAGGAACCCCAAGCATGCACGCTTTCCTTGGAGGGTTCCTAACCCCAGACAAACAGCCGCAGGGTCAAACCAGACAATTTCCAGTATAGATATAGTTACTTTCCGCTATACGGCCAGCTCGCGAACCGTTTCATCCCGATCTCCGGATCGGTCTCATTGCGGGCCTGTCAGCGCATCCGCGTAAATGATCGCCGCACGAACGTTTCATCCCGATCTCCGGATCGGTCTCATTGCGGGCTGCCGAAGCTCAAGGGCGTGCGGTCTACGCCCTGGGTTTCATCCCGATCTCCGGATCGGTCTCATTGCGGGCCGGGGCTGACCGTCGGCCCGCGCCTGCACAACCTGACGGTTTCATCCCGATCTCCGGATCGGTCTCATTGCGGGTTGCTGTCCCAGCGCCATTCGTGGGCGACGTACAGGCGTTTCATCCCGATCTCCGGATCGGTCTCATTGCGGGATGGACATCTTCGACACGTCGCAGCTGGGCGTGGACTGTTTCATCCCGATCTCCGGATCGGTCTCATTGCGGGGGGTCAGCGTACCCACCCTCGGCCTCCTCGACGAGTTTCATGTTTCATCCCGGTCTCCGGACCGGTCTCATTGAGGGCGATACCTCCGAGTATCAGAAGTTCTCCCCGGGGAGCGTTTCAGCTGGTCTCCGGGCCGGTCTCATTCGGTTGCCGCCCCGCTCGACTCGTCCGTCACCTCGGGACGAACTCGGCGGGCTCGGTAGCGCCGCACCAAGGCGGGCAGCCAAGGGGCAACCCCGATGACGAGCAGCAACGCCAGCAGCGGCATGCGCCACCATGCCGTGATGGTCACCGGTGGCGGTGAGGGAAGTGACGCCATCCAGGGGCGGGCGGTTTTCGACCAGGCCAGGAAGGCGTCGCCGATCGGGAGCACGCCGAAGGCGTACCTCTTCGTCCACGGGGTGTCGATCGGGAGGCCGGCCAGTTCGCCGTAGTTCGCCAACGCCTCGGCGAGGGGGGCGTCGCCGTGGATCTGGGCGGTGCCGAGGGCGACCGCGGTCGCCGAGAGGCTCACGCCGAGCGGGAGCGGGCCGGAGTCGACGTCGGCCTGACCGTCCATGCCGACGGGATACTCACGTACAGCCGGGCCGAGGCCAAGTGGGGTGACGACGTAGTGGTCGAGGAAGCGCCGGTACTGGTCGGCGGCGAAGGCCGGGTCGATCTCGACGAGGAAGCGCTGGCCGAGGCTCTGCGAGCTGCCCCTGGCCACCTCGGCCGGGGCGCCGGTGCCGGGTTCGGCCTCGTGCGGGAGCAGGCCGGTGCGGGGATCGAGCCGCTGGCGTACCGCCTGGAGCCAGCGGTCGGCGGTGGCGGCGAACTTGGGCGGCAGCAGCGTGTCGTGCAGTCGCAGCGACGCCATGGCCACGGTCGAGTCGACCGGCCACGCTTGTCCGGGGTAGGCCTCCAGGTAGGGCGACTCCGACGCGGTGAACGCCTCGCCGAGCGCGGCGGAGTCGTCGGCGAACCGGCGCAGCTCGGCCGGGTCGCGTCGCGCGAGCGGTTGCAGGGCGAGCGTCCCGCCGCGCAGCCAGTTGGTCCAGCCTCGATAGAAGACGCCGTGCGGCGGGGTGAGGTCCGCGCTGAACGGGGCCCGGCCGGACGGCGACTCCAGCCGGGTCAGTGCCCAGCGCGCCTCGCGCAGTGCCGCCGACCGCTCGCCCTCCGGTGCGCGCATGCCGAGCTCGACCCAGCTCAGGCCGTACAGCGCGTGCAGGAAGAAATAGCCCTCGGGGAACAGGTTCTGCGCCTGGTCGCCCGCTCCCCCGTCGAGTGCCGCGCGCAGGAACGTCAGCTGCCGCCGGACCCCGGGCGGCTCGCCGGTCGTGCCCGCGGTGGCCGGTACGACGAGCCGTACCGCGCCCAGCAGCGCGCAGACACTGACCGCGACGGCGACCAGCAGTCGCAGCACCCGGCCTGCCCTCGGACGCGTTCTCGGGGGCGGTGTCACCTGCGCCGTGGAGGGCGGCTTGAGCATCTGTTGATCTTAGTTCGGCGCGCGGTCAGGGACATGGCCAAGTGGGCGAAAGGACGATCAGGTGGGTGCTTCGCCGGGGTGACCGGTCATGTTCCGGGCCGCCGCTCGGGACCTCGTTCGGGACGTCGTGCCAGGATGTCCGGTCGCGCCGTCCGTGGTTTCCCCGGCCGCCATCTCCCTGTCGGGATTACGACATGTCCTAAATTAGCCATACGGGATCGTTGATATACGACCGTTTTATACCGAATCATGGCGTCTGATCTTTTTGTACCGTCGCCACTTCGGGAGAAACTCCTTGCACGGCACTCCCCCACGGAGGCACGGGCTGCTCGCCCTGGCCTCCGCGCTCACGGTTCTCCTCGCGGCCTCACCGGTATCGGCATCCGCCGACGCGACGACCCCCGTGAAAGCCTTCGCGCGAACGTCCGCGACCGCCTCCACGACCGCTCCCGGGGACACCCCGGCGAAGCTCGCCGAGACCGTCAAGGCCGCCGGAACCGCCGGGGCCCCGCTCACCGTCACCCTCATCACCGGGGACAAGGTCACGCTCGCGCGGATCGCCGGCGCCCTGACCGTCGTGTCGATCACGGGCCCGGACGGCGGGCGCGTCGGCGCCCGGGTCAGCACCGTCGACGACCACCTCTACGTGTATCCCGACTCGGCCGCACGGTACGTCGGCACGGGGCTCCTCGACGAGGGGCTCTTCGACGTCACGCGGCTCGTGGAGTACGGCTACGACGACGCGCGCAGCGACCACCTCCCCCTGATCGTCACCTACACCGACGACACGGTGGGCAGACGCGCCGAGAAGGTGCCGGGCGGGGCGGAGAAGGTCCGTACGCTCAGCAGCATCCAGGGCGCCGCGCTGTCCGCGGACCGTGACGGCGCGGCGGGCTTCTGGGCCTCGCTCACCGGGTCGGACCCGCGGGCGGAGTCGCGTACCGCGACCGGCGTTCCCTCCCTCACCTCGGGGATCGCCAAGGTCTGGCTCGACGGCAAGGCCAGGGCGAACCTGGCCGACACCGTCGCGCAGACCGGCGCGCCCGAGGTGTGGGCGGCCGGGAACACCGGCGAGGGGGTGAAGGTCGCCGTCCTCGACACCGGGGTCGACGCCGACCACCCTGACCTCAGGGACCGAGTGAAGAACACCGCCACCTTCGTCCCCGGCGAGGACGTCAAGGACCATAACGGTCACGGCACGCATGTCGCCTCGACGATCGCCGGCACCGGCGCCGCCTCCGCGGGCCTGGAGAAGGGCGTCGCCCCCGGCGCTGACCTGCTGGTCGGCAAGGTCCTGGACAACCTGGGAAGCGGCCAGGACTCCTGGATCATCGCGGGCATGGAGTGGGCCGCCCGCGACCAGCGCGCCAAGATCATCAGCATGAGCCTCGGCGGCGGGCCCACGGACGGCACCGACCCGCTCAGCCAGGCCGTCAACGAGCTCAGCGCCGAGACCGGCGCGCTGTTCACCATCGCGGCCGGCAACTCAGGGCCCGAGGAGAGCACGGTGAGCGCGCCGAGCACCGCGGACGCCGCGCTGTCGGTGGCCGCGGTGAGCGTCGCCCCGAAGGGCACGGCGCTGGCGCCGTTCTCCAGCCGGGGCCCCCGCGTGGAGGACTACGGGCTCAAGCCGGAGATCGCCGCGCCGGGCGTGGACGTGCTGGCGGCCAGGTCGCAGTACGCCGCCGAGGGCGAGGGCTCGTACCAGACGATGAGCGGCACCTCGATGGCCACCCCGCACGTCGCGGGAGCGGCGGCCCTGCTGTCGAGGACCCACCCCGAGTGGACCGGGCAGCAGCTCAAGGACGCCCTGGTCAGCAGCAGCAAGCTCCTGCCGCAGTTCAGCGCCTACCAGGTCGGCGGCGGCATGCTCGACGTCGCGGCGGCCACGCGCAACACCGTCTTCGCCACCGCCACCGCCCAGGTCAAGGTCCGGTGGCCCTACACCCCCGGCCAGAAGGGCGAGCAGCCGGTCACCTACACCAACCTCGGGGAGAACCCGGTCACCCTCGACCTCACGGTCACCGGCGGGGCACCCGAGGGCCTGTTCGACCTGTCCGCGGCCCAGGTCACGGTACCGGCGCGCGGCACCGCCACGGTGAACGTGGTCCTGAACGTCGACCGGGCCGAGCTCGACGGCCACCTCAGCGCGCGGCTCGACGCGAGGGACGCCGAGGGCGCCCTGCTGGCCCACACCGCGATCGGCTTCTACAAGGAGGGCGAGCGGGCGAAGCTCACCGTGCACGCCAAGGACCGCGCGGGCAAGCCCCTCGCCGGTGACCTGCTGATCACCCGGGACCTGCCCAACGGGCATCAGACGTTCGAGTACCACGGGGTCGGCCCGTCCGGCACCACCGAGCTGCGGCTGCCCACCGGCGACTACGCCCTGTGGATGTGGGGCGACGTGGAAGGCGTCAACGGCGCGTACTCCCTGGGCAGGGTGCTGCTCAGCAAGCCGAAGATCTCCCTCACCGGTGACACGGAGATCACCCTGGACGCCTCCACCGCGCGCCAGGTCAGGTCCGTCCTGCCGTCCGGCAGGGACCAGGCGCGGACCACGACGATTGCCAGGATGGACTTCTACCGGGGGTTCGGCAACGGCGCCGTGAGCGACGCCTACCTCCTCGGCGTGCAGCACGACAGCCTCTGGGTGCAGCCCACCGGCAAGAAGGTCACCGACGGGCAGCTGACGTTCGCCGCGCGCTGGCGCGACGAGCAGCCCCGCCTGGCGGTCTCCTCCGAGACGCACGACTTCGACGACCTGCTGATCCAGACCCGTTCCAAGCCGCTGCCCGAGGGACGCTGGACCTACGGCTCGGTCTTCGCGGGTGAGGGGTCCGCGGCGGAGTTCGCCGGGGTGAAGGCGTCGGGCAAGGTCGCCGTGGTGCGGTGGAGCGAGTCCGTCACCCCGGAGGCGCAGGCCGACGCCGCGGCGAAGGCGGGGGCGAAACTCCTGCTGATCGTCAACCCCGGTCGCGGCCGGCTCGACGCCTGGGACGCGGTGCAGACCGACGCCCCGCTGGCCGTCGCGTCGATCACCCGCGACGAGGGCGAGCGGCTCATCACCCACCTCCAGCGCGGCTCCGTGCCGCTGCGCGTCGTCTCCCACCCGACCGTCGCCTACCTCTACGACCTCGTCCACAAGTGGGAGGGGGCTATCCCGGCCGACCCGACCTACCGGCCGCGCAAGGACGACCTGGCCCGCGTCGACGTCTCGCTCGACAACTACCGGCAGGACGCGGCCGTGGAGATCCGCATCGACCTCCAGGACGGCCTGCGCCCCGGATTCAGCGGCTACACCAGCGCCCTGCCCGCGCAGAGCAGGCGTACCGACTGGGTCTCCACCGACGACTCCGTCCGCTGGCACGAGTCGCTCTTCGTCATCCCCGACGAGACCCAGCAGAGCTCGGACATCCTCACCTACAAGGGCGGTACGACCAGCGAGGCGCGGTGGCTCGGCCCGGTCCAGCGGCCCCGGATGAACACGGCGTCCCTGCTGCCGACCCGCGCGGGCGACGGGCTGGTCGCCATCGTGCCCTCCTGGGGGGCCTCGGGCGGCAGCCACGCGGGTGAGGCGCTCTTCAACCCGAACGCCACGCAGACCCTCTCGCTCTACCAGGGCGACACCCTCCTGGAGCAGGCGAAGACCGAACGGCTCGACCGTACGCTGATGCTGGCGCCGATCGTCAGCCCCGACCGGCTGCCCTACCGCCTGGTCAACGAGGCGTCCCGCGACGCCTCGGTGTACCCGTACTCGACGCGCACCCTGACCGAGTGGAACTTCACCTCGGGGTACGTCGAGAGCAACTCGACCAGGGACCTGCCGCTGATCCAGCTCGACTACGACGTCGACGTGGACCGGGCGGGCCGGGCCGGCCGCCGGGCCGAGCTCACCGTCACCCCGCTGCACCTGCCGTCGGTGGTGGACTCGGGCCGGATCGGCACCGCCACCCTGGACGTCTCCTACGACGACGGCGCCACCTGGAGCAGGGCGAGCCTCGACCACGGCAAGAAGGGCTGGACGACGAAGCTGCGCGCCCCGGGCGACGCCCGCACGGTCACCCTGCGCGCCGGCGCCCGTGACAGCGCGGGCAACAGCATCACCCAGACCATCGTCCGGGCCTTCGGGCTGAGGTAGCCGGGACCTGAAGTGGCCGGGACATAGACCGGAGACGGATACCGGAGACGGACGTGCCCGGCGGGGGAACCGGCCGGCCGGATCAGCCGGCCGGTTCCCCCGCCGGGTCCGGCGCGAAGGCGCCCGGATCCACCCGCGTGCCGGGTGGATCCGGGCGTACGTGTGTGAAGCACCAGGTGAACGGCCGGCCCCTCGCACGCGGAAGGTGTTCCGTTCCGGTCTCACCGCGACCTGATCCAGGAAACACGCGAGCGGCGTCCGCGCCGGGACGGGACGGGGTTCAGGCGACCTTGGGGGTGACGCGCATGCCGATGTACACGCACTCGGTGCCGTCGGTCAAGGTGGAGAAGACCACGGGAATGTGCTCCCCCCCGAAGGCGGGACCGCCGGAGGCGGCGAAGACCGTCTCCGACACCGGCACCAGGTCCATCTCCAGGGGCGGGGAGAAGTCCTTCATGCCGTCGACGAACTCGTACCGGATGCGCGCGCCGTCGTCGTCCTGGGTGACGGTGGTGACGACGCCCTCGCGCCGGTAGGTGCCCACCAGCCGCGTCATGTCCACCGCGGGCGGGTTCGCCGCCGGTCCGAAGACGTCCGGCATGCGCACCCCGACCAGCTCGCCCAGCAGTTCCCGGAACAGGTCGGCGTACAGCCCGCCGGTGCCGCCGCCGTTGGCGAGCAGGACGACGGCCACCCCCGCGTGCGGGACGACGCGCAGGTAGGAGTACTGGCCGATCGCGGCGCCGTCGTGACCGAAGCCGGGGACGCCGTCCCAGTCGTACAGGGTCCAGCCCAGGCCCCAGCCGTCGGCGCTGACGGTCCACCTGTCCGGGCTGTCGACCACGCGCCGCCGCATCTCCTCGGTGGCGCCGGCGGACAGGACCCTGGTGCCGTCGGGGGCGACGCCGCCGTCCAGGTGTGCCCGCGCGAACCGGGCGACGTCGCCCGCGGAGATGATGACCCTGCCGTACGGCCCGGCGGAGCGCGGCATCAGGTCCCAGGCCGGGGCCGGGTCGGGGTCGGCGCCCGGCTCCCCCAGGTGGCTCATGGCGACGCGGAACCGCAGCGCCTCCTCGGGCAGCGTCATCGAGTGCTCCAGCCCGAGCGGGGCGAAAAGCCGCTCCTTCAGCGCCCGGTCCCAGGTCAGGCCGGTCAGCACCTCGACGACGCGGCCCAGCACGACGTACCCGACGCTGCTGTACGACAGCGCCGTCCCGGGCGGGCAGTCCGGCGCCACCTCCCTGGCGGCCTCGACGTACCGGGCCAGGCAGTCGTCGCCACGGCCGGGGTCGTAGTTGAAGTCGCAGGTCAGGCCGCCGGTGTGACTGAGCAGTTGGCGGATCGTGATCGTCTTCGTGGCCTCCGGGTCCGGGGTGGCGAACTCCGGCAGCACGCTCACCACGGGCGTGTCGAGCTCCAGTTCGCCGGAGTCGACCAGCTGCATCACCAGCGTCGCGGTGTAGACCTTGGCGAGCGAGCCGGACAGGAACACCGAGTCGGTCGTCACCTCCACCCCGGTCGCCCGGTGCAGCACACCACTGGCCAGTTCGTGGACGTTCCCGTCGGCCAGTACGGCCAGCGACGCCCCCGGCACGCGGTGGGCGGCGCGAAGCTCGTCGAGCCGGGTCTGCCAGCGGGCGGAGTCGAAAGTCATGGGAGATCTCCTCGGTTTGACGGGGCCGGATCCCGGGCGAGGCGTCCGCCGATCGGGCGGGGACGCGAGCCGGGGCATGCGGACAACGCCGGTGCCGTCGGAGCACCGGCCGGAAGGAAAGGGGAACCGCCCTCGGGGACGGCGTGACGGACCACGGACCACGGACTTTTGCGAAGGAGGGAGCCGCCCTCGGGAGACGGGCTCGTGGCGCTTCGTCGCGCCCCCGGGGGGATGGCCTCGTGGCTTCGGGTTACTTCGAGTTGTTTCGTGTCTTTTCGGGTTATTTCGGGCTGCTTCGGGCTGCTTCGGGTTGAGGGGGACCGCCCCTCGTGGGCGGTCCGGTGACGTCGGGCTAGGGCCGGCTCGTCCCGGCGTCGTCGGGCAGTGCGCCGGAGGCGCGCAGCGCGTCGCGGCGCTCGCGCCACTCGGCCGCGAGCGCGGGCATCCGCTCGACGAGGAACTCGGCGAAGGCCGCACCCTCGAGCAGGCGCGCCCGGCGGGCCGGGGGCGCCTCGTCCAGCACCTTGAGGCCCTGGTGCGCGAGCGCGCCGAGCGAGACGTACTCCGAGGGCTTGTCGACCATCCTCAGCCAGATCGCGGGATGGAGGCTGACGCGGTCCACGCGTTCACCGGCGGCGCGTGAGCGCTGGATCCAGGACCACTCCTCGAGCATGGAGACGGCGCCGCTGACGGCGGTGCGGCTGGCCCGCAGCGCCTCGCCGAGCTCGGCGATGGTCTGCTGCGGCGGATCGCAGATGAGAAGCCACCCGGCCACCCGGCCGGTCATCGGGGGCAGGCCGTTCTGCCGCGCGAAATGGCGGCCGACCTCGTCGGCGTAGGCAAGCTCGGCCTCGTAGTCCATATCACCGACATTACCCACATAACCGAAATAACGCAAATATCTGACATTTGAGATGCAGACGGTTTGTCACCCAGAGATGCGGGTGGCTTGTCACTCCAGATCTGTGGACGACCCGGGTCCTCAGCCGCCGAACGCGGGATAGCCCGGCAGTCGAGGGACGTCCCAGCCGTCGGCGACCTCCCGGAGCAGCAGCCGCATCGTCTCCGCGAAGGCCGGGAACTCCTCCAGGGTGCTCGCCATCTCCCAGCGGTGCCTCAGCAGCTGCCGCAGCGTCGGGACGGGACGCCGGACCCTGTGCGTCGGCCCGTCCTTCGCCATGCGCGGGATCAGGTCGGTCGTCAGATACACCGTCCAGAGCGCGACCGCCCGCCGGATCCCGGGCTGCCAGATCTCGTCCTCGACCAGCTCCGGGTACGCCTCGACGACCTCCGCGCGGTAGGTGTCCTCGATCTTCTCCGCCAGACCGGGGGGCAGTGTGAAGACGCACCAGCAGGTGGCGAAGGGCATCCGGCAGTACGCGGCCGTCATGAAGACCGGCTGGTAGCAGGCCGACTCGAAGTCGAGCAGCCGCAGGCCGTCCGGGGTGAGCAGGTTGTTGTCCGGGCAGGTGTCACCGGGGGTGAAGGCGAGATACTCGTCCGCTCCCGTCGCCGCGATCCGCCCCAGCTCACCCGCCAGCTCCGGCGGCGCCTCGATGCCGATCCCGGCGAGCGCCGAGGGGAACCCGGCCGCGTACCGTACGGTCCACGGATCCTCGTCCCAGGACGGCACGCCCCTGCCGTACCGGGCCGACAGGGAGGCCAGGTCGGCGCGCCGGTGCACCGACGCGGCGGACAGCCGCCCGAGCCCGCGCGCCCAGGCCGAAAGGCCGTCCAGGGCGGCCCGCGGATCGTCACCGAGCAGCACGTCCGCCAGGGTCGGCGCGGACCCGAGGTCCTCCATCACCAGCAGCGGGACCGAGTCGTCCACGCCCAGCAGCCCGGGGCCGGCCAGCCGCAGCGAGAGCCCGGCCGCCTCCGCGGCGAAGGCGCGCAGTCCCTCGGGCTCCGTGCCGAACTTCTTGACGACGACGCTGCCGCCCGAAGCCGTCCGGCAGCGCAGGACCACGCTGCGCGGGCTGCCCCCGAGGTCCACCGGATCGGACAGCTCGACGCCCACCACTTCGCCCGCGGCGCGCAGGATCGCATCCATCCCGGCATTCTGCCCTTCGCGAGCCGGGCGAGAAAATCCTTATCCAGCCGGTCGAGGAAGCCCACGTGTCAGCGGCTCGGGAGACACGTCGCCGCCCAGGGCGTTTCCGTGGCGCGGAGGGCCGCGAGAAGTTCGTCCGTCGCGGAGCGGGCGCCGGCGGAGGCGTACGGGCCGACGGCGGCCGGGGCGGTCAGGGAGACCGGGATGACCAGGGGAACCGGGACGGCCAGGGAGACCGGGGCGACCGTCCGAACCGGCCGGGGAGGGAAACCCGTTGAAGGCCGCGGCCTCGGCTGGCACCCTGCCAGGGTGCCGACACCACCTGTGGATCCTCCCGCGACGAGCTTTCCGCTGCCCGATCGGGCTCACCTGGAGGTGCTGCTGGCGAAGGCCTTCGGGGCGCCGGTGGCGCTCGGCCGCATGGAGCACCTGGCCCCGTGGGCGGTCCTGCGCGCGTACCCGGCCGAGCCGAAGCCCGGACCGCGCGTGCACCCGGCCGAGCCGAAATCCGGACCGCGCGTGCACCCGGCCGAGCCGAAATCCGGACTCCCCTCGTCGGTGATCGTGAAGTGGCTGCGCAGCGATCCGTCCGGGCTGCGCATGGACGCGAGACAGGTGGTGACCGAGCGGGCCGCGCTGCGCTTCCTCTCCGAGGACCTCGGGCTCGACCTCGCCCCCAGGGTGCTGGCCGACGACATGGCGGCGTCGCTCCTGGTCCTGGAGGACCTCGCTCCCCGCACGCCGCTGGACCGGGTGCTGCGCCGCGACGGCGCGGTGCCCCCACCGGCGGGGCTGGCGGCCTTCGCGCGGGCGCTGGGCGAGCTGGGCGCGGCCACGGCCGGGCACGCGGAGCTCTACCTCGCGAGACGACCGGCCGTGGTCGTCGACCTCACGTGCTCGGACACCGACGCGTGGCGGCGGGCCGTGGAGCACTCCGCGGAGTTCGGGGTCGCGCTGCCGGGCCGAGCCGGGACCGAGCTGGCGCGGCTGCTGGCGGAACTCGCCGATCCGGGCCCTTTCCTGGCGTTGACCAACGGGGACGCCGAGGCGAACAACTTCCTGACGGCGGACGGCGACGGGCGGCTCATCGACTTCGAGTTCGCCGGCTACCGGCACACCCTGACCTCTGCCGTGTGCCTGTACGTGCCGGGCCCGGCGTGGCTGACGGTGTCCGACCCGGTCGCGACCGGTCTGGAGGCCGGTTACCGCCGCGCGCTGGCCCGGGGCGTACCGGAGGCCGACGACGACCACCTGTTCGGCTTCGGCCTGGCCGCGGCGTGCCTGACCTGGGCCGCCTGCCGTCTCACCCGGTTCCCGACGCTCGACGCCCGGGCGCCGGGCGAGAACAGCCGGCTTCAGCTGATCTTCACCCTGGACGCCGCGGCGTCGACCGCCGAGAACCACCGAGCCCTGCCCCACCTGGCCGGATGGGCCCGCCGGGCGGCACAGGCACTGCGCCGCCGGTGGCCGGACACGGACGTGGACCGGACGGCGTACCCCGCGTACACCCCGCGCGGGTGAGGGATCACCCGCGCGTCGCGTGAGTCCGGGAGTACGTGTACGGCCGCGGGGGCAGCACGTCCGGGATGTGCCAGGCGGACGGCAGGGCCCAGCGGCCGAAGACGACCTTTCCCCCGTTCGGTGACCGGTAGTGGCCCCACCCGTCGGTGCACATGCCGACGAGCCGCAGGCCCCGTCCGCTCTCGTCGTCCTCCCCGGCGTCGGTGACCTCGGGCGAGCCGTCGCAGCTGTCCCAGACCTCCGCGAACAGGCCCGCGGTGGTGAGACGGAGCCGCAGGAGGATCGGGTCCGGGCCGGTGGTCCGCGCGCGGGCGCAGGCGGGCGGGCAGGCGACGGTGTGCGGGTGGCCGCCGGAGGCGGACGGGCAGGTGTAGCCGTACGGGACGGGCGGGGTGGCGGTGGCCTTGACGGCGTTGGTGGTCATCTCGGAGACGACCAGGACACAGAGGTCGGACAGTTCTTCCAGGCCCCACGCCAGCAGTCGCGCACGCGTGAAGTCGCGCGCCTGGGAGACCGCGGCCGGCTGCGCCGCCAGCCACAGCTCGTTCGCGTCCAGGCACAGACGGTCGGCGGTGTCCGGATCAGGGTGAAACGGTGAGTGCATCGGTCCCGGCCGTTCGACGGGGAGCACGGTCATTGATGGCTCCAGGGAAGTTCAACGAAGGTTCGGTCGCGCGTCCCCGGCGCAGAATGGGGACGCCCCCGCCCGAGCGCTGAGACCACACGAATCCGACGGCTCCGGCGTTGTCTCAACCCTGCTGTACGGAGCGTGCTGGAAACAGGCGACGACACCGAGTCTGTTCGTCACTCTCAGGGGTCACATCGCGCCTCAGAGCGACGGCATTGCAGGGAGCGGTGATCTGATCGCCGGTTTCTGCACTCGACCGTCACCGAACGTGAGCGACCAGTAACGTTCAGCCCGAAGAATCGCCGCCGGAGAACCTGCCGGGAGGGGCCGAGCCGATGCCACGTGCACCGCGCAGCGTCAAGCAACAGATGGACGCCTTCAGCGCTGAGCTTCGCGAGCGTGGTTTCACGTGGGCCGAGGTCGCCGCTGAGTTCAAGCGACGTTGGCGCCTGAACTCCCGCCAGGGCTTCCGTGAGGCGCATCGCCTGACACAAGCCAAGGTCTGCCATCTATGGAACGAGTACTGGCCGAACGAGCCACTGACGACCCGAAAACTCGGGTCGTGGGAAGCGTGGCCCGGCCCCACCGGCAACGAGCCGCCGATCGCCGGGCTCAACCGGCTGGCCCGCATCTACCAGTGCCGCACCGCCGACCTGGTCGACGGTGAAGACCACCGCGATGCCGACGAGCACAACACACCGGCCGTCCGGTCCCGGGGGCGGGCGCTGGTGGCGGCCGGGGCGGCGGGCAGCCTCGGCCCCGAGGACATCCGAGGGGTGCTGGCCGCCCTGCCCACCCTGCCCACGGGACCCGTGCCGTTCGGGACCTCCCGCGACGAGGAGTACGACGCCCTGGTGCGGGCGCTCGCCCAGTGGGCGGCGACCATGAAACGGCGCGACGTCCTGGCCCTGATCAGGGCCGCCGCCGCCGCGGCGGCGGCCTCTCCGCTGCTGGCCCGGCTCAACGACGACGAGCTCGACCGGCTCGCCCTGATCGCCGCCGAACCGTCCCGGGTGGACGAGGCCACCGTCGACCACATCGACGCGGTGCTGCACCACTGCATGCGGCAGGAGGACACCCTCGGCCCCCAGTCGGTGCTGGGGACCGTGCTCGCCCAGCAGCACCTGGTGCGGTCGCTCATCCCGGCCGCGTCGAACGACGAGGTGCGCGAGCGGTTGCTGTCGCTGCTGGCCAACATCTGCCGGTTCACCGCCTGGGTGCTGTTCAACCTCAACGACTTCAACGGGGCGAACCACTACTACGAGCAGGCCAAGGCGGCCGCGCACCAGGCCGACGACGACGCGATGAACAGCTTCGTCCTGGCCAACTGGTCACAGCTGGCGACCTGGCGGGGCGACCCCCGCCAGGGCGTCGAGCACGCGCTGGGGGCGCTGGCCTGGGGGCATCGCGCCAACAGCAAGCTGCTGGTGTCGTACGCGTGCGACGTGGGGGCCCGCGCCTACTCGGCGGTGTTGCGCCGCTCGGCCAAGAACGACCGTCACAAGGACCACGCCCGGTGCATGACCAGCCTCGACCAGGCCCGCCGCGAGCTGGGCCACGCGGGCGAGGGAGACGTGGGGGCCAAGCTTCTCTACTTCTACGGCGACGGGCAGTATCTGTCGACCAGGACCAAGTGCCTGCTGGACATGGGTGACGCCCAGACCGCCGTCGAGATGGCCGCGCGGTCCCTGGCCCGGATCGATCCGGCGTTCGTCCGCAACATGGCGTTCAGCCGCCTGGATCTGGCGCGCGGGCACCTGCGGCTGCGCGCCATCGACGAGGCGTGCGAGCAGATCGGCGAGGCCGCCCGCCTCACCTGCAAGAACACCTCGCCGCGGCTGGCCCGCTCGGTGGTGGAGGTCCGCGAGACGCTGAATCCGTGGGCGAGGACCCGCCAGGTCGCCGCCCTGGACGAGAAGCTGCACACCTTCCAGCTCATCGCCTGACGGCTTTCCCGCTCATCGCGATCGATCAGCGCGCCTCTGGCATCTCCTCAAGCACCAGGATCTCGAAGACCGGGGCGGGGATCGGCGGGTCCATCAGCTTTTCGGACACCTTCCGCCATCCCCACCTCCGGTAGACCTCCCGGGTCCGCACGGCCTTGGGCTGCACCGAGAGCGTGGCCCGCTCGGCCCCGGATCCGGAGAGCAGCTCGTCGTGGATCCGGTGCCCGATCCCGGCGCCTCGCCAGTCGGGCAGCACCCCGTAGTCGATGACGACGAACGTCCTGCTCCCGGTCTCGGCCGCGAACTCCTCGCCGACCGGGTCGGCCAGCGCGCTCCACCAGCGGGTGTCGGCCGGCAGCAGGTGGCCGTACCCGAACCCGACGAACTCCGCCCCGGACCGCGCGGTGGTCAGCCGGAAGCCTGGCCGGTCGACCAGCCGGGGGAAGTAGGAGCGCTGGTTGGCGAACTCCGCGGCGTTCCCGTCGAACGGGGGCAGCGAGAACACCGCCTCGTAGAGATCGCAGATCGTCCCGGCCAGCGCGAGCGCCTCCCGGCGGCCGTGTGTCTCTATGGTCAACTTGCCGGTGGGGGCCGTATCGGTCATGCCCGTCTCCTCGCCTTCGTATCGCCACCCTCCCCCGAAGGGCTTTTACCCGTGGACGGGCGTGGTAGCCGCTCCGGTTCATGGGAGGGGGTGAAAGCGGGGGGACGGCGGGAGCGGTCAGCTCTTCGCGAGGTCGGCCAGCGGTACGGAGAGGTCGGTGAGCCGGTCGGGGGCGACGGTCGCGCCGCCGCGGATCAGCTCCTGCGCCGGCGAGATGCCCTCGTCCCACTGGTTGACGTGCATGCCCGCCACGACACGTCCGCCGGAGAGCCAGAAGGCGTGGAAGGCCTCCGACTCCAGGTCTCCCCGGATGACCACGGAGTCGTATCCCCCGGGCGCGAACCAGCCGGAGAACTCCATGCCGACGTCGTACTGGTCGGTGAAGAAGTACGGCGGCCTGTCGTAGACCACCTTCTGGCCGAGCATGGCCCTGGCCGCGGCCACTCCCCCGTTGAGGGCGTTGGCCCAGTGCTCGACGCGGATGCGGGTGCCGTACAGGGGGTTGAACGCGTTGGCCACGTCACCGGCGGCGTAGACGTCGGGGTCGTCGGTGCGGAGGGACTCGTCGACGAGGATCCCGTTGTCCACGGCCAGGCCCGCCCGCTCGGCGAGTTCGGTGTTGGGGCTCACGCCGACGCCGACGATCACGATGTCGGCCGGGATCTCCTCGCCGTCGTGGGTGGCGACCGCGCGGACGCGCCCGGGGCCGAGGAGCCCGGTCACCTCGCGGCCGAGCCGTACGTCGACGCCGTGGCGCCGGTGCACGTCGGCGAAGAAGGCGCCCAGCTCGGGGCCGAGCGCGGCGTGCAGCGGCACCGCCCTCGGCTCGACGACGGTCACCTCGCAGCCGTACTCCCTGGCGGCCGCGGCGGTCTCCAACCCGATCCAGCCCGCGCCGACGACGACCACCCTCCTTCCTCCGCCGCGGACGGCCTCGCGCAGCCGCTCCGAGTCGCCGAGGCTGCGCAGGTAGTGCACGCCGTCCAGGTCGGCGCCGGGTACGTCGAGGCGGCGCGGGGAGGAGCCGGGGACGAGCAGCAGCTTGTCGTACGGGACGCGCCGCCCGTCGTCGAGCTCCACGTGGTGCGCGGCCCGGTCGAGGCCCGTCGCGCGGCGCCCGAGCAGCCGCTCCACGGAGTTTCCGGCGTACCAGTCCTCGTCGTGGACGTAGAGCTTGGCCTTCTCCTCCTTGCCGAGCAGATAGCCCTTGGAGAGCGGGGGTCTCTCGTAGGGGAGCTCGGTCTCGGCGCCGATCAGCGTGATCCCGCCCTCGAAGCCCTCGTCGCGCAGGGACTCCGCCGCCTTGGCACCCGCCAGGCCCGCTCCGACGATGACGAACGTCTGCTCGGTAGTCATGGGTTCCTTCCTATCCGATTCCCGCGCCGGTTCCAACGGTCGCGGGAGGCGGCGGGCCGTTCACCCGTTCCTTCGGAAGATGACCACCAGTACCCGCAGCCCCAGGATGGCGCTGACGAGCAGGAGGTTGTAGCCGACCAGCTGGTGCAGCCCGACCCCAGGGGTGACGCGCGGGCCGGTGTCGGCCCCGAGCAGCAGCGCGGCCATGAGACCCGTGGTGGCCGCCGGCACGGTGAGCAGCACCTGGTGAAGCATCCCGGTGACGTGCCGCCGGTCGTGCTCGCCGGAGAAGACATTCAACACCTTCGGATGACAGGGCGAGGAAATTTTCATTTACCCTGCCGGAAACGGAATTCGATCCCCCCTCAAAGGAGGGCGTATATATTTTCCACGCCATCAAGATCGCGCCGCCGACGGAGATATCGACGAGCTCCGTCCACGGCGCGCTTTTTTGATAAGGAGCATGCCGTATGCCATTGAAGCGACGATTCGCCCGAGTCACGGTCAACTGCGCCTTCGCCGTGGCGGCCGTCCTGAGCCTCGGGGCCTTCTCTCCCGTGCCGCCGGGCATTCCGGACAACCCGCCCGCGCCCCAGCCCGCGGAAGCCGCGCCCCAGCCCTGGGAGGTCACCCCCCGGTCGTGGGAACCCGCACCTCAGCCGGGGGAGGTGGCACCGCCCCCCAGGCCCACCGTACGCGCCCTGACGGCCGCCGAGATCCGGGAACAGGGGCTCGATGAATACATCGACATGTCCCGCCAGAGGGAAACGGTTCCCAGTATTATCGACACGTCCCAGGGTAAATTCACCAGCAATCTTCTTACTCCCGTGAAGCGGACGGGAACCGTCGGTCCCGCCAATTTCGCGACGGGCTGCTGGTATCTCACGACGACGTACGGGTATCCCGCTCTCCAGGGAAGCGCCTATCACACCTGGTGCGGCGACGGCTTCCAGATCACGTACACCTCGGCCGGCTGCACCGGGAGCACGAGCCTTCCCACCTACATCTACGAGGGCTGCCAGAACATCCAGGCCTACGGGGTCGGCTGGAACGTCTGGGACGTCACCGACAGATGGCGTTTCTGCACGGCCTACAGCCGTTTCACGGGCGTGTGCTCCGCCCGGATATACCCGTGGCAGAAGAACCGCTACGGCGCCGACGGCCAGGTCTGGCTCCTTGGCTGGGGCAACTAGCGGTGTCCTGAGTTCGGGCTTCAGATGTGCTGGAAATTCCGGATCCATCCCCAGGACGGCGCCTCGCAGGTGAATCCACACCCTGACGATCCGGACCACGAGCAGACCTAAGGTGCCACGGCCAGTTTCCGTGTTCCAAGGGGCCCGAAGTCATAGACCGTGTTGTTCACCTGCAGTCCGTCAATCGCGCCGATGAAGGCGGTGTCCATGCTGAACCCAAGACTCAGCGTGATCACCGCATCCGGCAGCGCGGCCTTGAGCTCGTCGAACGAACACGGAGAAGCCAGAGTGCAGTTGATCAAAACGCCCGTCGCCCCGGTGGCGTACCACTGGCTGCCGGCCGCGCCGGCGTCGTACTGCTGCCAGGTGTTGGGCAGCCGGGGGTCGGGAGCCGAAGGACCGGTAGAGGTGTCAGGCAGATAGATCAAGGTCGCGTAGTCCGCCGAGCCCATGTTGGGATCGACCTCTATGCTCAGCCCCGGCACGGAGACCTCGGCCGGAGAGTTGGTGCCCGCGAACGCCCAGTACCTCAAAATCGTGAGATCACTGATCGACAACTCCGCGAAGTCCGTCTCGTTGCCGAAAGTGATCTTATCCGGGCTGTCTCCGACGATGATTCCCAGGCTGCCGACGCCATAGGGCGGCGGCACGGTGGCCGAGGAACCGGTGACGGGATCTCGCTCATACGGGCCGACACGGTAGACGGCGTTCGGCCCGCCATCCGATTCGCGACCGATGACGCCCCACGTGTCGGTGCAGCAGATGGTCGCTCCCGGAGGTCCCTGAAGTCCCGTCTCTCCCCGCGGTCCTGCGGGCCCTGTCGCGCCCGTCGCGCCGGTTGTACCCGTCGCACCCACTGGCCCCTCGGGGCCTATCGCACCCGCAGGTCCTTCTGGCCCTGACGGCCCGATCTCTCCCTGCGGCCCTGCGGGCCCTACCGCACCCGTCGCACCGGTTGCACCCGCCGGACCCGCCGGACCCTCGGGCCCTACCGGACCGATCTCCCCTTGCGGCCCTACCGCACCCGTCGCACCCGTCGCACCGGTTGCACCGGTTGTACCCGTCGCACCCGCCGGACCCTCGGGCCCTACCGGACCGACCTCCCCTTGCGGCCCTACCGCACCCGTCGCACCCGCCGGACCCTCAGGGCCTACCGGACCGACCTCTCCCCGCGGCCCTATCGGCCCCGTCGCACCTACCCGCCCCTCAGTGCCTGTCGCACCCGTTGCACCCGCCGGACCCTCGGGCCCTACCGGACCGACCTCCCCCTGCGGCCCTACCGCACCCGTCGCACCCGCCGGACCCTCAGGGCCTACCGGACCGACCTCTCCCCGCGGCCCTATCGGCCCCGTCGCACCTACCCGCCCCTCAGTGCCTGTCGCACCCGTTGCACCCGCCGGACCCTCGGGCCCTACCGGACCGACCTCCCCCTGCGGCCCTACCGCACCCGTCGCACCCGCCGGACCCTCAGGGCCTACCGGACCGACCTCTCCCCGCGGCCCTATCGGCCCCGTCGCACCTACCCGCCCCTCAGTGCCTGTCGCACCCGTTGCACCCGCCGGACCCTCGGGCCCTACCGGACCGACCTCCCCCTGCGGCCCTACCGCACCCGTCGCACCCGCAGGTCCTTCTGGCCCTGCCGGACCGACCTCCCCCTGCGGCCCTGCGGGCCCTACCGCACCCGTCGCACCCGCCGGACCCTCGGGCCCTACCGGACCGACCTCTCCCCGCGGCCCTGCCGGACCCGTCGCACCGGTCGCGCCTACTGGCCCCTCGGGTCCTGTCGCACCGGTTGCGCCCGCCGGCCCTTCCGGTCCTACCGGACCGATCTCTCCCTGTGGCCCTGCGGGCCCTACCGGACCCGTCGCACCCGCCGGCCCTTCCGGTCCTTCGGGCCCTGTCACACTGGCTGCGCCCGCCGGCCCCTCAGGTCCTACCGGACCGACCTCTCCCCGCGGTCCTACCGGACCCGTCGCACCGGTCGCACCTACTGGCCCCTCGGGTCCTGTCGTACCCGTCGCACCTGCTGGTCCTTTTGAGCCGGTGGCTCCGGGCAGGCCAGTCTCACCTGCGGGACCTTCTGGGCCCCGAGGGCCGTACGGGCCGGTTCGACCCGTTGCGCCCTTGGATCCTTTCCTGCCTTTCGGTCCGCGTGGGCCACGCGAGCATACGCAAAGTTTGTCCTTGCACCTGCATGGCCTGCAGCATCTCTTCCGGCAATGACCTCTCGCATGGGCGTGCGGCCTTCGGGAGCCGGCAACGGGAGGGCAGGACGAGACCGGCTTTCCCTCCTTGGCCTGTGCGATCAGGTGAATACCGACCGATTTTTCCTTGAGCATGTTTATCGGCACTTGAAACGACGTAAAGAAAAAAACACCAACGAGAACTACCGTAATACCCCGATTTCGGGCGCGCCTGCCGAGCCGTGAGATCACGGCATGTCTACTATCGCTGAAATTCATGTCATTCCGTGTCGTTCAGGGTCCCGAGGGCAGCCTCTGTGACGCATGGGCAGTGATCATGGGATACCCGATAAATGCTCCGGAATACATTGACCTGGCCGCCGAACCGTAAATTAACAATATAATGACGGGAAAGCGATGGAGAGCAGCCCATCGAGGTTCGCATCCATGCCCACAGGGACTTCATGGTGTGATCTTCGGCCTGCGGGTCATTGAATTCGCAGTGAAAGTTTCCGGCGCATTCTTCGGGTGAAGGCGGGAAATCCTCAGGGGGTCGTCGGCGACCGTTACCCTCGCAGAGGGCCGGCGCGGCGAGCAGGCCGTACGCTCCGCCGTCGTGGACAGCACCCTGGCCTGAGGCTCACCGCCACACGCCGGCCCACATCCCTCTATCAGGCAGAAGCCCTGGGAGTCGACGGCCTGGATGAAGACCGGTGATGTGCTGCCGTCCAGTTCGGTCGTACCGGGGAAGACGGCGACGATCTCATGCACACCCTCGGAGAGAGGGGCGACGGTCAACTCGGCATGGCCTGTGCCGTCGAGCTGGGCCGTGCCCAGGCTTACCCCGTCACTGAAGAATTCGACCGGGCCGGTGGGGACGATCCCGCTCGGAGATCTCACCGTCGCGGTGAAGGTGATCGGGCTTTGCTGGCTGATGGCGCATGACGAGTTCACCGTGGTGGTGGTGGACCGGTCGGAAGGATCCGCGCAGGCGGACAGGGTGATGGTGTCCGTGTCCAGTGTGACGGTGCCGTTGTGCGCCAGGGTTCGACCGTCCACGGTCACACCGCTGCCCACAGTGATCGAGGTCAGCGCGAGGATGTCGCCGGAGAAGTCCGTATTGGCTCCCAGAGTGGACGAGCTGCCCACCTGCCAGAAGACGTTGCATGCCTGCGCTCCCCCGGCGAGGGTCACCGTGCTGGCGGCCGCGGTGACAAGCGTGGAGGCGGCCTGGAAGATGAAGACCGCGTCGGGGTCGCCCTGGGCGTCGAGCGTCACGTTTCCCGTGATCTGAAATGTGCCCGCGGCGGAGTCGTAGACGCCGGGGGTCACGGTGGTCCCACCGAGCTGTGTCGGGATGGTGGCGTCAGGAGTGCGGGAGGCGGCGTCGTTGTAGGCGGCGAGCTGATCCGTCTGAGCCTGTGCGGCGGCGGCGTCGGCGGCGTGGAGGGTTCCGATCACGGTGCCGGGCGGGAAGCCGGTCACCGTGGCGCTCGGGCTGATCCCCAGATCTCCGGTGACGACAGTGGACCCGGTGTTCGTGACAGAGGCCCCGCCCAGTACCGCGAAGTCGGCGGCCGTGCCCAGCGCGACCGGTGTCGCCAACGCTTTCGCGGTACACGGTGTCGCGGCGATGCCTCCTGTCGCGATCAGGACCGCGAGGACCCACACCCGCAAGGAACCAACGATGTTTCTTGGTACGAGGCGAGGGCGACCGGCATCTGTCATCAAACTGCCCTTTTCCTTTGGTACGGCTCAGCTCAGGCGCATTACCGATGACGCGCCATATCCTCCGACCTTACTAATCGGCATTTCGGCTCCCTGTCGCCCGACATGCGAAAGACAAAGACTTGGCGCCATTTCTAGGGAAAACATGAAATCGCCATGCGATCCAGTGGAACCTTTAATCGTCCGCGCACTGAACAATGGTCTTTTCCGGTATTCCACCACGAACGAGCCAATATCCTCACGAGGTGGAAAAAGGCCACCGGGTGACCGCTTACAGCGCACACGGAACTGCGCGGAGGAGCGAGAAGGCATCACGATCCAGGGCCTGTTCGAGGTCCGGACCGTCGGGGCGTGGGCTCGCCTGCGCGGTGCGGTTCGGCCTCGGCGGAACACCTCGACGGAACACCTCGGCGGGACACGGAGTATGGCGCGTGATGATCTCACCGATGCCGGGCGGGCCGTGGGCGAAGCCCGTCTTCCGCCGGACGAGCGGGGTCCGATCCCGGAAGGGCTCCGCGGCGAGTGCGAACAGCCCGGTCAAGCGAAGGGGAGCAAGCCGCGGGCCCCATGTCGAACCCCGACGGCTGCGGCGCCGGCGCAGGGCCCTGCCGGCACGTCGCACAGAGTGGTTGCACGGGACCATCGACTACGGAAGGTCTTAAATCCGTAATAGTGCACCTTCAGCCGCGAGTGTGCATTCCTGCGCAGAAGGAAGCGTCGACTGTTTCTAGTGTCCGTGGTGTCCGAACGGCACGACCCCTCACC
>NZ_JBPXMD010000038.1:0-67872 GCF_051918855.1 Streptosporangium sp. H16
CTCAGCCCCACCGGGACGAACTGCACCAGCGTGCTGTGGTCTCCGGCCACGCCCAGCGCGCCGTAGGTGGCGTCGACGAGGGTGGTGGCGGTCTCCACGATCCGGCGCAGCACGGTCTCCAGGTCCAGGTCGCTGCCCACCGCGACCACCGCGTCCAGCAGCGCGTGCACCCGGTCGCGGGTGGCCAGCACCGCCTCCAGGCGTTCTCGCAGTTCCTCCAGCAGCTCATCCAGCCTCATGTGCGGGATCAACGGCCCTGACTCGCCCTTTGCCATACCCCCGAGTCTGTACCCTCGGACGCGCTCCCCACCGGCCGGGGGTGATCGGCGCGTGATCGCCGGTGCCGTGCCCGGGTACGCGAGAACCCGCCCGGGTCCGGACGGGTTCTCGCGTGCTCGCCCTTCGCTCACCTCAGGATCGGCAGACGCCGCACCGGCGGGGTGCGGGCCTACCGGGCGCCGGCGCCGAGGGGATCACCGGCGCCCGCCAGGGCCGGCCCGGCCAGGGCGCCGAAGATCCGCCGAGCGCGTTCTCGCCGGTTCCCTCCAGGAAGCCGGTGGCCGGGCCGCCGCCCGCGATCCAGGCGCGGTCCGCGGGCGTGGGGGCATCGGGGAGAGGACGTCAGCCTGCCCTCGACTCGTGCGAGACGCCGAGGTGGGCCGGAATCGCCGGGACGACGACCTCACGCCACGCCGAGCCGGGCGGAGCCTCCGCGCGCGAGCCGACCCCGACGGTTTCGAGCGCGCTGCGATAGGCGTTCGTCTGCCTCTCCGGCGCCCCGGCCCGGCCCCAGAGGTCACCGATCTCGCGCCAGAGCCTGGCCGAATCCCGGTCGACGAAGGAGGCCACCGAGGCGACCGGGTCGGCGAGCAGTTCCTGAGCCTTCTCCAGCGCCGGGCCGCCGTCTTTGGAGCGTGCCAGAGCGAGTTCGGCCAGAACCACGTACGCCATCGCCGGCACCGTCCCGCGCACGCCGGCGAGCAGGCCGAGGGCCTGTTCGGCCAGCTCCGCGGTGGCGTCCGCGTCGCCGGAGCGCAGCCGCACGCGGGAGAGCACGACCAGGCCCCGGGCGTGCTCGATCGTCCCGGGCGACAGGCGCGAGAGGATCTCGACCGCGGAGGCGGCGAACTCACCCGCCCGGCCGAGGTCGGCGGCCTCGGGACGCACGGTGGCGATCCACGCCCAGCGCATCGCGCTCCGGACGTAGCGGACGGCCATCCGCGCGGGCCGGCCGGCGGCGACGGCGTCCGCCGCGAGCCGGGCGGCGAGCGCGGAGTCCTCCTCCGCCGCGGCCGTGCCGGCCCGCCACAGGCCGAGGACCTCCGAGTCGCGGTCGACGGCGTCGGGCAGGCGGGAGGCGGTCAGCACGCGCTCGACGTACGCGAGGGCGACCTCCATCTCGGCGAGCACGGCGGCGAGGTCGAGGGCGAGGTCGCCCTGGTCGAGCCCGAGCCGGTCGGCCTGGGCCAGAGCCTCCATCCCGAGATCCCGGGCGCGCAGCGTGTCACCCGCGCGGTGGTAGCAGCGGCAGAGCGCCACGGCGAGCGGAAGGTCGGCGAGGCGCTCGGGATGCGCCGCGGCCTCACGGCGAAGCAACTCGTAGGCCTCGACCGCCCGCCCCGTGTCCCCCTGGGCCTCCAGCGCGCGAGCCTGGCCGAAGCGCGCCCGCGCGGCGAGGATGGCGTTGTCGTCACCCGCGGCCCTGGCCGTTTCCTCGAAGAGCCCGGCCGCGACCGCCGGGTCCCCGTGGCACAGTTCGAGCTCGGCCTGCCGCAGGGCGAGCGCGGTGTCGACGCGCTGGTGCGGCTCGATCCCGTGGAGCAGGAACTCCACGCCGCAGCCGAGCCGCTCGGCGAGCAGGCGCGTGACGACCGGGGTGGGAGTCCGTTTTCCGGACTCGATGAGCGAAACGTAACTGTCAGACAGGTCTGGCCCGGCCAACTGCGCCTGGGACATGTGCCTGCTCAACCGCAATCCACGGATGCGGTCACCGATGGTCGCTTGGCCTGCCATCACCGGAGCCGTTCCGTCGGCGGCACGATGAGATCCACGTCCCACTCCTTACGCACGGTTTACTGTCAATTACAGTAGATCGTACTGCTCTTCGTGGCCAGCGGGGCGGTGGCGACAGACCGTTTCACCCGGGTTTCGTGGTGGATGCCACCGGAGGGCCGGCGGCGCACCACGCGGCCAGGGCCGCGCGCAGGGCGGCATCGAGGGAGGCGGGGTTCCTCTCGTCGACGGCGCAGGCGATGTATCCGTCCGGACGGATCAGCAGGACGGGGAGGCCGGCGCTCGCGGGAACGGCGTGGACCACCCGCTCCCCGTACGGCGAGCCCGCCGCATCCGCCGGATCGCCCGCGGGGGCCAGGAGCACGAAGCGCCCGGCCCGCAGCGCCTCGTACAGCCGGATCGGCTCCCCGGCCAGGTGGATGTCCGGCACCCTCTGGCCGGCCAGCCGGTGCGCTCCCGCGAGAGCGGGGTAGGAGATGCCCAGGCCCGAGATGGTCTCGGCCAGCCGGTGGCCGAGGGGATGGATCCGGTTCGCGACGGCCGGGAGCATGGAGCGGGCGGCCCGCGATCTCCGGGTCGAGCCCATGGCGATGGCGAGCAGGGCGCCGTTGAGCCGCAGGGCCCTCCTGCCGACCGGGTACCGCTCGGTGTGGTAGGTGTCGAGCAGGCCGTCCGGCGCCCAGCCCTGGACCCCGGCGACGAGCTTCCAGCCGAGGTTGACCGCGTCCTGCAGGCCGGTGTTCATGCCCTGCCCGCATGCCAGCGAGTGCACGTAGGCGGTCTCGGCGGCCAGGAACACCCGGCCGACACGGTAGCGGAGCACCTGCCGCTCGTCGCTGTGGGTCCTCGACAGATGGCGGGCGTCGTGCATGCCGAAGTCGCTGCCCGTGACGCGCCGGGTGGCCTCGCTCACCTCGTGGATGCTGAGCCGGGCGCTGTCGGGAAGCTGGCGCCGCCGGTCCCAGGTGATGACCTGGTACCAGCCGTCGCCGTAGGAGGAGACGAAGGAGAAGCCCTCGTCGTTGGCGATGAGGGTCACCTCCCGCTCCGGTCTCTCCTCCAGGCGGACGTCGGCCTGCATGATCGACTGCACGGTGGAGCGCCCCGGGAACGGAACGCCCAGCGCGTCCCTCACGACGCTGCGCAGGTCGTCGACACCCACGACGAACCGCGCGCGCCAGGTGCGCATCCTGCCGTCGGCGCATACCTCGACGTCCACCCCGGCCGCGTCCTGGCTCAGCCCGACCGCCTCGGCGCCGCGCACGATCTCCGCTCCGAGCCGGGTGGCGCGCTCCTCGAGCACGCGCTCGGCGTTGTGCCGCGGGGTGCACAGCAGGAACGGGAACCGCGACGGCAGGCTGGACAGATCGAGGTCCAGGCCGTTGAACAGCCGCACCGTCTCGACGATCGTGCCGGTGCCGATCAGCTCGTCGGCGACGTCCCGGGCGTCGAGTTGCTCCAGCGTACGAGCATGCAGGGGGAAGGCCCGGGTGAGCGTCGAACGCTGGGGGTCCCGCTCCACGAGCGTGCAGGCGACACCTCTTGCGGCGAGGTCGCCCGCGATCAGCAGACCCGCCGGACCGGCACCAACAACCAGCACGTCCGTGTCGAACGGCACCATCAGTGTCTCCAATCCCACGCGAGGCGGCTCCCCCACACGACCACCGGGATGAAAACCAGCGCCGATCCACTCCTGCCTTCCCCACACGCTGAGATCCGGCCCCCGGACCTGACGGATCGCCGCTCCGGCACCGTCCGTCCTTCACCGCCGCCCCGTCCGGCCGAGGTCGTGCGACAGACCACCGGCGGCCATCTCATGCTACGACCAGGCTTTTCCCGGCGTGTCGGCGCCTGCCCCACCCGTGGCGTGATCGCCGCGGTGCCCGCCCCCGGCCCGCCATCGCGGATCACGGACCGGCCCCGCCGGGCTCAGCCCGGCACGCCGCCCACCGGCCATGATCGGCTCGACCGTCTCCGGCGGGCGGCGCCGGCCTCCGCCCCCGCGGCGACCGCCGCTTCGGGGAGGCCCGTCGAGCGCGCGGCGGGCCAGGACCTCAGGCGCGGGTGAGGATCACCACCGGGATGTCGCGTGCGGTCTTGCGCCGGTAGTCGGCGTACTCACCGTGGATCCCGACCATCTGCTCCCACAGGGCGGGCTTCTCCCCGGCGGTCGCGGTCCGCGCGACGGCGGTGAACACCTCGTCCCGCACCTGCACCTCGACCTGCGGCAGGGCCAGCAGGTTGTGGTACCACAGCGGGTGGTCGTCGGCCCCGCCGTTGGAGGCGACGACCACGTAGGCGTCGCCGTCACGACCGTAGATCAGCGGGGTCCGCCGCTTCAGCCCGGACCTGCGTCCGACGGTGGTCAGCAGCAGGGTGGGCCTGCCGTAGTAGAGGTGGCCCTCCGCACCGTTCGACTCGACGTACTCGCGAAGGTGCTTGGAGACCCAGGCGGTGGGGGAATCGATGATCTCGTCGCTCATGCGGCTCACGCTATAGGTCTCCGGCGACATTTCTTGATCCGGTTCTTCCGGCCGCGCGGCGGGCGGGTCCCGGCACGGACGGGCCTACGTCGTCCGGTGGCCGCCCCTGGCCTGGTCGTGGCGGGCGCGGGCCTGCATGACCGCGGGCATCTCGCCCTCCAGCCATTCGATGAGGTCGAGCAGGCGCCGGGCGGCCTGATCGCCGAGCGGCGTGAGGCTGTACTCGACCTTCGGGGGGATGGTCGGCTCGGCCTCGCGGTGGACCAGGCCGTCGCGCTCCAGAGCCTGCAGGGTCTGGGCGAGCATCTTCTCGCTCACCCCGTCGACCCGGCGGCGCAGGGCGTTGAAGCGGTAGGTCCCCTCGTGGAGCGCGACCATGACCAGGATGCCCCAGCGGCCGGTGATGTGCTCCATCGTCTCGCGCGAGACGCATCCGCGCATGAAGACGTCGAAGGTGAGCTGGCTGAACTCGTCCAGCGGGGTCGCGGCCTGGTCGTCCATCCGTCCACTTTACTTTCTCGCCGCACCACACAAAAGAAAGCACTAACTTTTAGTTGGCACTATATATTAGTTAGTACTAACCTGGCGGCGACCCCTTCGAACGAGGAGAAGCGAAATGATCGTTGTCACCGGTGCCACCGGCCAGCTCGGCCGCCTGGTGGTGGACGGCCTGCTGGAGAGCGTGCCCGCCGGCCAGGTCGTGGCGGCCGTGCGTGATCCCGGCAAGGCCGCCGGCCTGGCCGCGCGCGGCGTCACGATCAGGGAGGCCGACTACGAGCGGCCGGAGACGCTCGAGCGGGCCTTCTCCCCGGGCGACACGGTCCTGCTCATCTCGGGCGACGCCATCGGGCGGCGCCTCGGGCAGCACCAGGCCGTGGTGGACGCGGCCAGGGCGGCCGGGGTCGCCCGCATCGCCTACACCAGCGTGCTGCACGCCGACACCACGCCCCTGGCGCTGGCCGTCGACCACCGGGGCACCGAGGAGCACATCCGCGCCTCCGGGATCCCGTTCACCTTCCTGCGCAACAGCTGGTACACCGAGGTCTACGCGACGTCCGTCCTCCAGGGCGTCGAGCACGGCGTGATCCTCGGCGCCGCCGGTGACGGCCGCGTCGCCAGCGCGTCCCGCGCCGACTACGCGGCCGCGGCCGTCGCCGTGCTCACCGGCGAGGAGAACGGCGGCAAGATCTACGAGCTCTCCGGCGACACCGCGTGGAGCCTGCCCGAGCTGGCCGCCGAGACGGCGGCGGCCTCCGGCAGGCCGGTCGTCTACCGGGACCTCCCGCACGCCGACTACCTTCGGGCCCTGATCGACGCGGGCCTGCCGGAACCGGTGGCGGCCATGTACGCCGACATCGACCTCGACATCGCCCAGGGCGTCCTCTCCCACACGCCGGGCGAGCTCAGCGCTCTCATCGGCCGCCCCACCACGCCGCTGCGCGAGTCGGTGACCGCCCTCCTCAAGGAGGCGTGAACTCCGGCGACGAAGCCGCCGTCCGGAAGCGGGCGTGCACCGTCATGACGAGGCGGCCACTCGGAAGCGGGTCCGAAACCCCCTTGAAGGACGGAAGCGGGCCAGAAACTCCCCTGAAGAAACGGCACCGGCCGGTCGGGGCCCCGCGGTGGCTCAGCCGCCCCGCAGCAGGTCGGCGACGGCGGCGATGCCGTCGGAGATGGCGTCCGGGGTCAGGTTGCCGAACCCGAGGACGAGCCGTGCGGGAGACGCCCGTCGTTCCGGCGGGTCGAGGAGATAGCCGCTGATCCCGTACAGCGCGACGGACCGGCGACGGGCGGCCTCGACCACGGCACGCTCGTCCGTGCCCGGCGGTAGCTGGGCGACGGCGTGGAAACCGGCGGCCAGCCCGTGTACCTCGACCTCGGGCGCGTACCGCCCCAGCGCGTCCACGAGGGCCTCCCGCCGGGCGGCGTAGCGCGTCCGCATGTGGCGCAGGTGGCGGTCGTAATGACCCGACCGCACCAGGTCGGCGAGCGCGAACTGGTCGAGGACCGGCGAGCCCCGGTCGGCGAGCCGCTTCTGACGCGCGACACCGGCGGACAGCCGGGGCGGGCAGAGGATCCATCCGAGACGCAGAGCCGGGGCGAGCGACTTGCTGACCGAGCCGAGGAGCGCCACCCGGTCCGGAGCCAGACCCTGCAGTGCCCCGACCGGTTCGCGGTCGTAGCGGAACTCGGCGTCGTAGTCGTCCTCGACGATCGTCGCGTCGCGGGCGACGGCCCAGGCGATCAGTGCCTGCCTGCGGCCGGGAGCCAGTACGACCCCGGTGGGCGACTGATGGGCGGGGGTGAGCAGCACGGCACGCGCGCCGGTGGCCGCGAGCGCGCCGGTGTCGACCCCGTGCTCGTCGACGGGGACCGCGACGATGTCGAGGCCCGCCGTCGCGGCGGCGGCGCGGTGGTCGGGGTCGCCGGGATCCTCCACGGCCACGACACGCACGCCCTCCCCCGCCAGCGCGCGCAGGACGAGCTGCAGCCCTTGCGCGTACCCCGCGCACACGACGGTGTGGGCCGCGTCGGCGGCGGCCCCGCGAACCCGTCGCAGGTAGGCGGCGAGCACGTCGCGCAACATCGGGTCACCGTACGGGTCGCCGTAGCCGAGCAGGTCGCTGGGCACGTCGCGGCAGGCGCGCCGAAGGGCGCGGCTCCATCGTTCACGGGGGAAACTCGACAGGTCGGGCACACCGGGCCGGAAGTCGATCCCGACGGGCGCGGCGGGCCCGGCAAGCGCGGCGGGCGGCGACGGCGCGTCCACCGGCGGGCGGGCGGCGGCGGCCACGCGGGTGGCCGAGCCGCCGCGCGTGACGAGGTAGCCCTCGGCCTGCAGTTGCGCGTAGCACTCGGTCACCAGGCCGCGCGAGACGCCGAGGTCACGGGCCAGGGCGCGCGAGGACGGGAGCCGCTCGCCCGCGGCCAGCCGACCGGCGCGGATGCTCTCGCGCAGCGCGCCTTCCAGCTGCTCGCGCAAGGGTTCCGGCCGGTTCCTGTCAACCCGCAACAGGAGTTCCGGCCCCGAACCGGTCCACTTGATCGACATGAAACCGGACCTTATCGCTGAGCCGGTTCCCGCTCTAGGGTCGGCCCATGACTCACCAGAGGAGCGCCGCCGACGAGACCCGGGAGGATGCCGGGAAGGCCCGGGAGGATCGCGGAGAGGCACAGGGGGACGTCGCGGAAACCGGGGAAGACGGTGGGAAGGCGCGGGGGGACGGCGCCCGCGTTCCGGATCCTCGCATCCTGAATCGCCCGGTGGTCCTGCTGCTGGCCGCCTCGCTCGGCGCCCTCGGCGGCTTCTACCTGCTGGCGCCCGTCGTCCCCCTGTACGCGGCCACGTCCGGTGCGGGCGGTGTGGGCGCGGGCCTGGCGACCGGCACCATGATGCTGGGAACCGTGCTGACGGAGTTCGCGGCGCCCGGCCTGCTGCGCGCGTACGGCTACCGGGCGGTCATGGGACTGGGCCTGCTCCTGCTCGGAGCACCCGCCCTCCTGCTGCCGGCGTCGGCGTCGATGCCCTCGGTGCTGGGGATCTGCCTGGCGCGGGGTGCCGGGCTCGGGCTCGTGGTAGTGGCCGGTGCGGCCCTGATGGCCGAACTGGTGCCGGCCGACCGTCGCGGCGAGGGGCTGGGACTGTACGGGGCGGCCGTCGGGATTCCCTCCATCGCGTGCCTGCCGCTGGGTCTCTGGCTGAGCGAGCACATCGGCCACGGACCCGTCTTCGTCGCCGGGGCGGCGTCGGCGCTGCTCGGGCTGGCCGCCGTACCCGGCCTGCCCTCCCCGCGTGCGCGGACCGAACGGCACGGCGGAACCCAGGGCGGAAGCCGGAGCGGGACCCACGACGGAATCCGGAACGGGACCCAGGCCGGGCCCCCGGGCGGAGGCCGGAGCGGGATCCTCGGCGTCCTCCGCGACGCCGGCGTCGCCAGGCCCGCGATCGTCTTCGCCATGGTGACACCGGCGGCCGGTGTCCTGCTGACCTTCCTCCCGCTGGCCGCGCCGGAGCGGTCACGCGATCTGGTCGCGCTGGCCCTGCTCACGCAGTCCTGCCTCACGCCGCTCGCGCGCTGGGCGGCGGGCCGGTACGGCGACCGCCACGGCCCCGCTCGCCTGCTGGTCCCCGCCACCCTGGCCGCCGCTCTCGGCACGGCCGGACTCTTCTGGGTGGACGTCCCTCTCGCGATGATCGCCGGCATGGGGCTGTTCGGGGTGGGCTTCGGCATGGCCCAGAACGCGACCCTGGCGCTGATGTTCGAGCGCGCCCCCGAATCCGCCTTCGGCCAGGTGAGCGCGGCATGGAACCTCGCCTACGACGCCGGTCTCGGCGTCGGCGCGGTCGGGTTCGGGCTCCTGGCCGGGTCGGTGGGCTACCCGGCGGGGTTCGCTGTCACCGCCGCCGTGCTGTTCACCGCGCTCGCTCCCGCCCTGTACGACCGGGCGGCGGGCAGCCCGGGGAGCAGGGCAGGGGACGCCGCGACATGACCGGCGACGCAAGGGAGCGATGAGCCTCCCGTCGAACACGGGAGACGCACGCCGAGCGGCGGGGGTTCCGGCGACCGGGTCCTGACGACCAGGACGTCGACCATCAAGACTTCGACAACGAGGGCTTCGGCGACGAGGCCCCTGACAACGAGGAGAAATCTCGTGGGAACGGTTCTTCTGAACATCACGATGTCGCTCGACGGCTTCGTCGCCGGGCCCGACATCGGCGTCGAACAGCCCATGGGCAAGGGCGGTGAGCGGCTCCACGAATGGCTGTTCAACGACGACGCCGACCGGGAGGTGGACGCCGGGGTGCATCGGGACCTGTCCGCCTCGACGGGGGCGGTGGTGGTGGGCAGGCGGACCTTCGACGTGGGGGTGGGGCTGTGGAAGGACACGCCTTTTCCCGCGCCGTGCTTCGTGCTCACCCATGAGGACCGGGAGGAGCTACCCATGACGAGCGGGACCTTCACCTTCGTCTCCGACGGCCTCGAGAGCGCGATCCGGCAGGCGCGGAAGGCGGCCAAGGACAAAAACGTCCTCGTGATGGGCGGGGCGGACATCGCCGGGCAGCTCGTGAGAGCCGGGCTCGTGGACGAGATACAGCTCCAGCTGGCACCGGTGCTGCTCGGGGCCGGAACCCGGCTCTTCGACCACCCGGGCGGCGACCGCGTCGAACTGGAAAGGACCGGCCTGATCGGGTCCGCGCGCGTCACGCATCTGCGGTTCCGGGTGGTGAGATAGACGTCTACGCGTCCGGGACCCGCTCCGCGCCGACGGGGGCATCCTGGTCGTCCGCGGGGGTCTCCGGGAAGTTCCGTCCCCACCAGGCGGTCCAGCGGGATTCGAGCTCGGCGAACGCGGCGTCGTCGAGGCCGTACGTGGTGAGCACCATCATGGCGCCACCGCCCGGATTGGCGGGCGAGGGCGGGGTCTGGGCCGCGACCAGCAGGCCGTCGCCCCAGCCGTCGACGGTGAGACCGACCTGGTTGGCCGAGCGGAAACGGACCTGGCCGCGCAGCGTCTCCCCGGTGGGGCCCTCCAGCTCGTACGGGCTCGCCGGGGGCAGTCCGGCCACCGCCGCGAGGCCGGTGGCCTCCAGCACCGGCGTGACCGGCGTGCCGGAGAGGAAGACCGTGCGCCGGTCGGCGCCCGGATGCCGTTCAAGGGCGAACGCGAGCTGGTGGACGAAGGTGATCCAGCCCTCGGTGATGTCGTCGTAGTAGGCGTCCCACTCGGGGTTGCCGCCGCGCGGGGCACGGGTCATCCGCAGGCGCGTACGGTCGCCGAGGTCGGTCAGCTCGAACAGGTCGCCGCCCTGGACCTCCAGCCGGTGCTCGGCGGCCGACTCCACGACGTTCTGGTGGTAGATGACCTCGATCTCCTTGTCGAGGCCGTCGAAGTGCCAGCCATGCCAGCGCCGGATCAGCTCGGGATCGCGCAGCGCGCTCCACACGTCGTCGACGGGTGCGGCGATGGTGACCTCAAGGGAGAACAGCTCGTCTGTCATCGGATGCCTCTCAACGTGGGGCCCCGGACCTGGGTCCCGGGACGGATGTCAACTGCGGGTTTCCGGCGTGCCGGGGGCGGGCTGTCCGCCGGTTTCCGGTGTGCCGGGGACCGGACGTCCGGCGGTTTCCGGCGTGCCCGGGACCGGACGTCCGCCGGTCTCTCGCGTGCCGGGGGCCGGATGCCCACCGGCGACGAGGCGGTAGGGCCGCCCTCCGGGGGTGTCGAAGCGGGCCGCGACCCGCGAGAAGGCGTCGGCGAGCGCGTCGGTGAAGTCGTGCACGTCGCCGGGCTCTGCGAAGCGCACCCGCGCCTCGAGGGTGAACGTCAGCAGCCGGACGCCCTGCCGGTCGGCGGCGGCGGCCATGCGGGTGACGTCGCGCACGGTGCCGGCGGCCACCTCGACGAGATGCTCGGCGGCGTACTGGTCGGCGACACGGCGGAAGACCCCGGCCACCTCGGCGGTCCCGATGGCCCCGTCGCCGTCGCCACTGGCTTCGTCAGCCTTGTCGCCTCCATCGGCCTCGTCGGCTCCGTCGGCTTCATTGGCTTCATCGGCTTCGCCGGGTGAGGTGAGCACGCCGGGATCGACGAGGAAGGCGTTCGCGGTGACGCCCATGACGCGCTCGACGAAACCGCGTCGCGGGCGCTCCTCCACCAGCTCGATCAGCCCCGCCTCCTCCAGCACCCTGAGGTGGTATCCGACCCGCTGGCGCGGCAGGTCGAACTCGGCCGCGAGCTGGACCGCGGAGGCGGGCTCGCGGAGGCGGGCGAGAAGCCGTCGGCGGATCGGGGTGAGCGCCACGCGCAGACGGTCGGGCTCGTCCATGAGTGTCATCTCGGTCGCGGCCATGCCCCCATGGAACCATTAGACAAATTAATCTGTCAATTGACATCGCAACCGGACACGACCGAGGGAAGCCGGTGGCCGGGCCGCCGCCATCCGGCGTACGCCGGCCGGGCGCTCCGGTCAGTCGTGGCGCGGGATGCCGGAGACCTCGTGGTCGGCGTGGAACAGGGCCTCGCCGATGAGCGCGCGGACATGGGCGTCGCGGGCCCGGTAGAGCACGCGGCGGCCGTCCCTGCGGGTGCGCACCAGCCCGGCCAGGCGGAGTTTCGCCAGGTGCTGGGAGACCGAGGGGCGCGCGACCCCGATGGCCTCGGCGAGCGAGCCGACGTCGTACTCCCCCGATGACAGCAGCCACATCAGGCGCAGCCTGGTGGCGTCACTGAGCATCCGGAAGGCCTCGACGGCGGCCTCCACCTGGGCGCCGGTGGGTTGCTCCTGCGACGAGTTGTCACCTGATTGATTGTCGCGTGCATACATGACTACATATACTCCGGGAAAAGGGCACCGGTAGCAAACGAGGTAGCCATGTCCGACCAGCAAGACGCGGGTTCTCCGTCCCCCGGAGAACCCACCGGCCCCTGTTCCCCCCACGGTCAGGGCCACGAGGCCGCGCACGATCCGCCGCACGAGCACGGGCCCGGCCATGAACACGGGCACGGGCACGGGCACGAGCACGAGCACGGCCATGACCATGAACACGGGCACGAGCACGGCCACGAGCACGGCCACGGTCGTCATCACGAGCGTGGCCACCGGGGACGGCGGTTCGGAGGACTGCTCTCACGAGCCGGCCACGCCCTCACCCCGCACAGCCACGACAGCGCGAGCAGGACGGACACCGCCCTGGAGTCCAGCAGCCGCGGGATGCGCGTGCTGGCCGTCTCCTTCGCCGTGCTCATGGTGACCGCCGCCGTCCAGGCGGTGATCGTCGTCTTCTCCGGCTCGGTCGCCCTTCTCGGTGACACGCTGCACAACGTGGCCGACGCGCTGACCGCGCTTCCGCTGGCGATCGCCTTCTCCCTCGGCCGCCGGGCGGCCACCCGCAGGTTCACCTACGGCTACGGCAGGGCCGAGGACCTGGCCGGGATCGCCATCGTCCTGGTCATCGCCGCCTCCGCCGCGCTCGCCGGGTACGAGGCCGCGCGGCGCCTGGCCGACCCCCAGGAGGTGCGGGCACTCGGCTGGGTCGCCGCGGCGGCCGTGATCGGCTTCGCGGGCAACGAGTGGGTGGCCCGCTACCGGATCCGGGTCGGGCGCCAGATCGGATCGGCCGCGCTGGTCGCCGACGGGTTGCACGCCCGCACCGACGCCCTCACCTCGCTGGCCGTCCTGCTGGGCGCGGGCGGCTCGGCACTGGGTCACCCGATCGCCGACCCGATCGTCGGCCTGCTGATCACGGTGGCCATCTGTCTCGTCCTCAGGGACGCGGCCCGCGAGATCTACCACCGGCTGATGGACGCGGTCGATCCGGCGCTCGTCGACCGCGCGGAGCGGATCCTGGCCGCCACCGGCGGCGTGCGGCGGGTGGGATCGGTGCGACTGCGCTGGGTGGGCCACACACTGCGCGCCGAGGTAGACATCGTGGTCGGCGAGGACCTTTCGCTGCTCCAGGCGCACGCCGTGGCGGTGGAGGCCGAGCACCGGCTGATCCACCACCTGCCCCGCCTGAGTGCCGCCACCGTGCACGCCGACCCCGACGGCCTGGAAGGCGCCGACCACCACGCCGTCCTGGCCGGGCACCGGTAGGGCGGGCCGTACCGGAAGGTCGCGGGACCGCCCCGCCGGACACCGTCCGCGGGACGCGTACCCGCACGGGCCGGGGCGCGGGAGAGGTAGTCTCGCGTGATCACCGTCGCGGCCCGCGGACCGGATCGCCCGGCCCGGCCCGCAAGCCGCGGCGGATCGCCCCCCGATCCAGGAGAAGCGGCTGCGTTGGCCGACCACAGCAGAGGACGCCCCGGCTGGCTGCACGTCGGCCCACTGGAGGTGCGGCTGACGCGCACCTGGGAACCTGGCACGTTCCCACCGGCGGAAACACTCCTCGCGATACTGACGCTGGCGGCCGTGCCGCAGGCTCTCGCCACCCGTCTGACCACCCACCTGAGCGGTGGCATCGTGGTGGGGCCCGGATCGGTGCCCGACCTTCCCGGCTTCGAATGGCTGCGCGGCGTCGCGCTGCCCCTGCAGGCGGGCCTGTGGGAACGCAGCGCGGGCGTCTACGACCCCCGGCGGCGGCGGATCGGGGTGGGGAGCGCCCCCTCGCCCTCGGTGTCGGTGTGCGGGCACGAGATCGGCCATGCCACCGACCACATGGACCGGCTGCCCTCGCACTCGCCGTTCTGGACCGACCTGCACGCTCGCACCCGCGGCCGTCTGCGGCCGCCCTACCGCGACGACGTCACCGAGCTGTTCGCCGAGGCCTTCGCCTGCGTGCTCACCCGGAGGGCGACCCGGCTGCTCCACCTGATCGGCACGGAGGCGGAGGCCGAGCGGGTGTATCACCAGCTGTCCGGGCAGTACGGCATCGGTTGACCGGGCGTGCCACGACCCCCGGAGCTATGCTGGGCCGACAGCGGTCAGAGACGACGGAAAGGCCACGCCATGAACGTGACCATGCTGCCGGGAGGCACCCTCCGCGTCCCCGCGACGACCACGCTGGCCAACGGCACCAAGATCGACGGCACCCGCGACATAGGCCGCGACGATCCCGAATACTCCGAATGGCTCGCCCTGGCACAGGACGAGGACGAGCAGCGCCGCCGCGACGTCGAGGAGCGCGACTCCGATCGTGAGATCCTGGCCCGCTGGCGCACCCGCCGGAGCGCGTGACCGCGCTCTCCGGTCGTCCGGAGCATCCTGTGGACGCCGGCGTGAACGGCCACGTGCCGCGTATCTCGCGCTGGCTGCGCACCCGCCCCGCCCGGGCGGGCCGCACCCGCGTCCTGGCGGTCGAGGGACGCTCGGGGTCGGGCAAGTCCACCCTCGCCACCGCCCTGGCCGCGGAGCTGGCCGCGCCCGTCGTACGGATGGACGATCTCTACCCGGGGTGGGACGGCCTGCTGGGAGGGGTCGACGCGCTGGTCGAGTGGGTCCTGCGACCGCTGAGCCTGGACCGGCCCGCGCGGTGGCGACGCTACGACTGGGCGGAGGGCGCCTACGCGGAGTGGCACGAGGTCCCGGGCACCGGGATCCTGGTCCTCGACGGCACCGGCTCCGGCGCCCTCGCCGCCGCGCCGTACCTGAGTGGCCTGCTGTGGCTGGAGGCGGCCGACGGGGTACGCAAGGCCCGCGCGCTGGAGCGCGACGGTGATATCTACGCCCCGCACTGGAACCGCTGGGCGGCTCAGGAGGAGCGTTTCCACGCCCGCGACGACGTCCGTGCCCGCGCGGACCTGACGATCGCCACCGGCTGAGGCCCGGACGGGGAAGGCGAGACGGCGGAGCGGGCGGAGGAGCGGCCCAGGCCGGGCGGGAACGGCCCGGGTCGGGTAGGAACGGCCCGGGGCCAGCGGCGCGGGACGGCCCGGGGTCAGCGGCGCGGGACGGCGGCGATGCCCTCGACCTCGATGACGAGACCGGGGGCGGCGAGCGCGGCCACCACGATCAGCGAGTGCGCGGGGAAGTCCCCCCGCGGATACCACCTGGCGAACACCTCGCCCTGAGCCGCGCGCGAGCCCGCCAGGTGCTCGGTACCGGAGAGCATGGTGAACAGTTTGAGCAGGTGCTCGGGACCGGCTCCCGCGGAGCGGAGGAGGCTCTCGATGTTGGCGAAGACCTGGCGCGCCTGCGACTCGGCGTCCGGGCCCGCGAGGGTGCCGTCCTCCAGGACGCCGACCTGACCGGAGATCATCAGCAGCTCGTGGTCGGCGGGTGCGGCGGCCAGGTGGCTGTACCGGCCGAGCGGCGCGGCCGGGCCGGGGGGATTCCAGCGACGGATCATCGGTTCTCCTCGTCGTACGACGTCGTGCGTCACGTGACGTGCCCCATCTTCCCGCCCCCGGCTTTCCGGCCGCGCCGCGGGTGGCCGGCGGTCAGCGGGGAAGCACGCGGCCGAGGAAGTCGTCGACGAGCCGGGCGATCTGGGCTCCGTGGCTCTCCAGGGCGAAGTGACCGGCGGGAAGCAGGTGGACCTCCGCGTCGGGCAGGTCGCGCTGGAAGGCCGTGGCGCCGCCCGGCCTGAAGATCTCGTCGTGGGCTCCCCAGACGGCGAGCAGCGGGACCTGGCTCGCGCGGAAGTACTCCTGGAAGGCCGGGTAGAGCTCGATGTTGGTGATGTAGTCGCGGGCGATCCGGAGCTGGATGTCGACGTTGCCCGGACGCTGCAGCAGCGCGAAGTCGTGGCGCCAGGCGTCGGGGCTGACGAGGCTCTCGTCGGGCACGCCGTGGGTGTACTGCCAGCGGGTCGCCTCGAGACTCTGGGATTGGCGGACGGGGGCTTCGGTGACCGGGGAAGGATCGGTGCCGTAGGCCCGGATCGGGGCCCAGAACTCCTCGTCCAGCCCGTCGAGGTAGGCGTTGCCGTTCTGGGTGACGATCGCGGTGACGCGCTCGGGGTGGGCGGTGGCGAGCCGCCAGCCGATGGGCGCGCCGTAGTCCTGCACGTACATGGCGAAGCGCGACAGGCCGAGCCGCTCGGTGAAGGCGGCGGTGATCTCGGCCAGGTTCGCGAAGGTGTAGTCGAAGTCGTCCACGGACGGCGCCGCGGAGTAGCCGAAGCCGAGGTGGTCGGGAGCGACGAGCCGGTACCGCGTGGCCAGTCTCGGGATGAGGTCACGGAACATGTGGGAGCTCGTCGGGTAGCCGTGCAGCAGGAGCAGGACCGGCGCGTCGGGGCTGCCCGCCTCCCGGTAGAAGATCTCCTGCCCGCCCGCGACGGTGGTGCGGTAGCGAACCATCTCATCCATGTCTAACCCCTTTGAGTCGTTGAGGGAGTTACCCATGGCCAGCTAAGCACCATCACTGCTAACCTGTCAACATGCTCAAGGTGGTTATAAGAGACGTTGATCTCCTGGTGGACCTGCTCAACACCACCCCCGTGGTCGACGGCGTCCCCACGGACGTGCTGCGGGACCGGCACAAGGCCACCCGGTGGATGGGCGAACGCGACCTGCCCCGCTCACCGGCCGCCGTCGCCTCGGCCCGCCGTGTCAGGGACGCGATCGCCCGCGTGGTCAGGGGCAAGGAGCCCGCCCGGACACTGGAGACCTTCCTCGAAGGGGTGTCGCAGACCCCGTCGGTCGGCGACGACGGCGTGCGCTGGGAGCTGAACACCGGTTCCGCGGACCCGTTCGGCATCCGGTGCGTGCTGGCCTGGGCGCATCTCCGGGAAACCCTGCCCGGCCGCCTGCGCCCGTGCGCCAACGACGACTGCCGCCTGTTCCTCGTGGACCACAGCCGGGCCAACTCCCGCCGCTGGTGTTCGATGGCCGCCTGCGGCAACCGCCTCAAGGCCCGGCGGCACCACCGGCGCGCGACGAACCGGGGCGGCGACGACTGAACGGCGACGGGACCGGACAGGCGCACGACATCGGCCAGGCGTGCGGCGGAGAGACGCCGGGATCCGTTCCGGCCGTGGCGACCGAGATCTTCATCTTGAAATCACACACGAAGTACGATCGAATGAACACGAAAGGGTTTCGGAACGGCCTCGAACGATCGTTGATCATCCTCATCCCGCCGAGCGCGGGACGCGCCGGAGCCGGGCGTGCGAGGCCCCACCCGCCACGTCGGGGGTGACACCGGAACCGTCGGCGCAGGACCGATCCGAGGAGAACCCGTGACCACGTGGATGCTGCTGGACTACGGCGAGGTCATCTCCATGCCACAGCCCTCCGACGCGACGGCCTCCATGGCGAAGCTGATCGGCCAGGACGAGGCGACCTTCCACGACCGCTACTGGCGTCACCGCGAGGCCTACGACCGCGGCCAGGCCTCCCACCTGTACTGGAGCGCGGTTCTCGGCAGGACGCTCGCCGGCGACGATCCGCTCGTCGCCAAGCTCGACGCGGCCGACGTCGAGAGCTGGTCCCACCTGAACCCGGAGACCCTGCGCGGCATCGAGGACCTCAAGGGACGCCACAGGCTCGCCCTGCTGTCGAACGCCCCCGAACCGCTGGCGGCGGCCATCGACGACGCCCCCTGGGCGGCGGCGTTCACCCATCGCTTCTACAGCTGCCGCATGGCCCTGACCAAGCCGGACCCTGCCATCTTCGAGGAGGTCCTGCGCCGCCTCGACGCCGCCCCCGGCGACGTCACCTTCCTCGACGACCGGGCCGCCAACGTCCGCGCCGCGGCGGCGCTCGGCATCAACGCCCTCCTCTACCCGGAGTGGCCGCCTTTCCCTCGCTCGGGCTGACGGGTTCGCGTAAGGCCGCGTACAGGGCGATGTGCCGCTCGGCGGCCGACCGCCAGGTGTGGCGGGCGGCGAGCCGGCGGCCCGCGGCCAGGCGCGCGAGGTCGGTTCCGGCCAGTGCCGCGCCGATCTGGGCGGCGAAGCCCGCCGGGTCGCCGGCGAAGCGCGCGGCGGTCCCGAACACCTCGCGCAGGACCGGCAGGTCCCGGGTGACCAGCGGCACGCCCGCCGCCAGCGCCTCCATGGCGGCCAGGCCGAAGCCCTCCTTGAGCGAGGGAAAGGCGAAGACGGCCGCGGAGGCGACCAGCGACGGCAGCTCCTCATGGCCGACGGGACCCAGGACGACCGGTTCCACGCCGAGGACCGCGGCACGCTCGGCCCACCGGGCCCGGTAGTCGCGATAGTCGAACAGGGTCTCGCCCCCGGCGATCACCAGCTTCAGGCCGGGGTCTCCGGCGGCCAGCGACGCGTACGCCTCCAGCAGGTCCAGCGAGCCCTTGCGGGGCTCGATACCGCCGACCGTGAGGACGTAGCGTCCCAGCCGGTCCCTCCAGCGGCCGTCGCCGCGCGCGGCGGCCTCCGCGAACCGGTCCGCTTCGACGCCGTTGGGGATGACCGTCGCGGTGATGCCCCATCCGCCGGCGAGCTCGGCGGCGACGGCACGCGAGACGCAGACGTGCGCGCGGGGTTCGACGATGGCGCGCTCGTGACAGGCGGCCAGCTCGGGGGTGGTGAAGTGGTCCAGGTGGTGGACGGTCCGCACGCACCGCTCGACCGCGTTGGCGCTGATGCAGTCCTGGGCGTGCACGATGTCGTAGCCGCCGGGGGTGAACGCCTCGCGCAGCGCGGAGATCGAGCGCAGCACCCGCTCCCCCACCGTCTCACCCGCCACCTCGCCGAAGGGCACCACCACCTGCCGCACCGCGGGCGCCACGGGCCGGAAGAACCCCGCGTCACCGCCGCGGCCGAGCGTCCAGACCGTCACGTCCTGGCCCGCCTCGGCCAGCGCCTCGGCGAGGTTGAGGGTGTGCACGACCCCGCCGCGCGGCTTGGTGGAGTACGTCAGCAGTGCGATCCTCATCACCGGGAACGCCCCTGGGGCGTCTCTCGCGTCTACCGTGCCGACCGGGCCCGTAGTGCTCTCGGTGCCCCCGGTGCTCATCGCGCCCGCCGCATGCGCAGGGTGCGCAGTGCGTCCGGTGCTCACCGCGCCCGGCGTGCGCGCGTCGCTCATGAGGCTCCCCGGTAGCTGCCGGGCCTGCGCTCGTCGAGATGGCTCAGCACCCGCCGCGCGGTGGCGATCTCGGCGGCGACGTCCACCTCGGCGACCGCCAGGCCCGCCTTGGACCAGGTACGGGCGAGGATGTCACCCCCGGGACCGACCACCTTGGCCTGACCCAGGAAGCGCATGCCGCCCATCGCGCCGGTCTGGTTCGACGAGGCCAGGATGACCTGGTTCTCGGCGGCACGGGCGCAGTCGTAGAGGTCGAACAGACGCGACTGGCGGTCCTGGGCCATCCGGGGCGCCCGGTTGGTGATGCTGGTCGGCCAGGCCGACAGGCAGGCGACGATCTGCGCCCCGTCCAGGGCGAGGCTCCGCGCCGACTCGGGGAAGGTCTTGTCGTAGTCGATGAGCATGCCCACGCGGCCCACCGGGGTGTCGAAGGCGTCGAAACGCTCGCCGGGCGCGTACGCCGCGATCTCCCCGGCGGGCAGGTGCACCTTGCGGTGGCGTCCCAGCACGCCGTCGCCGCTGACACAGGCGGCGCTGTTGTATCTGCGGGTGCCGTCGGCCTCGCAGTAGCCGACGCACACCACCATCTCGGCGGCCAGCTCGCCGACCCGCTTGATCAGCGGGTCGTCGGGGCCGAGTGCCGGGGGCAGCGCGTCGGGGTCGGGGTGGCGCAGGTCGGCGAGGTAGCCGCCCAGCGCGGCGTCGGGCAGCACCAGCAGCCCCGCCCCCGCCCTGCGGGCGTCGTCGATCAGTTTCGCGATGCGCCGCAGGTCGAACTCCAGGTCCCGGCCGAAGTGCGCGGAGGCCGCGGCTATGCGGATCACGGTTCAGGATCCTCCCACGGCGAGCGCGGGACGGTAGGCGTCCGGGCGGCGGTCGCGCAGGTGGCCCATGGAGCGGCGGGCGGCCTCCAGCGCCGCCCGCACGTCCAGTTCGGCGACCGCGACACCGCCCGGCACACCGGTACGGGCCAGGATCTCCCCTCCGGGGCCGACGACCTTGGCGCTGCCGACGAACCTGAGGGAGCCGAAGACCCCCGACTGGTTGGCCGACAGCCATACCACCTGGTTCTCCAGCGCCCTGGCCTGGTCGAAGAGGTCGAACCTGCGGGTCCAGCGGTCGTCGGCGAGGTCGGGCGCGGGATCGGTCCTGCTGGCGGGCCAGGCCGACACGCACACCACGATCTCGGCACCGTCCAGCGCCAGCGCCCGCGCCGACTCGGGGAACGCCTTGTCGTAGCAGATCATCATGCCGAGACGGCCGACCGGGGTGTCGAAGGCTGAGAAGGAGTCACCGGCCGCGAACAGCGCGTTCTCGCTGAGCGGCTGGTGGACCTTGCGGTGGTGGCCGAGCACGCCGTCGCCGCTGAGGCAGACCACGCTGTTGTACCTGCGGGGGCCGTCGGCCTCGCAGTAGCCCGCGCAGACGACCATGTCGCCCGCCAGAGCGGCCAGCCTGCGGATCTCGGGCCCGGCGGGGTCCAGGGCGGGCGGGGCGTCCTGCGGGTCGCCGTCCATGCTGAGCAGATAGCCGCCCAGGCATGCCTCCGGCAGGGCGAGCAGCCCGACCCCTTCGGCCCGCGCCGCGGTGATCAGCTGCTCGATGCGGGCGAAGCCGCCCTCCACGTCGCGGTCGAACGGCGCCGCGACGGCGCCCATGCGTAATTTCACGTTTCTCCTTCCCCGGGTTCTGCGGGTTCTGCGGCCCTGCCCAGCCCGGTCACCGGGCCGGTGATCACCTCGGTCAGCTCCCCGTCCGGCCAGCGCAGCCGCACTCCCCCGCCGGGAACGAACTCGCCGCACGCGGCACCGGAGGCGGGCCCGGCGTCGAGACCGGGACTGCCGGGACGCTCGGCGGTGAGCATCGCGAAGCCGGGAAAGCAGGTCAGCCAGTCGCCCATGCTGGCCGCGCCGGGCCTGGGCAGGGACGCGACGTCCAGTACGGCGCCGCAGCCGGAGGCCTCGGCGAGCATGCCGAGGGTGCCCGCGACGCCCGCCATGGACACGTCCTTGGCGGCGGCCGGGCGGGCGGCGGCAACGGCTCCCAGCATGGCCCGCAGCTGCGGGGTGCGGCGGTGCGTGGTGGAATCCCACTGGCGGCCCGTGTAGCCGGGCCTCCACCCGCCGCCCAGGTCCGCGGTGAGCCACACCCGGTGCCCGGGACGCGCCCCGCCGCCGGGAACCGGCTTCCGGGCGCGGCCCAGCGCGGTGACCGACAGCGCCGCCGGTACGCCGAGCTGGGTGTGACCGCCGAGCACCGGCACCCCGTACGCGTCGGCGGCGCGGCGCAGGCCCGCCAGGACCCTGGCCACCGCCGAGGCGTCGCGGGCGCCCACCGCGTCCAGCAGCCCGACCGGCTCCGCGCCCATGGCCGCCAGGTCGTTGAGGTTGACCAGTACCGAGCACCAGCCCGCCCACTCCGGGTCGCGCTCCACCATGGACGGCAGGATCGCGTCGCAGGCCGCGACCAGGTCGCTGCCCGGCACCGGGGCGCCGTCGTCGCCGACGAAACCGGGACCGCCGGGCGCGAGCCCGGCCAGCAGCGCCCCGAGATCGCTCTTGGTGGCCGCGACCAGCGCGGCGATCCTGCCGACGGGCCAGCGCATCAGCACATGCGGTACGCCGGCCACGGCCAGGGGGCGTACGGGCCGCCAGCCGAGGCGGGTGAACATGCGCTCGGCACCGGCCCGTACGGTGGCCTCGAAGCGCAGCGCCCCGGCCGCCTCGGCCCGCGCGCACGCGGCGCGCACCAGCGCCGGGCCGATGCCCGCGCCGCTGCGTTCTGCCGGGTCGACGGCGAGCCGCCCGCCGCTCCACCACCCGATGTCGGGGCCGTCACCGGCCGGCCCGAGCCGGACCCCGCCGACCACGGCGCCGCCCCGGTCCCTGGCGACCAGGACGACGGTGCGCGGGTCGTCGTCGCGATCGTCCAGGTCGTGGCCGCTGAACACGCGCTGCTCGGTCACGAACACCCGGTGCCGCAGCGTCCGGTAGGCGGCCAGCCCGGATGTGTCCGCCTCCTCCACGATGAAGGAGGGTGCGCGGGTGCCGAGCAGCACGTCGCAGACCGGCTCGGGGAGCCGCGGCCCGCGGCCGGGAGCGGTGCGGCCGCCCCGCCCCGAGCCGTCGCTCAGGGCGGCGGCGACCGGGAGATCGGAGGTGAGGCTCACGGGCGCCTCACCCGCCCGCGGCCTGGAGCGCGCTGCACGCGCCGCACGCGGCGCAGCCCGCGCGCTGGTCGGCGCCCGCCATGCCCGCGTCCCGCAGCAGCGCGGCGACGCTCTCGGTCACCCGGCGGACCACGGCCGGGTCGGGGCCCGGCACGCCGTCGCGGCCCGCGAGGGTGCCGCGCATCGGGCGGAACGGCACGACGAACGGGTACACGCCGCGCTCGACGAGCCCCGCGGCCCCGGCCACCAGCTCGTCGGGATCCTCGCCGAGGCCGACCAGCAGGTAGGTGGAGACGCGGTTGCGGCCGAAGACGCGCACCGCCTCGTCCCAGGCCGCCTCGTAGGCGGACATCGGCACCTCGGACTTACCCGGCATCCAGCGGCGGCGCACCTCCTCGTCGAGGGACTCCACGTGGATGCCGATCGCGGACGCGCCCGCCCGCCCGAGCTCGCCGATCCAGGCCAGGTCGGCCGGCGGCTCGCACTGCACCTGGATCGGCAGGCCGGGTACGGCCTCCAGCACGGCCCGCACCGAACGGGCCAGGACGCGCGCTCCCCGGTCGGGGCCGCCGGTGGTGCCGGTGGTCATCACCATCTGCCGCACCCCGTCCAGGCGCACCGCCGCCTCGGCGACCTCGGCGAGCTGCGCCGGGGTCTTCGCGGCGACGGTGGCGCCCGAGCTCAGGGACTCCTCGATCGAGCAGAACCGGCACCGCTCCGCCTCGCCGTAGCGGACACAGGTCTGCACCACCGTGGTGGCCAGCACGTCGGCGCCGTGCAGCCGGGCGATCCTCTCGTACGGGACGCCGTCGGCGGTCGCCAGGTCGTAGAAGCGAGGACGGCCGACCGCGTGGACGGAGGCACCCAGATCGGTCTCGCCCAGCCACAACCTGCCGTCCCTGACGGCATACGGGCTGGCCGGGTTGAGCGGGATCGCGGCGTTGGCGCCGTCGAGGACCAGGTGCCCGTCGTCGCTGGGTCCCGCACCGCCCGCGCGGCGCACCGGGGCGTCCACGCGGATGCCCAGGATGGCCACGTCGACTCTCGTGCCGACACTCACCGGTGCCCCCTCAGAACATGTAGGTCGAGTTGATGATCGCGCCCTTGCGGCCGTAGTGGATCAGCGCGTCCTGCACGTCCAGCGGGTGCGTGGGGATGACGCCCTCGATGAGGTCCTCCTCGCGGGCGCCGTGCAGCGACAGGCCGAACCGGCAGCAGTAGACCTTGCCGCCCTCCTCGATGAACGTCTTGAGCGAGTTGTTGATGTTGTGCTCGCCGGGGAAGGCGGAGTTGCCGGTGGTCGGGAAGCCCCGGGTGGCCAGGCAGTTCAGCGAGCCGGGACCGTAGAAGTAGATCGCGGACTCGAAGCCCTTGCGCAGCGCCCGGGTCGCCTGCAGGATCGCCACGAAGCTCACCGACGACTCGTGGGCGATGCCGTGTACGAGCGTGAAGTACGACTCGCCGTTCTCCGCCTGGTAGTCGGGGAAGACCTTGGTGCCGCCGTACAGGCTGGAGCCCTCCGGGAGGGAGGGGTGCGGGATCTCGGTGAGGCTCTGCTTCTCGAGGTCGGTCAGGTCGGTCATGGGTCTCTCCTTGTCAGCCGTACAGTTTCTCGAAGGTGTCGCGGAAGGCCAGGCGGGCCAGCTCCCCGTCGCCGGCCGCGGCGGCGAGGCGGGCGCGCTCGCCCGCGTAGTCGCCCCACGGCTCGTCGCTGGCGAACAGCACCCGGTCGTGGCCGATGCCGCGCCGGTCGATCTCCTGGGCCAGCCAGCGCGGTGTGAATCCGATCGCCCAGGACAGGTCGGTGTAGACGCGCTTGCCGGCGGTGATCCAGTCGAAGAACCGCGCCCCGGCGAGCTTGATGTGGCCGCTCATGCCGCCGCCGAAGTGCACCAGGTGGACGGCGACCTCGTCGCCGTACCACTCGACCAGGTGGCCCACCTCGTCGATGTCGGAGGCGGCACCCGGCGAGGTGTGCACGTGCACCACCAGCCCGTGCAGGCGGGCCGCGGTGAAGATGCGGTCGAGCGCGGGCCGGCAGGCCGGGTCGGTGGGGCGCCCGCCCAGCAGGAAGCTGAGCTTCAGCGCGCGCACGCCGCTCTCGGCGGCCAGCGCCAATGCCTCGGCCGTGCGCCGCTCGTCCTCGGGACGCGGCGAGACCCACAGGCCGCAGCGGATCCGGTCGTCGCGGGCCGCCGCCTCCAGGCAGAGCTCGTTGAAGGCGAACGCGACCCCGGGATCGGGCACTCCGTAGTTGGGCATCACCAGGGCGCGCTCGGTGCCCTCGGCGTCCAGGTCGGCCAGGAGCCGTGCGACGCTCGCGCGAGCGGTCGTATCGGGGTTGACCGGAGGGCCCCCGTAGAACGGGTAGGCGGGCAGGATCCCGAGGTGGCGGTGGGCGTCGAAGACCATGTCATGTTCCCAGCAGCTCGGGGTGGACGAAGTAGCCGAGCGGCGCCGGTCCCGCGGCGCGCGGGGCGGGTACGGGACCGCCCGCGGCGGCGATGTGCCGGGCCAGGTGCTCGGCGTCGGCCGCCACCCCGGAGAAGCGGCCCGAGCCCCAGGTGTGTTGCCAGGGCAGCCCGAGGAAGTACAGGCCGGGGACCCGGGTGACGCCGCGCTCGTGGGTGGGGTAGCCGGTGCCGTCGAAGACCGGCACCCTGATCCAGCCGTGGTCGCGGCGGAAGCCGGTGCACCAGACGACCGAGGTGATCCGTCCCAGCTCCAGGGTGTCGGGCTCGAAGGCGGGCTGCCAGGGCGGGGTGTAGCGCTTCTCGGCGGGGGCGGAGATGCGGTGGAGGTCGATGAAGGCGTCGATGGAGTCCTTGACGCTCTCGCAGACCGCGTCGGCGTGGTCGAGGTTGCGTCGCAGGTCGGGGGCGAACCGCGCTGTGCCGCTTCCGGCGCCGTTCTCGACCGTGACCAGCCTGCCGTACAGGCTCATCCCCTCCAGGGCGAAGACTCGCAGGTCGATGTCCCGTCCGCCGTCGCGGCCGGTCACGTAATGGTTGGCGCGGGCGCGGACGGCGTCGTGGTCGTCGAAGGAGTCGATGGGCCGGTCGTAGTGGCCCATCAGGTCCAGCCAGGCCACCACGTCCCTGCCCCGGTAGAAGCGGGCCACCCGGGGCGCGCCGCCGACCGACAGGTGCACGCGCCGCCCGGACAGATGCAGGTCCTCGGCGATCTGGCACCCCGACTGGCCGGTGCCGACGACCAGCACCTCGCCCGGCGGCAACTGCTCGGGATTGCGGTAGTCACCGGAGTGGATCTGCGTCATGTGCGACGGGAACCGCTCGGCCACCCGCGGGATCACCGGGACCTGGTAGGGGCCGGTGGCGACCACGACCTGGCCCGCGGTGACCGTGCCCCGGTCGGTCTCCACGCGGAACCCCCGCCCGTCGGGGAGGAGGCGGGTGACGTTCACCCCCTCCAGCACCGGCGGGGAGAAGGAGGCGGCGTAGTCCTCCAGGTAGGCGACGATCTGGTCTCGGAGCATGAAACCGTCGTGGTCGTCGCCCGCGTAGGGGAACCCCGGCAGGCGGCACTGCCAGTTGGGCGTGACGAGGCAGAAGGAGTCCCAGCGCCGCGCGCGCCACTCGTTGCCCACGCGATGGCGCTCGAGCACCAGGTGGTCGACGCCGTCCCGGCGCAGGCAGTGGCTCATCGACAGGCCGGCCTGGCCCGCGCCCACGACGACCACCTCGTGGTGACGGCCGTTCACCGCTCGAACCTCTCGACCGTCACCATGCCGGCACCGGCGAAACCGGCCGCCTTCCTCTCGATCTCGGCGAGCTGGCCGGCCGCGGCCGTGCACCCGAACCCGTACTTCTCGCGTACGCGCCTGCCGGCCGCCTCCAGAGCCTTGCCGCTCAGCGAGACGAATTCGGCGATTGGGTACGATTGTTCGGGGTGAAGGAAGTCCTCGATGACGAGCGAGGGAGAATAACAGCGTTGTCGCGAGCCATCGGGCCATCTGACCTGGAAGTACATCTCAGGCATGCGAATCTCCACAGGGGAAAGCGGCCTTATCCGAATTGGCGGGCCTTTACCGCTGACGCCAGTTCAACCGGCGGACGTTGCCGACCTGTTTCATCCGGAACAAAACGCGATTGCTGTGGTCACACCAACTTCTCCACCGGTTAACAGTGAGGCGGGACGGGGTCCCGCCTGTTTCGATGACGGCCGGAACCCGTAGCGGGCCGGCCGGTACGCCGGCGTCGGGCCCGCCGCGCCGGCCCCCGAGCCGCACGGTCACGCCGAGAAGCGGGCGACCCACTCGCGGGCTCCGGGGAGGATCTCCTCCACCGGCGCCACGTGCGGATACCAGGTGCGCTCCCACTCCAGGGAGACCCAGCCCCCGAAACCGCGCAGCAGCTCGCCGCACTCGTCGAGGGGGACCCCGCCCGCCCACATCGGCACCGGGGTCGTGTCGGCGGCCGAGACCGCGTCCTTGATCTGCACGTACGCCAGATGCCCGGCCAGCGCCGCCAGGGTCTCCGCGGGCTCCTCGCCGTGCCGCCACGGGTGCAGCACGTCCCACAGCGCGCCCGCCGCCCCGGGAACGCCCGCCGCGTCCAGCAGCCGCCCGACCGCGGCGCCGGTCGGCATCGCGTCATGGGTCTCCACCAGCACCCGTACCCCTGACTCCACGCACAGGTTCGCGACCGCGCGCAGCCGCCGCGCCCCCGTCTCGACGTCGTCTCCTCCGGGGAACACCCGCACGGCGGGCGCGCCCAGGTCGGCGGCGAGCGCCAGATCGTCCCGCAGCGCCCGCACGACGGGTTCGTCCGGGCCCGCCGCGGCGATCCTGACGTATCCGGCGAGGGCGGAGACCTCCGGCCGGGCGGTCCCGGACGAGCCGGCGAGGACCGCGCGGACCTTCGCGCGCCGTGCCGGGGAGAGCCCGGCGTGGACCCCGGTGTCGGGGTGGAGGCGGAGTTCGAGGCCGGCGCACCCGTACTCCACGGCCGTCGCGACGGCCTCGGGCAGGCCCTGTCCCGGCATGCCGAGCGTGCTGAACGCCAACTTCATCGAGGCTCCCTCGCCGCCGTCATTCGGAAAGCGCTTCCCGAGCGGGTCCATCGTAGACGCCGTGCCATCCCGCGCGTGCCTGGGCGGCGGGGCCCCGGCGGGCGAAGCCTCAGGGCGGGTCATCCGCCGCACCGGATTAGGGGCGCGCGAGTGGGGGGAGGCCCCAGGTGATGCCGATCGGGGGACGCGGAGCCGGAGGAGCCCCGGACTCGCAGCGACATCGATCTTCTCAGCTGGAGAATCCCATGACTGGACGCGTATCGGCCCCGGGCGACCTCGGCCGCCGGATCGCCAGACGACGCGAGGACCTCGGCCTCACCCGGGACGAGCTGGCGAGGCGCGCCGGGATCGATCCTGGCTATCTCGCCTACCTGGAGGACGCCGTGGCCTCGCCGAACACCGGCACCGTGAACCGCGTGGCCACCGCCCTGGACACCAGGCCCGAGGACCTGCTCGGCGGGAACGTCGACCTGCCGCCAGGCCGGGGCCGGCCGGGCTCCCGGCCGGAGCTGGAGAAGCTGGACCGGGACGAGTGCCTGCGGCTCATCACCCCCGGCGGGGTGGGGCGGATCGCCTTCGAGGAGATCGACGGGCCGGTGATCCTGCCGGTCAACTACGCCCTGCACGGCAACTCGGTGATCTTCCGCACCGCCTTCGGCGGCCCGCTCGACGACGCCCTGCGCACCGGGGTCCAGGGGGTCGAGTCCAAGGTGGCCTTCGAGGTCGACCGGATCGACGACGCCGGCCGCGAGGGCTGGAGCGTGCTGGTGCGCGGCGGGGTCCACCACGTCTCCTCTGAGGAGGACCGTGCCGCCCTGGCGGCGCTGGGCGTCCGGCCGTGGGCGGGAGGTGAGCGAGAGCTGTACGTGAGGATCGCCGCCACCGAGGTCACCGGCCGTCGCATCCGGCGCGACCCGTGATTCCCGCGGAGACGGACGCCCGAATCGCCGCCCGCCCCGGGCCGATCTCCTCGCGTCTCCTCGCGCCCCCGCGGCCGGTCCGCGTCCCGGTTCCCTCCCCCGGGGCCGGGGGGCCGGGAGACCCGGGTCTCCCCGAGGGCTCGGGGAGACCTCAGATCTCCTTGATGAGGCGGTGCAGGAGGGCCGTCGTCGCGGCCGGCTGTTCGGCTTCGATCCCCAGCCGGTTCATGACGTGCCAGTAGCGCTCGACGTCGGCGACCTTGTCCAGGTAGAGGGCTCCGGTGAGCTGTTCGAGGTAGACCAGGTCGGGCAGCTCCCCCTCGGGGAAGCGCAGGATGGTGGCGGGGCCCGTCGCCGCGGCGGCCGCGCCGGAGCTGAACGGCATGACCTGGAGGGTGACGTGGCCGAGCTCGACGATCTCCGTGAGGTGCCGGAGCTGGTCGCGCAGCACCCGTGGGCCTCCGATGGGACGGCGCAGCACCGCCTCGTCGACGACGGTCCAGAGCGTGGCGGGCTCGGGCCGGGTGAGGAGCCGCCGGCGCCCCATCCGCAGGGCGACGCGGCGCTCGACCTCTGACTCGGGGGCGCCGACGCAGGCGGGCCGGATGAGGGCGCGGGCGTACTCCTCGGTCTGCAGCAGCTCGGGGACGAACTGGACCTCGTAGCCGCGGATGAGGGAGGCGGCCTGCTCCAGCCCGAGGAAGGCGTCGAACCAGGGGGGAACCACGTCGCCGTAGGCATGCCACCAGCCGGGCCTGTTGGCCTCCGCGGCCAGGGCGAGCAGCGGGGCGCGCTCGTCGTCGTCGACGACCCCGTAGAGGGTGAGGAGGTCGGCCACGTCGCGCTGCTTGAAGCCGGTCCGCCCCAGCTCCAGGCGGCTGATCTTGGAGTGCGAGGCGCGGATCGCCTCCCCGGCCTCCTCGCGTGTGATGTGGCCGTTCTCGCGCAGCCGCCGGAGCTGCGCGCCCACCAGCATGCGGACCACGGTGGGCCCGGCCTGCCGGTGATCCGGGTTCTGGCCATCGGCTTGTTCGCTCATCGCCCGAACAATGCGCAAGTTCGCCCCTTTCGACCGCGACCGGTCGCCCAGTGAATGGTCGAGCTTTTCACGTCGGGGCGGTTCCCCGCAGTGAGACGAGGACACCGCGGCCCGAATTTAGGCCATTCCCATACGGAACAGCAGGTTCACCGGAACCCGGACCACGCCTCGGGCGGGTGACATCCACCCGGCCGTACCCGTGTAGCGCGGCGCCCGGAGAAGTCCGCATCTCTTCTCCCGAATTCTCCACTTTATGATGCCGAATCCTCATAATTGGTGATCTCTAATGGACTCCTCGGAGAGGAAGCCAGACCATGCCCGATATCGACCCCGTACGGGCGGGGGATCCCGAACGCGTGGGCGAGTACCAGGTCGCTGGGCGGCTCGGGGAGGACGTCTACCTCGCCACGGCCCCCTCGGGAGACCGGGTGGTGGTGCGCCTGCTCCCCGCGGACGTGAGCCCCGAACGGTTCCGGGAGGCGATGGAGCCGCTGCGGGAGATACCCGCCTTCTGCACGGCGCAGGTTCTGGACAGCGGGCCGGACGGCGGGGTGGACGGCGACAGGCCGTACATCGTGAGCGAGTACGTCGACGGTCCCACGCTGCGGGAGACGGTGACCTCCGAGGGCGTCCTGGGCGCGGCCGCGCTGCACCGGCTGGCCGTCGGGACGATGACCGCCCTGGTCGCCCTGCACCAGGCGGGTACGGTCCACGGCGACCTGCGCCCCGACAGCGTGGTGTTCGGCCCCGACGGGCCACGGGTGATCGACCTCGGCATGGCGCGGGCGCTGGAGGCGACCGCGTCCAGCACGACCCGCAAGGTCGACGTCCCCGCCTACAGCGCGCCGGAGAGGCTCATGGGCACCTCCCCCGGGCCCGAGGGGGACCTGTTCTCGTGGGGGGCGACCGTGGTCTTCGCCGCCTCGGGCCGCTCCCCCTTCGACGCGGGGACGATGTCGGGCACGGTCAACCGCATCGTCAACGACGAGCCCGACCTCGGCGCGCTCCCCGACGACCTGCGCGAGCTGGTCACGACCTGCCTCGCCAAGGATCCCGCGCGGCGGCCGACCGCGAGCGACTCCCTGCTCCGCCTGGTCGGCGGGTTCCTCACCTCCGACCAGGCGCCCCTCGACCCCTCAGCGTCGTCAGCGTCGTCAGCGCCCGGCACTCCCGTCACCCGGCCGCTGCGGCGTGCCCGCCCCGCGCTGCTGATCGCGGGCGCGCTGGCCGTCGCCCTCGTCTCCGGCGGCGCGGTCTACCTGGCGGTGTCGGGGGACCCGGCGCCCGCGGCCGCCCCGCGCCCGGCCCAAAGCACCGTGCAGGGCGCGCTCGCCCCGGCCTTCACCCCCCAGCCCCAGCTCAGCCCGAACGTCACCGAGGCGCCCTGGGAAACGGTGGAGAAGGCCACCCAGGACATCGAACTGCCGGGGACGGGCATCACCCTGCACGAGAACCCGAAGGACCCGGTCAAGCTGGGCGGCTACGTGAGCATCAAGCGTCCCTTCGCCTCGCTCGCCAGGGAGAAGGGGAAGGAGACGTTCAGACAGGTGGCCAGCGCCCTGCAGCCGGTGCTGTCCCCGCAGGGCGACCTGGTGGCGCTGAACCCGATCGGGAAGTTCGCCGAGTCGTCCTTCGACTACCTGAGGATCCACGACCTGCGGGACGGCTCCCAGTTCAACGTGCAGACCGTCGAGCGACCGCTGGAGGGGTACAACCCCGTGTGGTCGCAGGACGGTTCCAAGGTCCTGCTGTCGGTACGGGATCCGGGCAAGGAGCGGTCGGAGGGGTTCGTGGTGGTGGACGTGGCGGCGCGCAGGGCCACCCATGTGCGCACCGAGTCCATCGGCGCCGACACGTTTCCGTCCACGTTCGCGCCGGACGGCTCGGTCGCGCGGGGATACTACGACGGCAAGGGCTACGGGGTCGACTTCTACGGCCCGAACGGGCAGACCATCCGGACGATGCACTGGGTCGGCCAGCCGCGCAACACCGGCTGGTTCTCCCCCTCGGGCGCGCTCTTCGCCACGGTGTGCCCCAAGGGGGACACCATGTGCGTGTGGGACACGGTGAGCGGCAACCGGCGCTACACGATCGAGATCGGGGAGAACGCCCGTTTCGTGAGCTGGTTCAACAACAATCACCTGCTTCTCCAGAACCCCGCCAAGAAGGGTTCCAAGATCGAGGTGGTCGACCTGTACGGCAAGTCCGTCCGGGTCCTCGCCGACCTCAAGAGGGGCGACACGGCCTTCCTGAGCTTCACCGCGGCGGCCGGATGACCCGGGTCCTGCCGCCGGCTCCCGGCGATCCCGATCTGATCGGGCCGCACCGGGTCATCGGCAGGATCGGCCGCGGCGGGCAGGGGACGGTGTACCTGGCGGAGTCCCCCGCCGGGGCGCGGGTCGCGGTGAAGGTGCTCGGCAGGGGCGGCGGCGAGCAGACCCTGGCGCGCTTCCACCGCGAGATCGAGCTGGCCCGCCGGGTGGAGGCCTTCTGCACCGCGCAGGTGCTGGAGCACGGCGAGGCCGACGGCATGCCGTACATCGTCAGCGAGTACGTCGACGGCCCCAGCCTCGCCCAGGTGATCGACGAGCGGGGACCGCTGCGCGGGGCGGAACTGCGCAGGCTCGCGGTCGGGACCGTCACCGCGCTGGCCGCCATCCACCGGGCGGGCGTCGTGCACCGCGACTTCAAGCCCGCGAACGTGCTGCTCGCCCGCGACGGCCCCCGGGTGATCGACTTCGGCATCTCCCGCGCGCTGGACGCCACCGCGACGTCCTCCGACCACCTGGTCGGCACCCCTCCGTACATGGCGCCCGAGCAGTTCGACGGGCGCGAGGCGGGGCCGTCGGCCGACCTGTTCGCGTGGGCGTCGACGGTGGTGTGCGCGGCGACGGGGGAACCACCCTTCGGGACCGGTCCGCTGCCCGCGGTGATCCACCGGATCCTGAACGCCGAGCCCGTACTCGGTTCCCTGGACGACGAGCTGCGCGAGCTGGTGGGCGAGTGCCTGGCCAAGGACCCGCGGGCGCGCCCGGCGGCCATGCCTGCGCTGCTGCGGCTTCTGGGCCATCCGGCCGAGCGGCCGTCGTACGGGACCGGTCACGAGGCACTCGGCGAGGGCCGCAAGCAGGCCGCTCCCCCGCCGGTACGGCGGCGCCCCTCGCGCCCGGTGATCGCCGTCCTCGCCGCGCTGGCGCTCGCGGCGGCCTCCGGCGCCGCGGTCCTCGCGATCCGCGCGGCGGGGACGGAGGAACCCGCGAAGGTGGTCGCGGGCGGTACGGAGGGCACCCCCTCCCCGCCCGCGAGACCGGCGATCGGGACGATGCCCACCACCTCCACGACAGACCTGCGGATCCCCGGAACGAAGATCACCCTGCGGGAGAACCCCGCGGACACGGAGCGGGTCACCACCTACCGGGACTCGCGTGAGAGGGCGGGCGGCGCCCCCGTCTACCTCCGGCGGGGCGACACCGCGGAGTTCAGGTTCCTGGGGACGTTCATGACTGCCCTGGCCGCCCCCGGGGGAGCGCGCGTCGCCGTCAACCCGGACTACAAGCCTCCGCAGGAGGAGTTCGACCTGATCAAGGTGGTGGATCCGGCCGGCGAGCCGGAGACCCAGATCAGGACCGTCGACACCCCGCTGATGACCTTCAACCCCCACTGGGACCGGAACGGGACGAGGATCCTGCTGACGATCTACGAGGGACTCGGGAAGGAACAACGCTCCAGGGGCTTCGTGATCGTGGACGTGGCCTCGCGCACCGCCCGCGTCACCCGGATGCCGGACGACGACCACCGCTCCGACTACGTCTGGGGCGCCGGCTCGGCCTCGGTCGTCCACGCCGGGCCGGACGGGGCGGTCCGCTTCTACCGCCTGGACGGCACGCTGCTGCGGACGGTCCCGAAGGTGGGCGAGCTGGTGCGGGACGACGTCAGGGACACCGCGATCGGGACGGTCTTCATGACCTTCTGCCACGACAGATCCGGCGACGTCTGCGTGTGGGACGCCACCACGGCGACGCGTAAGGCCGTCATCCCGATCAGGAAAGGGCTGACCTTCAACGGATGGATGGGTGACCGTCACCTTCTCGGCACCGTGACCGAGAAGAAGACCATGAAGGTCGTCCTGCTGGACCTGCGAGGGAAGGTCGTGCGCGTCCTCGCGGACGGCCCCACCGCGGAACTGGGCAAGATCGGTCTCTACTACACGCTCAGGTGACGGGCTCCGCCGCGATCCGGCCGCTCCTCGCCTCGTGGACCTCGCGCAGCAGCGCGGCCGCCGCCGCGCTCGTCGGGTCGCCCGTCACGGTGACGGTCTCCCAGGCCGGCACGGCCCCGGCGAGCCCGACGAAGCGCACCCGGTCGGTCTTGACCGCGAAGGACTGCGGCACGAGCGCCACGCCGAGGCCGAAGGTCACCAGGTCGAGCAGCGAGTGCACGTCGTTCACCTCCAGCGATACGCGGCGTTCGACGCCCGCGGCGGCGAACACCTCGTCGACCAGGTCCCGGGTGCCCCAGTCCGGCTGGAAGTCCACGAACCGCTCCGCCCGCAGCTCCGGCAGCTCGACCTTCTCCCTGGCCGCGAACGGGTGATCGGGCGCGCAGGCGAGCACGAGCGGCTCGTCCGCGAGCGGCCCGACCACGATGTCGTCGGGGCACCGGGCCGGGCGGGAGACGAACGCCAGGTCCAGCCGCCCGGCGCGCACCTGCTCGACCAGCTCGCCGGATCCCCCCTGGCGCAGCCGGATCTCCAGGCCGGGGTAGGCGGCGAGGAAGCGGGCGAGCACGGCCGGCAGGTGCACCGCGTGCAGGCACTGCAGCGAGCCGATGGCCAGGCTTCCGCGGAGCAGGCCCTGCACCGCCGCGACGGCGTCCCTGGCCGCGTCGGTCGCCGACAGCGCCCGCCGGGCCTCGACCAGCAGCGCCCTTCCTGCGGGGGTGAGCTCGACCTGCCGGGTGCTGCGCAGGAACAGCGAGGCGCCCAGCTCGCGCTCCAGCGAGCGGATCGAGGCCGACAGGCCGGACTGGGCGACGCGCAGCCGGTTGGCCGCCCGGGTGAAGTGGCACTCCTCGGCGACGGCGACGAAGTACTCCAGTTGCCGTAGTTCCATGATTCATCACCAGGATCGCTGAAAGGCATCAGTTTCTTCTATTGGACAGCTTAATCGGGGCAGGAGAGGGTGAAAGCTGTACCAACCGATCTCCGAGGAGGAACTCCCATGCAGACACGCCGCATCGGCGACGTCCAGGTCAGCGCGATCGGTCTCGGCGGCATGCCGATGTCGATCGAGGGGCGCCCCGACGAGCAGCGTTCGGTCGCGGCGATCCACGCCGCGCTGGAGGCGGGCGTGACGCTGATCGACACCGCGGACGCCTATCACGTGGGCGCGGACGAGGTCGGCCACAACGAGTCCCTGATCGCCCGCGCGGTGGCCGGCTACGGCGGCGACACGTCCGACGTGCTGATCGCCACGAAGGGCGGCCACGTGCGCCCCGGCGACGGCTCGTGGACTTTGGACGGCTCGCCGGACCACCTGAAGAAGGCCTGCGACGCGTCACTCCAACGCCTCGGCGTCGAGGCCATCGGGCTCTACCAGTTCCACCGCCCCGACCCGAAGGTCCCGTACGCGGAGTCGGTCGGGGCGATCCGCGACCTGCTGGACGCGGGCAAGATCCGTTTCGCGGGCATCTCGAACGCCGATCCCGACCAGATTCGGCAGGCCAACGAGATCCTCGGCGGGCGGCTGGTGAGCGTGCAGAACCAGTTCTCGCCGTCGTTCCGCTCCAGCGAGCCCGAGCTGGAGCTGTGCGCGGAGCTGGGGATCGCGTTCCTGCCGTGGAGCCCGCTGGGCGGCATCTCGCGGGCCGGCGAGCTGGGTTCGCGGTTCGCCGTGTTCGAGGACGTCGCGCGGGCCCACGGGGTGAGCCCGCAGCGGGTGTGCCTGGCGTGGATGCTCGCCAAGGCGCCGGTGGTGATCCCGATCCCGGGCTCCTCGCGTCCGGAGACCATCCGCGACTCGGTCGGCGCGGTCGACGTGAAGCTGTCGGCCGAGGAGCTGTCCCGCCTCGACGCGGCCTGACCGCAAGGCGGCCCGACCTCCACGGGCCCTCCACGTGGCCTGACCGCAAGGCGGCCCGACCGCGACGCGGCCCTCCACGCGGCCGGACCTCAAGGCGGCTGACCACGACGCGGCCCGACGAGGCGCGCTCCGGCCGGGCCGGCACCGCTCCGGTGCCGGCCCGGCCGGCCGCGTACGAGGGATGTCTAGGAGGAGTAGACCTCGAACGAGGACAGCTGCCCGGCGGGCCAGCCGGTGTTGCCGGTGATGTTCAGCCGCACGTACCTCTTCGTCGTCGCCGGGAAGGTGACGGTCGCGGTGTTGCCGGTGGCCGGGTCGAAGGTGAGGCCCCGCGACGACACGAGGGTGTCGAAGGCGGTGCCGTCGGACGAGCCGAGCACCGACAGCGTCTGGGTGCGCGTGCCCCAGGCGCCGGACGGCGGCAGCTTCAGCACCAGGCGCCCGACGGAGGCCTGCGCGCAGAGGTCAACGGTGATCGACTGGGGGAAGGCGTGGTTGGCGCTCTCCCAGTAGGTGTTCGCGTCGCCGTCGACCGCGTTGGCCGCCACGTAGTTCTGCGTGGTGCTGCTCGCGGTGATCGACTTGCCGCGGGCCAGGTCACCGGCGCCCGGGGAGCACCCGGGCGGGGGCCCGGTCGTCGCGGTCACCGTGCCGGAGGGCGGCGAGGTGTTCTGCGCGGCGTCCCTGGCGACCACGTAGAAGCTGTAGGAGGTCGACGGCGTGAGACCGGTGACGGTGAACGACGTTCCCGCGGTGCCGCCCACCCTGACGTCGGTGGCGCCCGCCTCGCGGTAGACGTCGTAGCCGGTCACCCCGACGTTGTCGGTGGCCGCGGTCCAGCCCACCGTGATGCTCGTGCTCGACGCCGGGACGGCGCGCGCGGCGCCCGGCGCGGTCGGGGGCTGGGTGTCCCGCGTGCCGCCGGCCCTGCGGGTCTCGAACTCCGTCGCCCAGTACTTCGTCCGGTCAAGGTACGCGGTCTCCGCCGCGGCCCCCGTCCTGCCGTAGGCGCCGTCGAACGTCTGGTATCCGAACCCGGCGGGCGGGGTGGAGTCGGCGGGCTCGATGGAGCTGCCCTCGTGCCACTCGTTGAACGAGGTGATGGAGACCCAGGTCGGCAGGCCGCCCTTGGCCGGGTCGAGGGCGTTGGACCACTCCAGGTCGTAGGTGGCGCCGTCGGCGCGGCCGAGGGTCGGGGTGGTGTTGCCGGGCACCGCGCGGTCGTCGATGTAGCCGGGGGCCACCGAGGGCGCCCAGATCAGGTTGTTCTGCTTGGCGTACGCGCTCGCGTCGGCCCAGCCGGGCGCGGTGGCGCCGGCGATCCCGTCGTAGGTGTACATGCCGGAGAAGTGCGCGATCTTCGACGTGTCGGTGGTCTGGGCGAGCACGATGTTGCCCGCGGTGACCTGGTCGAGCGCGGTCCAGTCGGTGATCCGCAGGCTCTCGAACACGTAGAACGCCGCCCGGTTGCCGTGCTCGGCGTCCCGGTAGAAGGCCGGGTGGGAGCCGTAGCGGGTGTTGATGTAGCGGATGTCCTCGACGGTGGAGGCCGCCGTGCGCCCGCCGTACGGCTCCAGGTGCCAGGCGACCTTGACGCCGTACCGCGCGGCGGCGTCCATCACGCCCTGGGTGAGCCTGTCCTCGAAGCTGTCGCGGCCCCACCAGCTGTAGACGATGACGCCGACCCCGGCCTGCTTGATCCACTGCATGTGCCTGGTGACGGCGCCCGCGTAGTCGCCCGAGTCGTAGGCGCCCAGGCTCGGGTACAGGTCGGCGCCCACGTCGCCGGGCGGGGTGTGGCCGCCCTGCTGCCAGTGCCGCCAGTCACCGCTCGTCTGGGGATTGCCGTACCAGGAGTAGTAGAACAGGTGGACGTTGGAAGACTGCTCGGGGACGGCCGCGCCGCGCGCCGGGAGCGGCGCCTGGGCTCCGGCCCAGCACAGGGCGGCCAGCAGGAGCGCGAGGACGATCTGGGCGCGTCGCCCAGTATGGCGTAAGCGGCTGACAGATTGATCGGATGTCTTCATCGGCTGACCCTTCGTCACGCGGGGCCGGATCGCCGCGGCCGGCGGGGCGTGCGGTCACCGCGATCCAGCCGGGTGGGGGCGGGGAGGATACCGCCGTCGCCGGGGGGGGTCGGCGAACGGCGCTGTGCACACCATAAGATGGCGGACAGATGTCCGCAATGTTTCTACTTATTTTCGCAAAAATATGCCTACAGAATGGCTTTGAACGATATATCGACCGGCAGAGGCTGACAGGTGAGTCGATCTGGATCGCGGGCGAGCACGCCCTCCTGGAACGGTCCGATGTTTCTTTCCAGCGTCGGAGGGTTTCCCACCGCCACGAGGTCTCCCGGCTTCGCGGGTCTCCCGCGGCCCGCAAGTGCGGGACGGCAGGGAGTCCCGGCACCCGGGGAACCTGTGGTTTTTCGCAGGGGAACGCGGAGGGATCTCACAATGGTCCGGGCGTAGCGGTGTTCGTAGCGTCGACTGGTGCCCGAATTCAAGATCACAAACAGCCCGCTCCCCCGGCGTCTCGCCGGCCGCCGCCCGGTGGCCCGCGCCGCCATGTTCGCGACGGCCCTTCTGACGGCGGCCTCGTTCGCACCGGTCCCGTTCGCGTCGGCGTCGTCGGCGTCGGCCTCGTTCGCAGCGGCCCCGTTCACGGCGGCGTCATCGGTGCCGGTGTCATCGGCGGGGACGGATACCGCCCTCCGGGAGATCGATCCCGCGGCCGTCGACCGTTTCGTGAACGCCTACCGGAAGTCGACCGGACTGCCGGGGGTCGCCGTCGCCGTCACCAGGGGAAACGAGGTCGTCCACGTCGCCGGCTACGGCCGTACCTCCTCCGGCGATCCCGTCACGGCGGACACCCCCATGGCGACCGCGTCGCTCAGCAAGTCCTTCACCTCCCTGGCCGTCATGCAACTGGCGGAGAAGGGGGTGGTCAGGCTCGACGAACCGGTGCGCGTCCGGCTCCCCGAGTTCGTGATGGCCGATCCGCGGGCGGCCCGCATCACCGTCCGCCAGTTGCTTGACCAGACCTCGGGCATGGCCGACCAGGCCTTTCCCGAGAGGAGCCTGCCCCAGCCCCGATCACTCCGCGAGGCCGTCGCGCGGCTGAGGGGGGCGAGGCTGGCCGCCGACCCCGGCACGCGGTGGAGCTACCACAACACCAACTTCCAGGTCGCCGCGCGCCTGGTCGAGGTGGCGAGCGGCGTGCCCTTCGCCGGTTACCTCGGAAAACACGTGTTCGGCCCACTCGGCATGCGGAACAGCACCACGATCGACACCGAGCGCGACCTCCCCGCGAGCGCGCGGGGCCACCTCCACCTGCTCGGCGCCACGCTCGCCCTTCCCGAGCCCCCGGGGTTCGGCAACGGCTCCGGCGGGGTGATCAGCAGCGCGAGGGACATGGCCCAGTGGATGATCATGCAGAACGGCGAGGGAGCCGGTCCGGGCGGCGTCCGCGTCGTCTCCGCCGCGAGCGTCGCGGAGATGCGCACCCCGTCCAAGATCAAAAACTCCTACGCCCTGGGCTGGGCGATCGGCACGACGGGAAACGGCTCGCCGGTCGTCGAGCACGGCGGCGACCTGCTCACCGCGACGGCCCAGCAGAGGCTCCTGCCCCGGTCGGGGTACGGCATCGTGGTGATGGCCAACACCGGCACGACGTACGGCGACAGCGACGCCGTCGCGGACGCGCTGGTCGCCATGGCCGAGGGGCAGGAGCCCAAGGCGCCCCCCTCGATCCCCCCGTACCTGATCATCGACCTCGCCGTCGCGGCGGTCGCCGCCGTGACGCTCCTGCTGGCGGGCCGCGGGCTGGCCCGCTCCCGCCGGTGGGCGGCGCGGCGTGCCGGTCACCCGGCGTGGCGCGCGGCGGCGCGGCTGCTGCCGTACGCGCTGCCGGGGGTGCTGTGCCTGACGATCACCGACGTCTTCGGGCTGCTGGCCAGAGGGAAGGACATCACCTGGACGCAGGTGGCCTACATCTACCCGTCCTTCATGCTCTGGCTCGTCCTCGCCACCGGGGCCTGCGTGGTCCTGGTCCTCGTACGGATCGGCCACCTGGTCCGGACGTGCCGGGCGCCCGCGCCCGGCGCCGCTCAGCCGTCCAGATAGCGCAGGATGGCCAGGACGCGCCGGCTGTAGCCGGGGGTGCGCGACAGCCCGAACTTGTCGAAGATCGCGTTGATGTGCTTCTCCACCGTGCTCTGCGACACGTGCAGGCGCTCGGCGATCGCGGCGTTGACGAGCCCCTGGGCCAGTTGCTCCAGCACCTGGGACTCCCGCCGGGTGAGCCTGCTCAGCGGGTCGGTGCGGGTGGTGCGGGCGAGCAGCCGCCGGACCACCTCCGGGTCGAAGACCGTCCCGCCCGCGCGGACCCGCTCCAGCGACTCCAGGAACTCGCCCACCTCGGTCACCCGGTCCTTGAGCAGGTACCCCAGCCCCTCGGGGGCTCCGGCGAGCAGCCGGGCGGCGTAGGCCGTCTCGACGTACTGCGACAGCACGAGCACGCCCACGCCCGGCCGGCGCTCCCGGATCGTCAGCGAGGCCCGCAGCCCCTCGCCCGCCTGGCCCGGCGGCATGCGCACGTCCACGATCGCCACGTCGGGGCGGTGCCCGTCCACGGCCTCGAGCAGCCCCGCGGAGTCGCCCACCGCCGCCACCACCTCGTGACCCGCCTCCTCCAGGAGACGGACCAGGCCCTCGCGGAACAGCACGGAGTCGTCGGCGAGGACCAGCCTCATGACGGCTCCGGGCGTTCGGACCCGCCGCGGGGCAGCGTCGCCGTGACCCTGGTGGGGCCACCGGGGGGACTGTCCACCTCGAAGGCGCCGTCCAGCGCCAGAACCCGTCGCTCCAGCCCGGACAGCCCGCCGCCGGCGGGATCCGCCCCGCCCCGGCCGTCGTCGGAGATCTCCACGGTCACCGCGTGCTCGTCCTCGCTCAGGACCACCAGGACGCCGCCGGCACCCGCGTGTTTCGCGGCGTTGGCGATGGCCTCGCGGGCCACGAAGTAGACGGCCGTCTCGATCTCCGACACCGGGCGTTCCGCGAGACCGTAGCGGACGGTCACCGGCACGCCCGCCCGTTCCGCCACCCCGGCCAGGGCCGCGCGCAGGCCCAGCTCGTCCAGCGCGGCCGGGTAGATCCGCCAGGCCACGCCGCGCAGCTCGTCGAGGAGGCGGCGTGACTCCGCGTACGCCTGGTCCACGAGGGCGGCGACCGCGGCCGGGTCGGCGCCGTGCCGAGCCCGGCCCAGCAGCATTCCCAGGGCCACGCCCCTCTGCTGGACGCCGTCGTGCAGGTCACGCTCGATGCGCCGCCGCTCGTCGTCGACGGCCCGCACGATGCCGCTGCGGGTGGCGGTCAGCTCCGCGATGCGGCGGCGCATCGCCTCCCGCTCCCCGGGACCGGCGAAGTACGCGGCCAGCCGCCGCTCCGCGGCCACCGTCGCCGCGCCGCACAGCGCGGCCAGCCCCAGCAGGACCAGCCCGTAGGCGGTGCCCAGCGGCCCGCTGTCGACCGTCAGGCGCACGCCGGGATACCGCAGCGGGACCGGGGACGACGCGCCGGAGAGCAGTTCCCCGACGCCGCCGGCCAGGAACAGCAGGCCGACGAAGAGACCGGTGAAGGTCAGCAGGCTCGCGAACGTGCCGAACGCCGCCCGCAGCGCGAGGTAGCCGTACGCGCTCCTCGCCGGCCCCCCGCCGGTCCCGTGGCCGGACCACACGCCGGTGCCGTGGTCGAAGCACGCCGCCAGCCGGGCGCGTTCCAGCGCGACCAGCCGTGCCGTTCCCGCCGCCGCGAAGCGCCGGGCGGCGCGCCGGCCCGCGGGCCACGCCGCCAGGACCGCGAACAGCCCGCCCGCGACGCACAGGAAGCAGAGCTCGGCGACACCCGTCACGCCCCCCGCGACCAGACCCGCGCCGCGCCGGGCGGCCCGCGCGACCGGTGCCCCGGCCCGCGCGGATCGAGGTACCGGCCACTGCATGACTTTCATCCTCGCGATCATCGGGGTCATCGGGGTCATCGGGGTCATCGACATCAGACGAATTGTATTGACCTTCCCTCGCCCCTCGAAGACCACCAGAAAACGACATTGACCGCCGAAACCGGGCGGTGCCGCGGCTCGGAGCAGGCGGGGCCCCGGACCGGAGGCCGCCGGAGCCCGCACACCGCCCGGGTGCTCACCGGAGGACCGAAATACCTATACAAATCACCCAAAGAGTCACCGCGGGCGTGAATTGCTTTGACCGGCAACCAGGAATTGGCCATATTTGCGCAATGATTCGTTTACGCCACCTCGCGGGAGCCGTCCTCGCGTCCGTTCTGCTGGCCGGCTCCGTCGCCGCCCCCGCGACCGCCTCGACCCGGGAAACCGTCGCCGTCTCCTCGACCGAGGCCGCCGCGCGACCGGGTAACGGAAAGATCCTCTACGACCGCATCAGCGGCGGGCGGGGCACGCTGAAGGTCAAGAACGGCACCCGCAGGGACGCCGTCGTCACGCTGGTCCGCGGCAGGTCCAAGGCGATCAGCATCTACGTCCGCGCCCGGTCGACGGCCTCCGTCCGCGATGTCAGGGACGGCACCTACACGATCTTCTTCACCTCCGGTTACCGGTTCAGCACCTCCCGGGGCAGGTTCACCAGCTCCCCCTCCTACCAGCGCTTCACCAGCAAGCTGAGGTTCACCACGACCTCGTCCAGCGCGACCATCTGGACCCTGACCCTCAATCCGGTCAGGGGCGGCAACGCCCGGACGACCGGCGTCAACCCGAACGACTTCCCGGCCTGATCCGGCGCGATCCGTCCTGATATGGCCTGATCCGTTCTGGTTCGCCCTGACCCGGCGGGGTCCGGCGGGGTTCGGCGAGATCCGGCCTCCGCTCCCCCTCCCTCCCCCGTCCGCCCACCATCACGCGTCCGCCCACCATCACGGCAACGCCCGCAGCGTCGCCGGAAGATCCGCCGGGCCGCCTCCCCCGCCGGGAAGGCGGCCCGGCGACCGTTCGGCGTCGAACGGGACAGCCGCGCCCTTCGCGAGAGATCCCGGCGGCGGAGCTCTCCGCTCCCAGCGAAGGACGCGACGGCGAGCCAGGCGCCACAGCACACCGTCGCGGGACGTACCTTGAACTGCACGGGTTGTTGTATCTGACCAGACCTGGGGAAGGTGTGAACGCCATGGAAGCCGCCACCGTGGAAGGCACCGTTGAGGTTGTCGAGGTTGAGGAAGAGGACCTGGTCCTGACCGACGACGACGAGGCGCCCGCAGCCCTGGAGGCGACCGTCGGGGCGAGCACCGACCCGGTGAAGGACTATCTCAAGCAGATCGGCAGGATTCCCCTCCTCAACGCCGAGCAGGAGGTCGAGCTCGCCAGGCGCATCGAGGCCGGGCTGTTCGCCACCGAACGACTCAACGACGGCGACCGGCTCCAGCCCGACGTGCGCGCGGAGCTCGAATGGCTCGCCGAGGACGGCCACCGGGCCAAGAACCACCTGCTGGAGGCCAATCTGCGCCTGGTGGTGTCGCTGGCCAAGCGCCACACCGGCCGGGGCATGCTGTTCCTGGACCTGATCCAGGAGGGCAACCTGGGGCTGATTCGCGCCGTGGAGAAGTTCGACTACACCAAGGGATTCAAGTTCTCCACGTACGCCACCTGGTGGATCAAGCAGGCGATCACCCGGGCGCTCGCCGACCAGGCCCGCACCATCCGCATCCCCGTGCACATGGTCGAAGTGATCAACAAGCTGGCGCGCGTGCACCGGCAGATGACGACCGACCTGGGCCGCGAGCCCACCCCCGAGGAATTGGCCGTGGAGCTGGAGATGACCCCGGAGCGGGTCGTCGAGGTCCAGGGGTACGGGCGAGAGCCGATCTCCCTGCACAGCCCGCTGGGCACCGAGGGCGACAGCGAGTTCGGCGACCTCATCGAGGACTCCGAGGCGATCACCCCCGAGGACGCGGTGGCCTCGGCGCTGCTGCAGGAGCAGCTGCACACGATCCTGGAGGCGCTGTCCGAGCGTGAGGCCGGGGTGGTGGCGATGCGGTTCGGGCTCGGCGACGGCCGGCCCAAGACACTGGAGGAGATCGGGCGCGCCTACGGGGTGACCCGCGAGCGCATCCGGCAGATCGAGTCCAAGACCATGACGAAGCTGCGCCACCCCTCGCGCTCGCGGGCCCTGCGCGACTATCTGACCTGATCGGTCTTCCGGCCCCGTCGGCCCCGGGGCGGTCGCCGTCCGGACCGCCCCGGATTCATTCTCGCCACCGCGGGCCCCTCAGGCCCGGCGCCGCCACGAGGCGCGACCGGGCGAACGGGGCGTTCGAGACACGCGTGCGGCGGCCGTCACGACCCGTGTCACGACCTGCGCGCGACGACTATCTCGGTGACGACCTCCTCCGGCCACTCCCCCGACGGGTTCACCGCGGCCAGTGCCTCGCGCACCGCCTCCGTGAACGCGGGCAGGCGCTCACCGAGCCGCGCGGGCGAGGAGTAGGAGAACGACAGCTGCAACCCCACGATCTCGTCGACGGACTGCCGGACCGTACGGACGAAACACCGGGACTCCAGCCGGTGGAACACCGACTCGCGCAGCACCTCCTGGTGGTGCCGCCCGCTCTGGGCGTACTCCTCGCTGTTCGCCCGCCACTCCAGGCCGAACGTCTGCCGTACGGCCTGCACCACCGGCTCCCAGGGCGGCTCGACCGGGTCGGTGGTGGGACCGGCCAGGACGACCGCCCCGTGCGCGGGGAGCAGCCCGTCGAAATACCGGAGCACCCGCTCGCGCTCCATCCAGTGGAAGGAACGGCCCATGACGACGTGGTCGACCGGGCCGAGCGGCAGCTCCCCGAGCGTCGAGGAGTCGCCCCGCAGCCAGCGGATGCCGGGCGTGCCCCACCGGGCCCCCTCGGCGAGCATCTCCTCGCTGGGGTCCACGGCCAGGATCTCCCCGGCCCGGGACGCGAGGGGGATCGCCAGCGTGCCCGGACCGCACCCGAGGTCCAGCACCCGTACCCGGTCGTCGAGGTCCAGCATGTCCGCGATGTAGTCGATGATCTCTGTTTCGTAGCCGTGCCGGTAACGCGCGTAGTAGGTGGCGGCACCCGCGAACAGTTCGCTCCGAGAGATCATGCGAACCAGTTTAGACACGCTCCTCCGGGAACCGGGGGCCTGCGGCCGGGCCGATAGGGGCCCCTGAACAGCGGAAGACGCCGTTCGTCACGCACTGCCGGAGACACGCGTCCCGTCCGGCGGACCGGGAGGGTCACGCCCGGTCCGGGGCACCGGGAGGGCCGCGTCCCGTTCAGGGCGTCCGGGGGCCGGAGGGAACGACCTTGCCGAGTCCCCAGGCGACGAGGCCGGTGATCGCTCCGACGATCACACCGGTGAAGACACTGCTGATCGCGGCGAAGAGTCGCAGGATGGCGGACTGCGTGGCCGGGGCGAGGTCGCTCAGGTTTCCGCCGAGCGTGGGCGGGTTGCCGCCGAACGCGGAGTTCCAGAGCAGCTGATGTCCCGCGGCCAGGAAGACGCCGTAGAACAGGCCCACGACGAGGAGGGTGAGGAAGGGGTTGGGCACCCTCCTCCAGAGGGCGACCGCGATCCAGACGACCAGAGGTACGAAGACGAACAGGGCGTTCACGAAGGTACCCTCGTGGATGACGTCCAGGTCGTGAAGCACGACCCGGGGCACCGCGAGGAGAGCGAGTCCGATCACGGCGAGCACGGGCAGCCCGAGGACCGGGCGTCTGGAGGCGAGCGGTTGACGCGGCAGGGCGTTTCGAGAGGTCATGGCCTCACGCTAGGAAGCGCCGGGGACGCGGCACATCCGTCTCCGGTCTCGATGCCGGTACGTCGAGAGGCGACCGCCGGCGTCGCCTCACGCGGGACGCGGAGCGACGGGACGGCGCCATAGGGTGAATTCATGATCGAAGAGCGGTACGGGCAGGCACTGAGGAGACTTCCGCCCTGGGCGGTCGACGCCCTGATCGGTGCGGGCGTCGCTCTCATCGTGTCGATCGTCATCTCCGCCGGCCAGGGAGGACGGCAGAGCCCGGACGCGATCGCCCATCTGTGGGCCGTGGGGCTGGGGGCGCTGATGCTCGCCCGGCGACGCCACCCGGTGACCGTGCTCGCCGTCACCGCCCTGGGACTGTTCGCCTACTACGCCGCCGGCTATCCGGCCGTCGGGATCGCGGTCCCCGTCGCCGCGGCGCTGTTCTCGGCGGCCGAGTTCGGCCGTCTCGTCCATGCCGTCGTCACCGCCACCGTCGTGATCGCGGTCTCGCTGTTCTTCCGACTGGCCGAGGGAGATGACTTCTCGTTCGTCGTCGGGTACGAACTGGCCGGGCACATCCTGCTCATGGCCGCGGCGATCGCCCTGGGAGACAGCCTGAGATCGCGGCGAAACGCGCAGGCGGGAGCGAGACGGATCGCCGAGCTCACCGCCCAGCGGTACCGGCAGGAAGCGGACGCCCGGCTGCACGCCGAACGCCTGGCCATCGCGCGTGATCTGCACGACTCGATCGGCCACACGACCTCCGTGATCTCCCTGCACGCCGATGTCGCCCGCGAGTCGCTCGGCCGCGACGAGTCGCAGACCCGGGCGGCTCTCGACCTGATCAAGTCCACCACCACCCGCACGATGAGCGAGCTGCGCAGAACCGTCGCCCTGCTCCGTACCCCGGACGAGGACGCGAGGTCGGTCGTCTCGTTGTCCAGCGTCGACACACTCCGCGAGACCGCCGCGGCCGCGGGGATCGAGATCGACATCGAGATGCGCGTCACCGCCGAGCTTCCCGCGACGGTGGACGCCTCGGCGTTCAGGATCGTCCAGGAGGCGGTCACCAACATCGTCAAGCACTCCCGCGGCACCCGTGCCCGCATCACCGCGCTCGACGACGGCGCGGTCCTGCGCCTGTCCGTCGTCGACGACGGTCCCGGGCAGGTCCGTGACGGCGGCCCGGACCACGACATCGGTCCCGGACACGGCATCGGTCCCGGACACGGCATCGGCTCAGGTCACGGCGTCGGCCCGGGACACGGCATCGGCTCGGGACACGGCATCGGCTCGGGACACGGCATCGGCTCGGGACACGGCATCGCCGGGATGCGCGAGCGGGCCGAGACCCTCGGCGGCACCCTGACGGCCGGACGCGAGTCCGCGGGATTCGCGGTCCGGGCCGTCCTCCCCCTGGAGAGGACGTCATGATAGGCGTGGTCATCGTCGACGATCAGGAGCTCGTGCGAGCGGGACTGCGGACACTCCTCGAGAACGATCCGGGCATCACCGTCGTCGGTGAGGCCTCGGAGGGGCGTGCCGCGCTCTCCCGCGTCCGGGAGCTCCACCCGGACGTCGTGCTCATGGACATCCGCATGCCCGGCATGGACGGGCTCCAGGCGACCGCGGCCATCCGCGCCGACGAGTCCCTGAGGGGCTCGCGGGTGCTGATCCTGACCACGTTCGACGACGAGGAGGACATCGTCGAGGCCGTCACCGTGGGAGCCGCCGGTTACCTTCTCAAGGACACCCCGTCGGAGGACCTCCGCAAGGCGGTGCGCACGGCCGCGGGAGGCGGCAACGTGCTCTCCCCCGCGATCGCCCGGCGCGTCATGGAACGTCTCGCCCAGACCCCGCGACCGCCGGAGCCGGACCCGCGGCTGGCCACGCTGACCGAACGGGAACTCGCCGTCCTGGCCCGCATCGGTCATGCCGAGACCAACGACAGGATCGCCGCCGCGCTCTTCATCAGCCCGGCCACCGTACGCACCTACGTCAGCCGGATCCTGACCAAACTCGACGCGCGGGACCGCACGGCGCTGGCCGTCATCGCTCACCGCTCCGGGCTCGGCACCAGCGAGGACCTCCGCCGGTAGTGACCGGCGCGTCGGCGGCCGAGGGCTTCCCGCTGCCCCGGCCCGAACGCGACGCCCGCCCGTCCCGGCTCCCGGTGAGGCCCTCTGCCCTGGCCCCGGCTCCGGCTCCGGCTCCGGCTCCGGGGAGGCGAGCTCAGGTCACGAGGCCTTCGCACACCCTAGTGAGGAACATGCAGGCCACGCTCGAAGAAGCTCTCCAGCACCATGATGGTTCGCGTCCCGGTCACCCCCTCGATCTGGAAGATCCCGCGCAGCACCTCCTGCAGTTCCCGGGTGCTCGCCGTACGCACCTTGACCAGCAGTGACGCCGGGCCCGCGATGACGTGCGCCTCCTCGATCTCGGGAATCGCCAGCAGGGCCTCGCCCGACGCGCCCATCCACGCGTCCCCCTCCACGAGCACGAACGACAACACGCCCCTGCCCGCGGCGACGGGATCGACGTCGATGGTCGTCCGCCGGATCAGCCCCCGTTCGCGCAGCTTGCGCACCCGCTCGTGCGCGGCGCCGCTCGACAGCCCCACCGCGGCGCCGAGCGCGGCGTAAGACTGACCGGCATCGACCTGAAGGAGGCTGACCAACGTCTTGTCAATCTTATCCATCGCCGTATCATATTCTGTGATCAAGGAGGATTGCATGATGGAATCTATCCCAGCGGAGTTCGAGGCGTTCGACGAACGGTTCGTCGGCGTCGGGGGCGACGAGCGGATCGAGCGGATCCACCACGGTTGCCGATGGGCCGAGGGTCCCACCTACGTCGCGGCGGGCCGCTATCTGCTGTGGAGCGACATCCCCAACGACAGGATGCTCCGATGGGATGAGATGACCGGGAACGTCGGCCCCTTCCGCGCCCCGGCCGGGTACAGCAACGGTCACACTCTCGACCGGCAGGGCCGGCTGATCTCCTGCGAGCACGGCAACCGGCGGGTGACCCGTACCGAGCACGACGGCTCCATCACCGTCATCGCCGACAGCTGGCAGGGCAAGCGTCTCAACAGCCCCAACGACGTGGTGGTCAGGTCGGACGACTCCGTCTGGTTCACCGACCCCAGTTACGGCATCACCAGCGACTACGAGGGCCACCGCGCGGAAAGCGAGATCGGCAACGACCAGGTCTACCGTCTCGACCCCGCCACCGGAGAGGTCACGGCGGTGGCCGACGACTTCGCCCGCCCCAACGGCCTGGCCTTCTCGCCGGACGAGTCCCTGCTCTACGTCGCCGACACTCGCCACGGGCATCTGCGGGTCTTCGACGTGCGCGGCGCCGCGCTGGAGAACGGCAGGGTGCTCGCGGAATGCTCGGCGGGCGGCCTCGACGGGATCAGGCTCGACACCGCCGGCCGGATCTGGGCGGCGACGCACGAGGGGCTGCACTGTTTCGCCCCGGACGGCACCCTGATCGGCAGGCTCAGGCTTCCCGAGAAGACCTCCAACCTGGTCTTCGGCGGCCTCAAGCGCAACTGGCTGTTCATGACCGCCTCCAGCTCGGTCTACGCGATCATGACCAACGTCCGCGGGGCGTGATCTTCCCGGACGTGACGCGGGCCGGCTCGGGGACGCGGCCGGCACTCCGGGCGGCCCGGCTGGGACGGTGTCGTGTGCCCGCCGAGCCGCCCGGCCGCCGGAGCCGGACCGGCCCGGCGTACGGTCGCGTACGGCCGCCCACCCGCGGCCACCGGAGGGGATCAGCCGCCTCGCCGGTCGACCTGACCGGCGAGGCGCTCCAGGCTGTCGCCGAGCGCCCGGTCGACCGCGGCGCCCGGCGGGGCGTGCGCCTCGTCGAAGAAGGACAGGTGGATCGTCACCTCGCTCTCGGCGTCGCCGATGCCGGCCACCTGGAGCCACCCGGCGTAGCTGCCGTCGTCGCGGGTGCCCCACTCCATCCGGAGCTGGTCCCGCTCGGTGCGCAGCAGCGCGCGGAAGTCCTGCCCGGTGGAGTCCTGCCCGCCGGTGTCATCGTGCACCGTCACCGCGGGCAGGTCTCCCGGGTGCACGTGCAGGTCGTGCGGGAGCCACTCGTCGAGGTTGTCCACATCGCCCGCCCGATCGAACACCACCTCCGGCGGTGCGGCGATCGTACGGGAACGCTCGTATTCACTCATCTCGATCCCTCCGGTGTGGAGACCCCGGCCTCGGCCCCGAGGAGGTTGCCGACCGGTCGTGGACGTTGATCGACGACCTACCCCACCCCGCGAGATCCATCCACGAAACACCAGCTCAAACCGGATTCCGAGAGCTCAGGGCCGGGGCCTCCACCGGGATCGCCCGCCGAGGCCCCGTGGCGTCCCCGGAGGGAACGGCGCGGAACCGAACGGCGTCGGGTGTCGTTGTGCCCGAAGGGGACCGGGATCCCGGGCGGAGCGTCGAGCTCGATGAGGCGCGTCCCGCCCTCCGACCTCATGAACCCTCATGAACCCTCATGAACTCCGTGAATCCATCGGAACGGAACGAAGCCATGCACGTCCCCCAGGACCCTCGGCCCGCGGCGGGGCCCCTCCAGCCCCCCGCCCAGCCTCCCGGCCCGCCGCCCCACCGGTTCGGCGTTCCCGGTGCTCCCGGTGCTCCCGACGCGTCCGGCGTACCCGTGGAGCATTTCCCGCCCCCGTCCCGGCACGACCCCTGGCTGGTGCCGGCACCGCCCGGCAGCCGCTACGACCGGCTGGCGCGCACCCGCCTGCACGCCTGGTGGCGGCCGGTGCTGGGCACGGCCGTGGGCCTCGCGGGCCTCATGCTGGCCGGGCTCGCCGTCATCCTCGGCGGTGCGACGGCCGGCGTGGTCGCGGGCGTCGAGATAGGCGGATCCGACGGGCAGATCTTCACCGATCCGGTGTTCGACCTGGGGATCAACCTGCTCGCGATCGCGGCCGTACTGCCCGTCGTGTACGGCGTGGTGGCGTGGATCCAGCGGCGCCCGCCCGGCACCCTCTCCTCGGTCGTGGGCCGCCTGCGGTGGCGGTGGATGGCGCGGTGCACGGCGGTGGCGGTCGGCGCCGTGGTGCTGGGCCAGGCCGCGGTCGCCGTCACCTACCTCGCCACCGGGAAGAACCTCGGCGACATGTTCGGCTGGGTGGGCTGGGAGCGCTTCCTTCCCGCCCTGGCCGTCACCCTGCTCCTGGTGCCCTTCCAGGCCGCCGCCGAGGAGTACGTCTTCCGGGGGTGGCTGATCCAGGCGTTCGGCGCCTTCCTCTCCAACCCGTGGCCCGGCATCCTGCTGAGCGCCGCCGGCTTCACCGCGGTGCACGCCTACATCGACTGGGGCGTCATCGACGTCTTCGCCTTCGGGGCGCTGATGGGCTGGCTGGCGGTGCGGACCGGCGGCCTGGAGGCCGCCATCGCCCTGCACGTGGCCAACAACGTGCTGGCGTTCGGGGTCAGCGGAGCCGACGGGAGCCTGTCGGAGGCGCTGAAACAGGGGTCGGTGCCCTGGCAGACCCTGGCGGGAACGGTCGTGCAGCTCGGCCTCTACGCGATCGTGGTGGTGGTCATGGCCAGGAGGCGAAGGATCGAGACCGTCTCCCGCTGAGGCCCCGGCGCCACGGCTCGAATCGCCCCGGCCGGCCCGGGATCGCCGCACGGGTCGCCCCGCCGGCCCCGTCGCCCGCGTGGAACCCGGCCGGAGCGCGCACTCCCATCCCGTACGCCGGGCGCGGCATCCGGACCGCCTTCCACGCTCCTTGACAGGATATATGCCAATCCAGCTATATTGCCGAAGTGGCAACCACATTCGAAGTACTGGCCGAGCCCCGGCGCCGGGAGATCCTCGACCTGCTCCGCACCGGCGAGCGTCCCGTGGGCGACCTGGTCGAGCGGCTCGCGCTGACCCAGCCGACGGTGTCGAAGCACCTGAGGATCCTGCGCGAGGCGGGCCTGGTCGAGGTCAGGCACGACGCGCAGCGCCGGTGGTACCGGCTGCGACCGGAGCCGCTCGCCGAGATGGCCGCCTGGCTCGAGCCCTACCGGAGCATGTGGGAGACCAGCCTGGACGCGCTCGAACGCCACCTCGACACCATGCCGGAAGAGGCCTGACAAGGCATCAGGAATCCGACAAAACCCAAGAAAGGGAAACATAGTGGAGGAACAACAGGCGACCCTGCGGACCGTCGACGACCGGCCGGTGCTGCGCTTCGAACGGCGGCTGGCCCACTCCCCGGAGAAGGTCTGGAAGGCCGTCACCGACCCGGCCGAGATGGTCCACTGGTTCCCGGCGACGGTGGAGACCGAGCAGGTGGTCGGCGCCGCGATGCGCTTCACCTTCGAAGGCGGGGACGACCTCACCCACGGCCGGATCCTCGAGTTCGACCCCCCGAAGGTGTACGCCTTCCGCTGGAACCAGGACGTGCTGCGTTTCGAGGTGCTCCCCGACGGGCCGGGGTGCCGTCTCGTCTTCACCCACACGCTGGGAGGCGGGTGGGCCGGCCGGCTGACCGCGGGCCGCACCGCGGCGGGCTGGGACGTCTGCCTGGTCGCGCTGCTGGCCAGGCTGGACGGCGAGCCCTCCGAGCAGCCTTCCGAGCAGCCCTCCGGCTGGGCCGACCGCATCGGGGCCTACGTCGAGGTCTTCGGGCTGGCCGAGGGCGAGACGCGGGAGAGCGGCGACAGCCACCTCGTGAGGTTCGCGCGCGACCTGATGTGGAAGCCCGTCGAGGAGGTGTGGGACGTCCTCGTCGAGCGGGACGACCCCCGGCCGGGCGCAGAGCCGCCGGCGTGGCTCACGAACCCGTACGTGCCCGCGGGCCCGGTGACGGAGGCCGGGGCGCCGCGCGTCCTGGAGTACGACTGGCTCCATGACGGCGAGCCCGCGGGGCGGGTGCGCTGGGAGTTCGCGCACGATCCCGCGCAGGGCACCCGGGTGGTGCTGACGCAGACGGTTCCCGCGCGACTGGCCGATCTCCGCGCGACGGCGCTCGCCGCCTGGCAGGCGCACCTGGAGGTGCTCTTCGCGGCCGTCCAGGGCGAGCCCCGGCGCCGGCCCGAGGGTCGCGTCGAGGAACTGCGGAAGCTGTACGAGCACCGCCTGGGCTGATCGCGCCCGGAGCGCCCGCGCGGCGCGATCGACGGGCAGGACGGACCGCGGGCCGACCGCGCGATTTTCTCGTCCTCACCATGTCATCATATTGCATAGCAATGCTATGGTTTGATGGAACGCGAGCCCGAGCCCGAGTTCGCCGAGGACGAAGACGAAGGAGCAGCGATGGCCGTCACCCTGGTCAACCCGGACGGGTTGCCGAAGCCCGAGGTCTACCGGCAGCTGTCGATCGCCACCGGATCGAAGCTGGTGTTCCTGGCCGGCCAGGTCGCCCGCGACGCCGACGGCGGCAAGGTGGGCGAAGGCGATCTCGCCGCCCAGGTCGAGCAGGCCTACCTCAACATCGGCACCGCGCTGGCCGGGATCGGCGCCTCCTTCGACGACGTGGCCAAGCTGACCGTCTACGTCGTCGACTGGAGCCCCGACAAGATGCCGCTGCTGGGCGAGGGGGTCGCCAGGGCGGCCGCGAAACTGGGGGTCGACCCGGTCAAGCCGATCACGCTGCTGGGCGTCGCCGCACTGGGCGAGCCCGATCTTCTGGTCGAGGTGGAAGCCACCGCGATCATCGACTGAACGACGGGTGACCGCCGCGGCCCTCGCCGTCCGGCACCCGCCACGGAGCCCGTCGCGGTCACCTCGTCGGCCACCGTCATGCCGCCGGCGGGACCGCGACCCGCGGACCGCGGGGCCGGATAGGTTTTCGTACTGCGATGATCACGGTTCGCTGGATATGATCGCTTCTTGGTAGATATGGCCGGACGGTGGGCAGGCAACCGGCCAACGCGCCGAACCGGCGTCCGAGCGGGTGGCATCTCGGCGACGGCGGAGGGAGTCGGCTCCGGTGGGAAACCTCGACCTGAATCGCGAGGCGCTGGCCAAGCTGCGCGTCACGGTGAACGCCCAGGGGGGAAGGCTCGCCACCGTCGGCGACGACTTCCCCGCCAGGGGCGGCGCGAGTTCGTCGCTCTTCGGGACCCTGACCGGCGCCCGGGAGCTGGCCGACGCGATCGGCCGGGTCGAAGGGTACGCGGACGGCGAGCTGGGCACGGTGAAGAGCCGTCTTGACGGCGTCGAACGTGCCCTCGACACGATCGAGGACAACGTGACCGCGGCCGAGCGGGGCACCACGAGCCATCTTCCGACCATATGACCGACATGGACGCCGTGGCGGCGCTGCCCGGGGGGCAGGCCCTGGCCGCGCTGGTGAGGAAGACGGACGGGGACCCCGCCGCGATCCGGGCGATCGCCACCCGGTGGCGCAAGGCGGTCAGCTCGTCCGCCGAGCCGTTCAGGCTCCTGAGGAACGCGGTCAACCAGGTGGACACCGCCTGGAGGGGCGCCTCCGCCGACGCCTTCGTCGCGTACATGCGGCGGTACGACAAGGCCGGCGGTTCCCTGCGAGACGCGCTGGGCGACTGCGCGAACTCCCTGGACGCCGCCGCCGGCGCCGTCGAGACGGCGAGGTCGGACGCCGAGCGCGTCTGCGGCGACCTGCTGACCTGGGTGGCGGAATACCGGCGCCGCAACCCGCACGCCACCGAGGAGCAGCTCAAGCCGGGCATCGGCCGGCAGGTCGAGATGGCGGTGTCCCAGGTGCGGGGGCACGTCGACTCGGCCGAGACCGCGCTGTCCACCGCGCGGCGCGAGATCGACAAGCATCTCGGCGACACCACGGTGTTCTCCGCCATCCCGGCCGCGGGCGACCAGGACTTCGTCCCCGGCCCCGGGCACACCACCCGGTGGGTGCCGGTGCCCGAGGAGGAGCTCCGCACCACGCTCGCCGGTACGGGACCCGGCTCGCAGAGCGGCGGCGGTGGAGGCGGCGGCGGGCAGGGCAACGGCGGCGGCCCGTCGTCCGGGAACAACGGCGGCGGCTCGGGCGGCGGCAGTGGAGGCGGGGGCGGGGGCGGGGGCGGCCAGGCGATCCCGTACACGGTCACCGGCGACGGCACCGGAGCCGACGTCGTGGCCGCCGCGAGGAGCCACATCGGCAAGCCCTACGTCTGGGGCGCCGACGGGCCCAACGCGTTCGACTGCAGCGGTCTGGTGCACGTCTCGCTGAACGAGGCGGGCATCAAGATCGGGGACAACACCGCCGCCGGGTACCAGGCGAGCGGCCGGCCGATCACCGGCCCGCCGCAGCCGGGCGACATCGTCTTCTTCGGCTATCCGGCGACCCACTGCGCCGTCTACATGGGCGACGGCCAGATGATCGCCGCCCCGAAGCCGGGCGACCACGTCAAGATCCAGACGGTGGCCGGCGCGTCCCCCATCACCTACCGGCGCTTCACCTGAAGGTCCGTACGGGGCTCGCACGACGCCGGCCGGCAGGTCCGTTCGCCGGTGTTCGCGGTGACGGGGCCGGTGGTTCCCGGGCCGCCCGCGCATCGGGTACGGAGGAGAGGGAAATGTCGGTGGGGTCTGGCAGGCTGAGGGCGACCGGCCCGATGGTTTCGCCCCCGCGCGCGGAAGCCCGGAGCCGGGTCACCGCCACGTGAACGCATCGAAGGAAGAGGCCATGCTCACCACCCGATATGTCCCCGGCGCCCCCAACTGGATCGACCTGGGCACGCCCGACACCGAGGCCGCCGTCGCCTTCTACTCCTCCTTGTTCGGCTGGCACTTCCAGGAGGCCGGTCCCCAGGCGGGCGGTTACGGCTTCTTCCAGCTCGACGGCAAGACCGTCGCCGCCGTCGGGCCGCTCACCCAGGAGGGCGCGGTGCCGGCGTGGACGCCCTACTTCCACACCTCCGACGCCGACGCCACGGCGAAGGCGGTCGAGCAGGCGGGCGGGACCGTGCGCGTCGCGCCGGACGACGTCTTCACCAAGGGCCGGATGGCCGGGTTCACCGATCCCGGCGGCGCCGGGTTCGCCGTCTGGCAGCCGGGCACGATCCAGGGCCTGGACCTCGTCACCGAGAACGGCTCCCTGGCGTGGCTCGAGCTGTACGTCCCCGGCACGGAGGCCGTCCGCCCCTTCTACCAGGCCGTCTTCGACTGGAAGGTCCAGGACATCACGTTCGGTGACATGCCGTACCTCCTGCTGTCGACCTCCGGGGATGACAGCCAGGACCTGGGAGGCGTCATGTCGCTCCAGGAGGGCGAAAGGCCGCACTGGCTGGCGTACTTCGAGGTGGCCGACTGCGACGCGTCCGTCGTCCGGGCGCGGGAGCTCGGCGGCGACCTCGTCGCGCCCGCCGCGGACATCGAGGGCGTCGGCCGTTTCGCCGTGCTCTCCGACCCCCACGGCGCGCGCTTCGCCGTCATCACCAGCGTCGGCTGACCCGCGCGGGGCACCTGGCCGGTCCGCGCGAGACGGCCGGGTGCCCCGCGATCTCCGCGCGCACGGGAGCGGGACCGTTCACGCCGGACGCGCGGTCACCCCGGGGTATGTCATCCCATGCGGTCGCGCAGGATCGCGACGCCGTCGCCTTCGAGGTCGTCGCAGTACGCCGCGCGCCCGGTCATGGCCATCGTGAGCGCCAGGGTGGTGCCGGACACGAGCGCGCCGGAGCCGGTCCTGAAGGGGCCGTCGTCGGCGGCGAGTCGCAGGCCGCCGATCCGTCCTTTGGCGAGGACCACGAGGTCGGAACCCCGGTAGTAGTCGGCCAGCCGGGTGAGGGCGGTGATCGGGTAATCGCGGCGGATGCCCAGCGGGCGCCGTATGTCCTCCGCGTGGACGATCGTCTCGCCCAGCATCGCCACGGTCGGCAGGGGTGGTTTGGTGGTGCTCGTGACGACGCGGCGGAACCTGTCATGCGTCTCGGCCGCGGTCGCCCCCAGCTGCTCGGCGAGCCGCATGGCGACCTGCCTGTCGAAGTCGAACCGGCAGCGGATCACGCCCGCCAGCCACCGCATCGGGGTGAGGCTCGCCGCCGAGGTGAGGTGCGCCAGCACCTCACGCACGGTCAACCCGGTGCACAGCGACGGCGTCGTCCACTGCTCGCCGGTCAGGTTCGCCAGGTCCGCCGCGAGGGCCGCTCGTTCGGCGTGGATCAGCGGCCAGATGTCGGACGCGCGGCGGAGATTCGCCTTCGGTTCCGGATCGGTCGTGTCGGGCGGCGTTCCGTCGTGGGCCATGGGAGTCCTCGCAGCGGTCGGTGAGGGGTCGGAAGGTGGGACTCCCGCCACGAGGCGGAATCGTCGCTCGCGAACCGTCTTCTCGCGGGCGACCCCGGTCGTGGGGCGGCACGACGCGTGCCGCCCCACGACTCCCCGTTCGAGCCGGCGGCCGGAAGGCACGGCCTCCGCCGGCCGGAACCGGAGGGCTCGGCCTCCGCGGGCCGGAGGACGGCCGCGGCGAAGGCGCGGGCCTCCGGCTCCGGGACCGGGTCAGACCTGCCGGGCGAGGCCCCTCTCGACCGCCTCGATGATCTTCGGTCGCAGCTCGGCGCAGCTGATGATCATGTCCACCGAACCGACGTCGACCGCCCGCTGGATGCTGTGCACGCGGTCGAACTCGGTGGCCACCTCGGTGAGCTTCTCGGCCCGCACGGACGACCGTAGCTCGGCCAGCTCGGTGGCCAGCGCGGCCCGCGTGGCGGCCGGCGCCTCCGCGACACCGGCGGCGAGCGCGAGCACGCGGGGGTCGTTGCCGGTCCGCTTGTCCACGTCGCGCGCGAAGACCACCGCGGCGGCCGGAGCGCCGCCGAGCACCGAGGCGAACGAGCCCTCGACCGCGAGCACGGTCATGTTCGGGTTGAGCGCCTTGGAGAACACCACGAACGCGCCGCCGTGGTACCGCGAGATCACGCAGAACACGATGGGGCCCTTGAAGTTCACCACCGCGCGGCCGATCTCCGCGCCGTACTCCAGCTGCAGCTTTCGCATCGACTCGGGCGACCCGTCGAACCCCGACAGATTGGCCAGCACGACCAGCGGACGGTTCCCGCTGGCGGCGTTGATGGCCCGGGCGGCCTTCTTGGACGACCTCGGGAACAGGGTGCCCGCGGTGTAGGTGTCCGGGCCGTCGGTGGGCGGGAACCCGCGACGCGGCACGGACCTGGACTCGATGCCCAGCAGGGACACCGGCCGGCCGCCGAGGTGAACGTCCCAGACCGCGGCGGTGTCCGCGTCGGCCATGCCCGCCCACCGCTCCAGCACCGGGTGGTCCTGGTCGGAGAGCGCGCGCATGACGGTGCGGATGTCGAACGGCTTCTTGCGGTCCGGGTTGGACTCGACGGAGAAGATCTGGCCCACCGTCGTGAAGTCGCTGTCCGGCACGCTGTGCGGGAACGTCGACACGTCACGGTCCACCGGGTCGCCGGTGACCGTCCTGCGCGGCCGGCTCTCCCCCGGCGCGATGTAGCTGTGGTCGTAGTGCGCCATCAGGATCTCCCGCGCGCCGCGGATGTCCGGCGCCCAGTACTGTGCCTGGCCGTTCGGGCCCATGATCCGGTCGTACCCGCCGATGCCGTGGTTGTCCTCGGCCGACACGCCGCCGGAGAAGTCGAGCGACTGCTTGCCCGTGAGCACCATCGCGGAGTCGGGCGTCATCACCAGGATGCCCTTGGTGTGCATGAGCATCGTGGCCTCGGCGTTCCAGTACGGCTGGGCGCCGACGTTGATGCCCGCGACCACGATGTTGATCTCGCCGCCGTCCTGGGTGAAGTTCACGATCCGCTTCAGCGCGGCCGCCACCCAGTCCATGTTCTCGGTGCCGGACGACATCGAGATCCGGGCGCCCGCGGAGAGCGCGAACCACTCCAGCGGCACCCGCATCCGCTCGGCCAGGTCGAGCGCGGCGATCACCCGCGCGCACTCGGGCTCGGACAGCGCGCCGAGCGCCTTCGTCGGGTCGCCCAGCAGCACGACGCGGGTCATGCCCTCCGGGTGGCGCGACGTGGGCGTGCTGACGACGCCCGCGACGAGCGCGGCGGTGTTGCGCCCCTTGGGCCGGTTCACCGGCACCAGCTCCGACCGCTCGTCCAGGTCGTACTCGGTGAACGAGCCGAACGGCCCGGCGAGCATGGCGGTCAGCTCGTACGGGTGGTGCGTGCCTCGGCTGTGCGCGCGCAGCACCTCCTGGCGATAGTCGTCCAGCGGCTCGATGGGCTCGGTCGGCGGCGGCACGACGGACAGCTGCACGCCGGAGCCCACGTCATAGCCGATCCGCACGGCGATGTCGACGAGCTCGCCGGTGGCGCCGTCGCGGCGCCTGCCGAGGAAGAGCACCTCCTCCAGGCCCGCGCCCGCCGTCGTCGGCAGCACGCGCTTCGCCACGGTGTTCAGGTCCTCCGGCGAGAGGTCGTTCGGCGGCCACACGTAGATGACGATCCGGTTGGTGGCGGACGTCTTCGCCCCGGGCTTCTTGGCCCGGCGGATCGCGTCGAGGCACGTGGCCAGGATGTTCTCGGCCGCGGGCAGCGCGACGAGCCTGCCCTCGTCGTCGCGCAGCGGGGTCAGGTCGCGGACCTGCCCCAGCGCGACGAGGCGCTCGTCGGACGGGTTCTGCCGCGCGGTGGCCCGGAAGAGGTAGACCTCCTCGTCGGGGGCGGGCAGCCGGGTGAGGTCGAAGTCGCGCAGCCGTTCCAGCTGCATGCGCTCGGCGATGCGCGGGTGCAGGCCGCGCAGCAGCCGTTCCTCCGCGAAGCCGTCCGCGGACGGCCGGAAGGTGAAGTGGTGGTGCATCACGGCGCCGCTGTTGCCCGCGACGGTCGCGACGATGCGGCCGACCCGGTTCGACGGCTGCTGCGCGACCATGACCTCGCGCAGGCGCGCGGCCATCTCGTCGGGGTCGCTCGGGCCGTCCGACCAGGTCAGGTAGATGTCCGCCACCAGCTCGCCGTCACCGGCGAACTCGTCGACCGCCTTGACCGCCTCGGCCAGCGCCAGGAAGTCGACCGCGGTGGCCACGACGCGGCCGTTGCCGGTCGCGGTGCGGTGGTCGGCGACGACGAACGTGCAGCCCGCCACCTTGCTCACCCGGATGTCGCTGAGCGCGCGGTTGCCGTAGTAGCGGCGGCTCAGCACCTCGAGCAGCGGCACGGGGTCCGCGCCCTCGCGGCCGATCCGCTGGCCGACCAGCCGGACGAGCGGCTCGGCGCTGGCGACCATGGCGGAGATCCGCTCGGCGCGGTCGGGCGCGTCCGGGTACCGGTCGAGGTGGCGCAGGTGCTTTCGTACGCCTGTGTAGACCTTGGCGCGGGTGCGGCGCAGCAGCGGCTGGGCGAACCAGGCGAACACCACGCCGCGCGCCAGGTCCGCGACGGCGGGGAACCGGACCTGGGTGGCGGCGACCAGGTGCTCCAGCGCCAGGCCGACGGTGACGCGGTCCGCCTCGGCGGGCGGGGACTCCTTGACCCACTGGCGCAGCAGGGTCGTCACCACGGCGACGTCGGTGGACGCGCGCCGCTGGGCCAGGAAGATCCGGAAGACCGCGTCCTCCAGCTCCGGCGTGCGCTCCAGGCCCTCGACGCCGTAGCGGGACAGCACGTGCGTGAGCCGCTGCCGAAAGCTCTCCGACAGCCCGGCCCGGTCCGGGTCCAGGTACTGCAGGTAGGTGTGGAAGTACTCGCGGGGGCTGTGCACCGAGGAGTCGGGCTTCGACTCCTCTCCGGCGGGCCGGTTGCGGCTCAGCTCGCTCAGGTCGGCGAACAGGCGCAGCAGCTCGACCTCACCGGCCGGCTCGTGCTCGCCCTTCTCGGCGAGCTCGGAGCGCGCGGCCAGATAGCCGGTGAGCAGGCGCTTCTCGTCCCGCGAGTCGATGTCGAAGCCCAGCAGGAGGCTGCGCAGGTCCTGCAGCCCGCGCGCGGCCCGCTCGGCCGCGGGCACGTCCACCGGCTCGGCCGGCAGATCCAGCTCGACCTCCCGCACCTCGGCCGCGGGACCGGCCGCCTCGTCGCCGTCACCCAGCGGCTCCAGGCGCAGCAGGCGGGCGCCCGCCTCCACCTGGCTGCCGACCGACACCGCGAGCTCCCGCACGCGGCCGCGGAACGGCGCGCGCAGCACGGTCTCCATCTTCATGCTCTCGACCACGAGCAGCGGCGCGCCGGCCTCGACCTCGTCGCCCGCCTGCAGCGGCGTGGCCACCACGAGCGCGGGCACCGGCGAGCGCACGATGCCGCCCTCGTCGCGGCTGATCCGGTGCGTGACGCCGTCGACCTCGACCAGGTGGATCGGGCCGTGAGTGCTCGTGACGACCTTGAAGCGGACGCCGTTCACGGTGATCTGGCCGCTGTGCTCGTCGAAGCGCTCGATGTCGACGTCGGCCGCGTGCTGGGGGCCGCCCGCCGAGATGCCGATGCGGAACCGGTGGCCGCCGGTGCGGGCGACCTGGACGCGGTAGCCGACGTCGCGGAGCTTGAGCTCCAGCGCGCGCCCGCTCTCGTGCTGCGACTGCGGGCGGCCGCCGTGCGCGGCGGCCAGGAAGCGCTGCCGCGTCACGGCCTCCTCGTCCTCGTAGGCCTCGACGGCGGCGGCGATCAGCGCGATCGCGGAGTGCCGGTGCGCGACGAGGGCGCCCTGGGCGCGCACGCGGTCGATCCAGCCGGTGTCGGCGGACCCGTCGATCACCGCGGGCTCGTCGAGCAGCGTGCGGATGAAGCCCTTGTTCGTCACGCCGCCCTCGATGATGACGGTCGTCTGTGACATCGCGCGGCGCAGGCGGGCCAGCGCCTCCGTACGGTCACGGCCATGCGCGATGATCTTGGCGATCATCGAGTCGAAGTCGGCGGGGATCGTGTCGCCCTCGCTGAACCCGGTGTCCACCCGGACGCCGGGGCCGCTGGGCAGTGCCAGCCGCGCGATCCGGCCGGGTGAGGGCGCGAAGTCGCGGTCGGGGTCCTCTGCGTTGAGGCGCGCCTCGACGGCGTGGCCCCATTCCTGCGGCGCGTCCCCCTCGAGCCTGCCGCCCGCCGCGACGTGCAGCTGGGCCTTCACCAGGTCGACGCCGGTGGTGATCTCGGTGATCGGGTGCTCGACCTGCAGGCGCGTGTTGACCTCGAGGAACGCGAACAGCCGCTCACCGGGGTGGTAGAGGAACTCGATGGTGCCCGCGCCCTTGTAGTCCACCGCGAGCACGAGCCGCTCGGCCGACGCCTTCAGCTCGGCGACCTGCTCGGCGCCGAGGACCGGGGAGGCGGACTCCTCGATGATCTTCTGGTTGCGCCGCTGCACGGAGCAGTCGCGCACGCCCAGCGCCCACGCGGTGCCCTGCCCGTCGGCGATGACCTGCACCTCGACGTGCCGGGCGCCCGTCACCAGTCGCTCCAGGAACACGACACCGCTGCCGAACGCCCGCGCGGCCTCCTGGCGCGTCAGCTCGTAGGCCTGGGACAGCTCGTCGGCGTCGGCGACCATCCGGATACCGCGGCCGCCGCCGCCCGCGGTCGCCTTCAGCATCAGCGGGTAGCCGATCCGCTCCGCCGCCGCCTTCGCCTCCTCCAGCGTCTCCACCGGACCTCGGCTCCACGGCGCGACGGGCACCCCGACCTCTTCGGCGATCAGCTTCGAGCCGATCTTGTCGCCCAGCCTGCGCATCGCCTCGGCGCTCGGGCCGACGAACGTCACGCCGATCTCGGCGCACAGGTCGGCGAACGCCGGGTCCTCCGCCACGAAGCCCCAGCCGACCCAGGCCGCGTCCGCACCGGTCTCGACCAGGGCCTTCCTGAGGACCGCGTGGTCCAGGTAGGGCCGGTCCGCGGCGAGTCCCAGGTCGTAGGCGATGTCCGCCTCCCGGACGAACGTGGCCGTCCGGTCGGAGTCCGTGTACAGGGCGACGGTCTCGATCCGTGTGCCCGTCTCCGCGGCTAGGTCCTGAACGGCGTGGATGAGCCGCATGGCGGCTTCACCGCGGTTGACGATGGCGACACGACTGAACACTGAGCGGGCCTTTCGAAGACGGTGAACACGGCGGTCGTCCCCGCCGTAACCGGGGTACATCCTCTCGACTGCCTCCGGATACCGGAATGGCGGGGACTAAGCGTGTTTCGCGGCCGGAGTTGTGCGGCTCGCACAAACGCGCCCATCGGGATGGTGTAACAGGTGGCGGGTGTGATCTTGGTCGCGCGGCGGCTCGTGGACTCGAAGGTCCGTTCGGACTGGTCACGGGCGAGGGTAGTCCGTTTGCCGGGCGGCGACAAAGATGGCAGCTCGCGCCCGTGCCGTCCGCGTGGCGTGCCCGTGGGAGCGATGGGTGACGTGGCCGCCGCGTCGCACCTCCCGATCTTCGAAAACGATGGTTCTCCCTCGACCGGGATCGCCCGAGGGGCGACGCGAGGAAACCCGGCCGGCTCGTAGGTCACGATCACCACGCCGGTGGTGGTCACGGAGCACCTGGGTGACGGCACTCCTGCCGGCCTCGCCGGGAAGGACGCCTACTCGCCGGTGAAACCGTCGATCCGCTCGCGCAGCAGGTCGGCGTGGCCGTTGTGCCGGGCGTACTCCTCGATCATGTGGACCAGGATCCAGCGGTGGGAGCAGTCCTGCCCGTGGCGCTGCCGCTTCGCGACGGCGTCCAGCGGCACCTCGGCCGAGAGCTTGCGGGCGAGCTCGATCTCGGCCTGCCAGGTGGCGAAAGCCTCCTGGGCGGAGGCGGTGTCCACGTCGTTGAACTCCGCGTCGGGGTCGTCGGTCTTGTAAAGCAGGGGAACGTCCTCGTCGTTCAGCACGCGGCGGAACCAGGCGCGCTCCACGTGCGCCATGTGACGGACCAGGCCGAGGAGCGACAGGGTCGACGGCGGCACCGAGCGCTCTCGGAGTTGCTCCTCCGAGAGCCCCGCGCACTTGACGGCCAGGGTCTCGCGGTGCCAGTCGAGCCAGTTGTTCAGCATGGCGCGCTCGTCGCCGACGAAGGGAGGAGGGACGCGGTTGTCAGTCACGGCTCACGATTATCGCACCGCGAAGTACCGTCCGGTCATGGTCGATGATCGGCCGGAGTCGCCGCGCTCGGGAGGTTCCGGCGAGGAGCGAATTCGAGTCACTTGACCTGAATAAGTCAGGCGACTTAAATGGCGCCAACGCGATCCCGAGGGAGAGTGATCTTGAGCGAGCCCAGCGCCGAGGCGCCCGAATACCCCTTCCGCAACCCCAGCGCGCTGGAGCCGCCGCGGGAGTGGGCCGAGCTGCGGGAGAGCTGCCCGGTCGCGCCGATCCGGCTGGCCAGCGGGGACACCGCGCTGCTGCTGACGCGTTACCAGGACGTCAAGGAGGTCCTGTCGGACCCGCGTTTCACCCGCCGGCTCGACGCCGAGGGGGCGGCGCGGGTGACGGCCAACGAGTCGGGCGGCGTGTTCGGTCGAAGCGGCGACAGCGGCGGCGACATGACAGGCGACACCCACCGGGCGTGGCGGCAGTTGGTGGGCAAGGCGTTCACCGCCAAGCGGGTCATCGCGATGCGGCCCAGAATCCAGGCGATGGCCGAGCGGCTGGTCGAGCGGATGGTCGCCCAGGACGAGCCCGCCGACCTGGTGAGCGCGGTCGGCTTCCCGTTGCCGGTGTGGGCGATATGCGACCTGCTCGGGGTGCCCGACTCCGACCGGGACAGGTTCGCGTACTGGTCGGACACCATGCTCAGCATGACCAGGTTCGGTCAGGAGGAGATCGACGCCGCCCAGGGCGAGTTCGACGCCTATCTGATGGCACACGTCGACACCAAGCGGGCCGAGCCGGGCGACGACCTGCTGAGCGAGCTGGCCTCGATGGTGGAGGGGCTGGACGGGCGGCTGACCGAGCAGCTGCTGGTGATGACGGCCAAGGGCCTGCTGGTGGCCGGGCACGAGACCACCGCCAACATGATCGGCAAGATGGTGTCGATGCTGCTGGCCGACCGTTCTCGCTGGGAGGCACTGCTGGCCGACCGCACGCTGATCCGCTCGGCGGTGGAGGAGGTGCTGCGTTTTGACGCCAATCCCGGCTTCGGCATGCCGCGCTACCTCAGCGAGGGGGTCACGGTGGCGGAGGAGGAGCTGCCCGCGGGCACGACGGTCGTGTGCAGCATGGCCTCGGCCAACCGGGACGAGAGGCAGTTCGAGGGCGCCGACGAGATGCGGCTGGACCGCTCGCCCAACCCGCACGTGACCTTCGGTGCCGGCCCGCACTCCTGCCTGGGGCAGGCGCTGGCCCGCACCGAGCTGCAGACCGTGCTCGGCGTGCTGCTGGAGCGGCTGCCCACGCTGGAGCTGGCCGTCCCGGCCACCGAGCTCAGGCGCCGCGAGGGTCTCGTGGTCGGCGGGCTGGAGAAGGTCCCGGTCCGATGGTGACCGTGCCCGGCCGGACGGATCACGGGAAGACGGAGCACGACAAGAGGGAGCGTGGAAAGACCGTCCCCACCAGGACCGCGTCCGGCATGACGAAACACGGCAAGACCGTGCCCGGCAGGACGGAGCGGGCGCGGGAGACGCGCGGAGCCATCCTGGACGTCGCCGAGCGGCTGTTCGCCGAGCACGGGGTCGGCGAGGTCTCCAACCGGCAGATCGGCCAGGCCGCCGGGCAGGCGAACAACTTCGCCGTCGGTTACCACTTCGGCACCAGGGCCGACCTGGTACGAGCGATCATCCGCCGCTACACCACCGAGACCGAGGAGCGGCGGCTGCGCATGCTGGAGGCGATCGGCGACTCCGCCGACCTGCGCGCGTGGATCTCCTGCCTGGTACGCCCCGCCACCGACCACCTCGACGCGCTGGGCGTGCCGAGCTGGCGGGCCCGCTGCCTGGCCCAGGTCACCGCCGTGCCCGCCCTGCGCCAGATCGTCACCGAGGAGTCCGTGGCGACCCCGTCGATGCGGCGCACCCTGGACGGCATGCTGCGGCTGCTGCCCAACCTGCCGGAAGAGGTGCACCGCGAGCGCGGCGACATGACCCGCCTGCTCCTCGCGCACGCGCTGGCCGAGCGCGAGCGCACCCTGCACGAGGGCGGGTCAACGGCCCACGCGAGCTGGGAGGCCGTCGCCGTCGGGCTCATCGACGCGCTGGCCGGCCTCTGGCGGGCCCCCGTCACCCCCTGCCCCCCACCGCGGAGAACGGATCCCTCATGCGCGGGCTGAAGCACAAGAGAGTCGTCGTGGCCGGCGGCGCCACCGGCACGATCTCCGTGGACGAGCGGCCCTGACCCTGGCCGCCGCGGGCCCGGTCTCGCCCGTTCCGGCGTCCTCGCCCGATCGGGTCGAGGCCGGTGCGGCCCGCGTCCAGCGGCGATCAGCCGTTGTCGTCCCCCGGGGTCTCGGGGGCGAAGTGCCGCACCCCGAACGCGATGGCCGCGGCGAGGTCGTCGTCGCTGGTTCCCCAGGCGGCCTGGATCGCGGGCCCCCAGGCGTGGCAGCTGCGGGTGGCCAACTCCTTCACCTCGGGCGCGTCCTCCCAGCTCTCGGGGTCGAACGGGGTGCCGCGCAGGAACAGGTCGAGACCGAGCAGCGCGAGGTCCCAGCCGCTGCCGATTCCGATCGTGCCGCCGGGACCGTAGGTGCGCACCAGCTCGTCGACGATCTCGGCGGGAGAGGCGTGCTCCAGCTCCAGGACGGTGCCGCCGTCCTCGCCGTGCGCGAGGCGGACCTCGACCTCGGTGTTCATGCCCTCCCCGAGGACCCAGGTCACCTTGATCAGATGGGGCTCCTCGCAGCGCAGGATCGTCCCGCCGGCGTTGTTCTTCAGCTGGTACGTGCCACCGGGCCGCAGGTCGCCGTCGATCGGGGCCAGCCATCGGCCGATCCGGTCGGGGTCGGTGCAGGCGCTCCACACATCCTCGATCGAGGCGTCGTAGGTGCGGCGCAGGAGCAGCGACCGCCCTCGGCCGGTGGCGACCGGGAGGTCGCCGATCTCCCGGTGGGTGGCGTTGATCTGGTTGACGATGTCGATCACGTGTCTTCCTCGTTCCTCGTTGAGGGGTGTCTGTCCGCGGGCGGCGGCCCGGCGCTGTCCTCGCGCCGTTTCCGGGGCCCGCGTCCGCCGCGGCGCCAGCTCGGCGCCCAGCGTGTCCAGGTGCCGGTTCCAGAACCGGCGAAAGCGCTCCAGCCAGATGTCGACCTCCTGCAGGGGTGCCGATTCGACGGCGTACAGCCGCCGGGTGCCATCCGCGCGGACGGTCACGAAGCCGGAGTCCCTCAGCACCCGCAGGTGCCGCGACACCGCCGGCTGCGAGATCCCGAACTCCGTCCGGATGACCCCGCCGACCGCGCCCGCGCTCCGTTCACCGCCGGCGAGCAGCTCCAATATCCGGCGTCGCACCGGGTCACCGAGCGCCTCGAAGGCCTGCACGGCATCGAGAATTTCATCTAGTACTTATATAAGTCAAGCCTTAAATATTTGTGCGGCCGATCGCGCTCCGTTCACTGCCGACGAGCCTGCCCGGCGCCCGATGTCCCCGGTGCCGGCCGCCGGCTTTCCGCCCGTCGCCGCCGGGCCGGTGTCAGGGACCCAGCAGGCGGCGGGGACCCGGGCCGTGTTCGGCGAGCGTGTCCCCGGGGTTGATCAGCGCGCACTGCTCGAAGGACAGGCAGCCGCAGCCGATGCACTCGGTGAACCGGTCGCGTATCCGCTCCATCTTCTCGATGCGAGCGTTGATCTCCTCGCTCCAGCACGCCGACGCCTTGAGCCAGAACTCCCGGGTGGGCGGGACACCCTCGGGGAGGAAGCCCAGCACTCCCCCGATCACCGACAGCGGCATGCCGACGCTCTGCGAGGCGCGGATGAACGCCACCCGGCGCAGCGTGCTGCGGTGATAGCGGCGCTGGTTACCGGTGGTCCGGCGGCTGGCGATGAGCCCGCGCCGCTCGTAGAAGCGCAGCGCCGAGGCGGGCACGCCGCTGCGCTCGGACAGCTCGCCGATGGTCAGCTCCTCGGCGATCGTCGCGGGTTCCGGCATGGGCCAACCCTAGCCTGAGGTGAACCTCGGTTCAGGTACGAGGCCGTTCACCCGGTGCCGCCCGGACGCCGGGACGGGGCATCGGGCGGCGCGACGGGCAGGACGCAGGACAGGGCGCGGCGCAGGGTGGTGGCGAAGGACTCGGTGTTGCCGGGCTCGAGCCAGTGCCGCCCCGCCACGCGGATGGCGCCGGCGACCGCGGCGGCCGTGACGGCGGGGAACAGGTCGCGTCCTGGGTCGGTGCCGGTGCGCGTCGCGATCGCCTCGGCGAGCGGGCCCTCCGCCATGGTGAACGCCTTCAGCGCCTCGCCCTCCAGCTCGGGCGTCGACATGATCATGCGCAGGCCGGCCTTGTCGGGCTCGGGGTCGCCGTAGAGCTCGATCACGGCCGCGGTGACGGCCTGGTCGAGCGGCTCGCCGGCGGGCCGCGAGCGCAGCGCCTGCCCCACACGCCTGGACTGGTCGGCCTGGAAGGCGCAGATCGCCTCGGCCCTGCTGGAGAAGTAGTTGTTGTAGGTGCGGGGTGAGACTCCCGCGGCCGTGGCGATGTCATGGACGCGGACAAGGGCCAGCCCGTTGGGGCCTCGCTCGATGGCCAGGCGCAGCGCGGCATGGCCGATCGCCTCCCGGGTGGCCTGGCTGTTGCGTGCCCGGAGGCCCATCGCGTCGTCGTTCATGGGGCAACCCTATCGAAATTGCGCGCCACGCACTATATGCGTGACACGCAAGTTGTGGATAGAGTGCGGTGGAGCGCCTGGCACTCACCCCTGGAGAGTGCCAACCACACGGCGTGTGCCGGGACGGCGAGGTCCGTCGGCGGGTTGGTCGCCCGCCGGTGGGCCGTCCGTCGCGGGCGCCGTCCCGGAGAGCCCCGTCAAGAGCAGGAGCAGGAATGACATCGAAAATGATCGCGTTCAACGAGGACGCCCGGCGCGGTCTCGAGCGCGGCATGAACCAGCTCGCGGACGCCGTCAAGGTGACCCTCGGCCCCAA
>NZ_JBPXMD010000039.1:0-60328 GCF_051918855.1 Streptosporangium sp. H16
CCGGGGCCCGCGAGGTTCAACACCATCTATCGGCCCTGGGGCCGATCCGTTTCTTCCGCACCGGCCGCCCGATGGGGCGGGGATGCGGGGATCGCGTATGCGTGACCGTAGACCACCTTCCAATCCGTGGGACTGCGGTACCCGCGCGGCGGAACATCAGCCGTCAACGGGCGATCCTGATGGCGTTCAACACTCCCTTCGCTATCTCTGCTTCTTCGACCTCATGCATCACTGATCACCGCAGCTGCGCGTCCACGGCCGGAACCCTTGACCTGCTGTGCCGGTCCCGGCACGTCCGACGTCGTACCTCGTTACCGCTGTGGCAGTGCGTCCACGGCCGGGACCCTTTCACCTACCGCCGGTCCTGGCACGTCCGACCTTCTGCCCGTTCGCTGTTCGCCGCAGCTGCGCGTCCACGGCCGGGACCCTTCCGCTGCTTCGGCCCTGGCACGTCCGACGTTGGTGCTTTTTCCGTTACCGCGGTGGCAGTGCGCCCACGGCCGGGACCCTTTCACCTGCTGCCGGTCCTGGCACGTCCGACCCGCTGCCCCTCTTCACTGCGTCGTCTTTGTCAGCCAGCTGTCCACGCTCGTCCGGGCAGTTCGTCGTGATGCCTACGTCCTGCTCTGCCCTCGTGGATCCGTTCCTTGCGATGTCAGGAACTCTACCCCCACCCACCACGGATGTCTACTTCAGCCACTACAGATTTTCGGTACTGGGGAAGTGAGGGCCTGCACCCGCGCGCCGCCCGGGATGTCAGCCGCGGCCGACAGGGGTGGTGCCGAACATCAGGGTGCGCCGCCGGACGTCATAGAAGACAGTCCCGGCGCTGGACAACAGTTTCCGTGCGGTCAGGCGGTGTCGGCGAGGATCCCTGTGGAAACGGTTTGCGGCCCGTCATCCCGGCCAGCATGCTGGACGTCATGTTGATCAGAGACGCGACGTCCGCCGACTGGCCACTGATCTGGCCTTTCCTGCGTCAGATCGTGGCGGCCGGTGAGACCTTCACCTGGGATCGCGACGTCAGCGAGGAGCGGGCCCGGGCGATGTGGCTTCTCGAGCATCCAGGACGCACGGTGGTCGCCGTCGACACCGGTGGGACCGTTCTGGGCACGGCCAAGATGAACCCCAATCACATGGGGCCCGCCTCACACATCTCCAGTGCGAGCTTCATGGTCCACCCCGATCACGCCGGACGCGGCGTCGGGCGGGCGCTGGGCGAGCACGCCCTGGACTGGGCGCGTGCCGAGGGCTACCGGGCGATGCAGTTCAACGCCGTCGTGGAGACCAACACCCGGGCGGTGGGACTGTGGCGCTCACTCGGTTTCGCGGTGCTGGCGACCCTGCCGGAGGGCTTCGACCATCCGGTCAAGGGCTACGTCGGGCTGCACATCATGTACAGACCCCTCTGAGCGCGCACGCCCGGCGGGTTCGGCGGGTCCGGTGGTCACTCGCCGGGCGAGGGCCGTCCGGCATGGTCGCGACCGTGCCGGGGCGCGCCGCGTCGCCGGCTCCCCGGGAGGACACCGAGGCTCGGCGCCTCGACGTCCTCGACCGTCTCGGTGCGCCCGCCCGCTCCGGGCGGGGGCGGCCGCTCGGCCGCCAGCTGGGCGAGGGCGAACAGCAGCAGCGCGCCGCTGGACCAGTCGGCGCGTTCGCCGCGGCCCAGCTCCACGACGCGCCGCATGACCTCGGCGGGGGTGAGGTCCAGCGCGATGGCGAGGTGCTTGGCGGCCTGCAGAAGCTCGTGGTCCCGGGCCTCCATCAGGCCCTCCCGGGGGGATCGCGGTGGATCGGGAGCGGTGGGGGCGCCAGGGCCCGATCGTGTGGTGACCCGCGCATTTCTCCGTCTCCTCGTCTCCCCGGCTTCGCGTCCGGGGCTGATGACATGTTCTCCGACGGCACACCGGGGTGTCCGGTCCGGTGCTCCCGCGGCCGGACGCGCCGTCGGGGCGCGGGCCCGCGGACGTTTCTCCCCGCGCGGTCAGGACACCCGGGACGCGGGGGCCGTCCACGTGTCGCAGGCGGCGGGGGAGACGGCCCGGTGGCCGCGTTCGAACCAGCGGAGCCGGTTGGCGCCGGTGCCGTGGGTGCGGTGGCCGTCGTCGTCGCCGCCGGCACGGAGCGCGCCGGACAGCGCCTCCCAGTCCTGTCCGGTGCGGGGCAGCGAGCCTCGTACGCTGCCCAGGAACACGCCCGCCAGGCAGTCGGCCTGGAGCTCGTAGCGGCGGCCGAGCTCGGCCTGGTGGCCACGGTCGGAGCGGACGCGGGCCTCGTAGCCGTCCCTGACGCCGGTGAGGCTCTGCAGGTGGTGGCCGTATTCGTGGGCCGCCACCTTGAGGGGGTACAGGTCGGTCCGGTCCTCGATCCAGTGGCCGGTGAGCGGGAAGACCAGCGTGGCCCGTTCGGTGCAGTAGAAGGCCGCCGCGTTGGCGGGCCAGCGCACCCCGCACACGCGCCGCGCCGGTTCCTCGTAGAAGCGGACCGTGGGCTTGCGGAACCTCAGCCCGGCGTGGGCGAAGTGGGCGGACCACGATGTGTTCAGGCATCTCACGACCGCCGCCAGATACTCGCGCGTCAGCGGCACGCCCCTGTCGATGATCGGCGGTTCCTGGCAGGAGGTGGCCGCCAGCTTCCCGGTTTTCAGGAGCGGACTCTCGGGCGAGGCGGCCTGCGCGACCCCGGACGGCAGGACGGTGAGGCACATGGTCGCGAGGAGAGCCCATCGGGTGACCACGGGGGCGGCGTGGAGGCGCATGGTCGGACAGCATAGGACTCCCGGCGCGCCAGGCCGAGGCGGCATCGACGAATGAGGACGCGGGCAGTCCCGCGCGACGGTTCGCGTGACGTCGAAGAGCCCCCTATGTCCCGATCGGGAAGGCGACGACTTCGAGAGTGATACCGAGGTGGCGGCCTGTCATGCCCTTCGCCCTGGTCAGGCCGAAGGCGTACCTGTCGACGCTGGTCGTGGCCCGGACTCTCAGGCACCGATCATCGATGACGACCGGGCCGAGTGTCAGGACCGTCGGCCGCGTCACGCCTCGCACGGTCAGCGATCCCCGCACCTCGGCGCCTTCGGCGGATCGTTCGACACCGTGGGCGCGGAAGACGATCTCGGGGTGCACGGCGGCGTCGAGGTAGTCCGGGGACCGGACATGCCCATCGCGCTGCGAGTTACCGCTTTCGAAGCTGGCCGCCCGGATCACCACGTCCACGGTGGAGTCGCCGACATCGTCGGTGACCAGGATCCGGCCGTGATCAACCCTGAAGGATCCTCGTACGGGCAGCAGGCCGAACACCGCACGTGTCGTGAAGCGGACCGTCGTCGCGTCCGGATCGATGCGGTAAACGCCCGGCGATACCTCGCGCCGATGCCTGAAGTCTGCGTTCTTCATCATGCCGGCTGCTTCCTTCCGTCGATGGCGGACGGCATGGTGGGCGCCGTCACCTGGCCCGAGGAGCGCTCACGAACGCCTGCCGCCTCGATGACCTTCATGAGAACGACGGTAGAAAATCCGGCTCACCGCCGGAATCCGACTACGTGCACACCTCGGGTGTAGCCAGGTACACCCCCTGAGATGGCGAGATCCCCGAGGAGACGTTCGTCCCCATTGGACGAGTTCGCCTTGTTCTCCCAGCGGCGAACGGCGTCACGGGTACGGCCGTGCAACGCGTCGTCGAAATCGAGCAAGTCGGCGATGACGCCGGTGTCGAGCGTCACGGTCGGCGCCCGTCATCCCCAGCTCTCGCGGCTCGCCTCGACGTCCACGGCCTCGATGAAGCCGGGAATGGTGCAGATCACACCGTCGAGACGGCAGCGGTGTCGCCGGATGATCTGGCCGTCCTCTTCGGCGATGTCGACCGGGTCTCCCGCGTGAAGACCGAGCTTGCGCAGCACCGCCGCAGGCAGGGTCACCTGGTTCTTGCTGGAGATGCGCACCGGTCCCGTACGCATGACACATGTCCTCTTGCCGTGCTCCATGACCTTGCTCCAGCCATCACATGTAAAGGCCAAATCGTGTCACGTGAAGCGTGTGGTCGATCACATAAGGTTATCTTTCCTGTCGCCGGAATCAGCCGGCCAAGAAGTCCGGAGCCGGGAGGCAACGAAAGCGCTGTGCGCGACGAGTCTGAAGCCGCCACATGGATGTTCCCGGTGATCATGGCTCTCCGTGCCAGGCTGGCCGTCCTCAGAGAAGCATGCCGTTGAACGCATCCGGGGTGACGATGGGGATGCCGTAGGCGCGTGCCTTGCGGGCCTTACCGGAGAGGGTGTCGGGATCGGCGGCGACCAGTATCCGGACCTTCTTCGTGATGTTGGGATGTGGAACGTAGCCGGCCTGGCGGGCGAGGGCCTCCCAGGTTTCGCGGCCGCCGTCCATCTCGCCGGTGAACACCACCAGGTCACCGGTGGCCAGTTTGAAGCGAGAGGGTACGGAGGGGCGCTCCCGCGTCGCGCGGGTGAGTGCCTTGTCGACTGATTCGCCGGGCAGGCCGAGCAGGGTGGCGACGAGGTCCAGCTCTCGCCGTTCGGAGGCGGTGACGACGCCGTCGGCCAGGGCGGCGTGCGCGAGCGCGGTCAGGTAGTCATGGTGCAGCCGTTCCAGCTCGGTGCGGGTAAGTCCGAGATCGACGGCGAGCTGGACGAGGGCGTCGGCTTCGGCGGCGGAGATGTGCTGGTCCAGCAGAGCCTGGTCGAGCAGGGCGAGATAGGAATCGGCCATTACGGGCTGAGGTACGCGGGGGAGCCGGTCGAGGATGCGGGCCAGGAAATGGCCGTCGCGTTCGGTGGAGACGCCGCGCCGTACCCACGGTGTTCCGGCACCGGGGAGCGTGGGCCAGGAGGTCCGTGCCGCGGTGGCGAGCAAGGGATGCCATGGGTGGGTGGCGCCAGCCAGGGCGAGGTAGTGGCGCAGGAGGCCGGCGGCGGCGCGGGCGTCGACGAGCGCGTCGTGGTGGCCGTCGAGCGGAATGTCGGCCACGGCGCAGCAACCGGCGAGGTTGCGCGGGGCCTGGGGGAGAAACCGTACGGCTTCCGCCATGGTGCATACGCCGAGGTCGTGGCGGAGCGGTGCGGTCACGCCGAGCCGTTGGAACTCGTAGGTCAGGAAGCCGAGGTCGAAGGGGAGATTGTGGGCCACCGGGACGCGTCCGTGCAGCAGGGTGGCCAGTGTCGCGGCGATGTCGTCGAAGGTGGGGGCGTGACGGATGTCGGCGGCGTTGATGCCGTGGACGTGCTGCGGGCCGAGGTCGCGCCCGGGATTGACCAGCGTGCTCCACTCGCCGGTGATCTGACCGGTGGCATCGAGGTGCACGATGCCGATCTCGATGATCCGGTCGTGCCGGGAGGGGCGCAGGCCCGTGGTCTCCAGGTCGACGACCGCGTAACCAGGTGAGCTGTTGAGCATCCGGGTGCCTTCCTTCAGTGCTCGTCTGCCTGAACGATCGCACGCAAGGCTCGAATGGGCAGCGCGAACGAGCAGAGTGTGATGCCTTCGTAGCGGGACGAATCGGCCCTCCCGGCCCTCTCCGTCAGGCGCCTCCGATGCAAGAGGCCGGCACGTTGCACAGGCGTGAGGCACGGTTCGATCTTGCTGGAGGGCTCTCTTGCCCGACCTCGGTTCCGAGCCTTCCCGGCCCTGTCGGGAACGGCTGGTCCCCGCAAAGGATTTCGGCCGGCGCCCCCGTTGGCCGGAAGTGCGATTTCACCTGAAATCAGCGGCGGTTTCGGTGATACCTGCATAGGCTCGTGGGGTGGCGCTTTCCGATCTTCGACGTGAGATGGTGCTCGCCGCCATCGACGAGTTCGACAAGCTGGGCCGCGACGCTTTTCTCGAGGAGTACGGCTACCGGCCCGCTCTCGGCTACTTCCTCCTTCACGGCGGCAGGCGGTACGACTCCAAGGCGATCGCCGGAGTCGCTCACCGCGGAGTCGGGGGCAGGCCTTTGCGCCCTGACGAGTTCTCGGGCGGGAACGCCACCGTCGCCCGGGTGCTCGGCGGCCTGGGCTTCGAGGTGACGAAACCGGGGCAGGCTGCCAAGGTGTCCTCCGTCGAAGACCTCCTGCGGAAGGTCGAGTCGCTCAAGCTCGCCGTGTCTCCCGCGACCGGTGCGCAGAAAAGGCATCAGCCGTTGACCCTGCTCTGGGTGATCGGCCGCGCGGCCCAGGGCAAGCCACGCCTGCGGCGGTGGGAGAGCACCTACCGCGAAATCGGGCGGCTCATCGAGGAGTTCGGTCTCGAGGAGGACCGGCCCAACCCGGAGTCCCCCGTGCTGTGGCTTCACCATCACGGCCTCTGGGATCTGCCCGGCCACACCGACGTACCGGCAGCCAGTAGTCGGCACGCGCGGAAGTGGATGAAGGAGCACCAGCCGGACAGCGGACTGCGGTCGTGGGCTCATGAGATCGTCACCGACCGGGAGGACATCCGGGCCCGGATCGTCGTGAGGCTGCTCGGCGCGTACTTCCACGGCGTCGACCACGACAGGCTTCTCGCCAGAGTCGGACTGAACGCGGTGTCCTCTTCACCCAGCCGTCGCGAGGCCGTCGTGGAGCGCGTCATCCGCGACTCCCTGCTCGCCGAGCAGATCAAGCGCGCGCACGACTTCCACTGCCAGATCTGCGGCGACCGTCTCGCTCTCCACCGGGGCTTCTACGCCGAGGGGGCCCACATCCGCCCGCTTGGAAAGCCGCACAACGGCCCCGACGAGCCCGGCAACCTGCTCTGTCTCTGCCCCAACCACCACGTCCTGCTCGACCGGGGGATGATCACCATCCAGGCCGACCTCACGACGACGGACACGGCATCCGGTGTCTCGCTCGGCCATCTCCGAGTCATCCAGGACCACGGGATCAGCCAGGATCATCTCGACTACCACCGGCAGGTCATCGCCAAGCAGAGCTGAGCCCGGGTTCTTCCTTTTCGCGCCGAGGCGGAGGCGACGAACACCCACGTGACCCGCCGGTCCGCCCCGCTCTGAGGACAACCCGAGAGAGTCGGCGAGGGCTTTGTCGTGCGCGAACGACGGAGGAGAGCCGGCTCCTCACGGCTCGGCCGCCGCTAGTCGCACGAGTCGCAGGCGCCGGTCGACGGAAGCTGCACGAAACAGCGGGGACAGAGCCGGGGAAAACTCTCGGTGCGTACGCGTCGACGCTCGACGGCGGCCTGATACAGCGGGGCGAGAGCGGGAACGCCGCCATCGGCGGGCAGGGCCGCACCGAAGCGCCGGTAGCACTCCAGCCGGGCGCGAGCGGCGTGCTGCTCGCGATCCGGAACGCTGTCCGCCGGTGGCTCTCCGGCGACCTCGAGAACCTCCTTGTAGCCCTCGCCCACCATGCCGTCGTCGGTGCGCACCACCAGGGCGGTGAGCTGCGGGTCGCCGCGGCGATGAGCTTCCCGGACCACCTTGCTCGGAACGGTTCCGATCCAGTTGTGGAGCAGGGTCCTGGTGCGGATGCCCGTGCTCTCCTGGATCCTCTCGGCGAGCTCCTTGTAGGTGATGACCGCGTGATACGTGCGCGCCACATCGACGAGCAGGGGATAGGCCTCACGGGCCCAGATCTCCCGGGCCTCCGCCGCCGTCACGGGGGTGCCGTCGGACACGCGCCAATAGCCAGGTTGCGACTGCATAGTTCTCCGAGGTTCACCGTGCGTCCAGCCGTCCGGCGTCATCCTTCCGCACGCCGCGCGCGTACGTCATGAACTTGCCCGAGCTGTCATTGACACCGGCCGCGTGGCGCGGGCCATCAAAGCTTTCTACGTGCAGGTTGGGCGTTGCCGCTTCATAAGGGGTGGGAGGTCGGCGTCCCGGACGGGAGTGGGATGGGGTCCGTGGGCGCCGGCCTCCGTGTGCGGTCCACGCTCGGCACGGGGAGCCGTGAGTGTGGACCGGCTCCGGGGTCAAGGGGATCGGGGGACGATCCCGGCTGCCCCGGAGGTCGGGGAGGTCAGGGCCGGTGCCGCTGGGTGGGGAGGTCGAACCAGACGACGGTGCCGAGCTGGCCGGTGCCGCACAGGCGGGTCCACTGGGTGCCGCAGCGTCCGTGGGTGAGTTCGGCGACGATGCGCAGGCCCCGGCCGCCGAGTTCGAGATCGTCGATCCGCTCGGGGACGGGCGGGGGGCGGTTCAACAGGTGGCCGATGAGGGTGGTTCCGGCTCCGGCGTCGACGACCTCGGCGCGGACGGGCAGGCCTGGTCGTGCAGGAGGCGGAGCTCGTAGGGGCCGGGGGCGTAGCGAGTGGCGTTGGTGACCAGCTCGGAGACCACGATCTCCAGGTCATCGAGCACGTCGGGGTCCAGAGGCAGTTTGGCCAGCCGGTCGCGGAACAGTTCCCGGGCGCGTCGGGCCGCGTTGCCGGGAGGCAGGCACCAGGCGGTCATCCGGAAGCGTTTGTGTGGTCTGTCGTATTCGCCGGGATCCGGAACGTGCTCGATGAGCATCGTTGCTCCTAACGGATGGGACTGGGGGCAGCCCTGCGATCAGGTCGGCGGATGCTCTGCGGGGCTCGCTTGGGTTTCACCCCGGTGAGGAAGCCTGAGGTCAACGGTGCCTTCGGGATCGGTGGCGCACAGGGGACGTCTCCGCGAAGACATACAGACAAAGCCGACAATCATGTCTTTCTGTGACTGTCTGAACACTCATCGCTGTCACGCCTCGATGATGCAGTGCGGGTCACCCTTTAGGCAAGTCATTCCTATAAGAAAGTCTTTCCTCAAGGGAGGATGGCATTTCCTTGCCCCGTCCTGAGCACTACGCTCCCCACGAGGAAGGAGGTGACCATGCCCGTCGAACCCACGCCGCGACGCCGACGCCTGGGCGCGGAGCTCAGACGCATCCGTGAGGCCCTCGGCTGGACCCAGGAGGAGGCGGCAGGCCACCTCGGCTACCAGTCCCTCTCGACGGTCAGCAAGATCGAAAACGGGCTGCAAGGGCTCAGGATCCAGCAGCTTCCGCACTTCTTCGAGGTCTTCGGCATCACCGACACCGCCCTGAGGGAAGAACTTCGCGACCTCGTACGCCGAGCCGGTGAAGCCGACTGGTGGCAGCGCTACGAAGGCGTGGTCGACGACCCGCTCGGCGACTATCTCTCCCAGGTGGAGAACGCCAGCGGCCTGTTCGTCTTCAACCCCCTCACCGTCCACGGCCTTCTCCAGACCCCGGACTACGCCCGCGCGGTGACCGAGGGCAGCAGAGTCTGGAAGACGCCGGAGGACATCGACCGCTTCGTGGCACTGCGGCTGGAGCATCAGCGCACCATGCTGGAGCGCCGACCTCCACTGAAGATCTGGGTCGTGCTTCCGGAGGGCCTGCTGCGTCAGGAAGTCGGCGGACGGGCCTGCATGCGCGCCCAGATCGAGCACCTGATCCACCTCGCCCGCACCAACCCCGCCGTCACGATCCAGGTCCTGCCGTTCTCCGCCGGAGCCCACGCGGGAATGGACGGCCCGTTCATGCTCATGTCGTTTCCCACTGGTCGCGACCTCGTGTGCATCGAGTCCCTGCGCGCCTCCCTGCACCTGAACGAACCCGAGACCGTCGAGCTCTACCGCACCACCAGCGACTTGCTGAAGTCCGACGCACTCTCCCCGAAGGCATCGATACCGCTCCTCACCGCGATCGCCAAGGACCCCTCATGAACAAGAACACCCTCGACCCCGACTGGATCGAAACCCAGCTTCGCGACGCCCGCTGGCACACCAGCAGCCTCAGTAGCGGCGGCACCAACTGCGTCCAGATCGCCTTCCTGGACCAGGGCATCGTGGCCCTGCGCGACTCCAAGAACCCGGAGAAGGCTCCGCACCTGTTCACCGACGCCGAGTACGACGCCTTCACCGGCGGCATCGAACGCGGGGAACTTCGACGTCCTCGAACGTGACCGGTCGTTGCCCGTGATCCGGCGTTCCACCCGCGACTCCAGCCGGGGAAGCCCTCGACGGCTGCCCCCTCACCGTTGACGGGCGCGTCAGAGGAGGTCGCGTACGTGTTGGATGAACGTGAACCACTGGCCCGGCCGGGTTCCTTTGTACCCGTTGTGCTCCAAGGCCAACTTCAGGGTCTTCTTGAGTGGGTGCGGTGACCGCATGATGGCTTCGTTTCGCTGAGCCAGCCTGATCATTTCCGCTGGAGCAGGTGGCCGGTTGCTCTTCTGGCCGTTGCACCATGCGTGTGTGGGGGCCAGGTTCCAGACCGCGTCCAGGTCCGGTGCCGTGCCCCCGCCTCCGGGGCGGAGAAGCCTCATGAACGAGTAAGGGAACACGTGGTCGACGGCGATGACGTCGATGCCCAGGGTGATGGGTTCCGCGCAGATCATGCAGAGACCGTGCTGGAAGCCGATGACCGCGTCCGTGACGCCGGTGACCGATCGGCGGCGCCGCCTGTCGGTGATCTGCAGGGTGGTCATGTCCACGGCGACACCCTCATCGATCAGGCTGCGGCCGATCCCGGCGGCGAAGGACGTCTCCACGATGCTCCAGCGGGCTGACAGCTCGCCCCGCAGGGTCGGAGCCTGCTCTGACCGGGCGATATCGCTGAGTTCCTTGCCCAGCCGGACGACCTGTTCGTGGGAACGGCCCGTCACCTCATAGAAGCGGTGCGGCACCTCCGCTCCTTCGCCACGCAGGTTGTGGAACTTCCGCATCACCATCCTGGGCATGGAGTCGACAGCCGCCGCCAGTAGTTCTTCGGTGGGGCTCCCGAGCCTGAGTGACTCCGCGGCCTCTCGCTCGGCCACCGAGAGGAAGTCCTTTTCTCCCCGTTCGCCCTTCTGGGATACCTGTGGCGCCTGGCCGAGATGCCGTACCAGCCCCATCGCGTACGGCGCCGCCAGATCCCGGAGCAGGATCTCCGACCGGCCTTCGGCTGCGGCGTCCAGGAGGGCGGCACCGAGGGCGAACTTGTAGGTACGGCTGTTCGCCCCCATCAGCACGGCCATGCGCCACGAGGAGCGTGGGCTCCGCTCCCAGTGAGAGAAGTCCATCCGCCGCCGCCCTTGGTGTGTATTTGCCGAAATACAGGCTATTTTCACCGCTCGTGTAGGGAAGCGCGCACGGAGGAGGAGGCCGGTAGTCTCTGGGCTTTCCGAAGAAAGCCGTACATGCGCGAAGGGCGGTCTGAGGTGGGGAAACTCGTGCGGGACAGGATTCCGGAGATCATTCGTGCGGGTGGCGGGGAACCGGTGGTGACCGTTCTCGGGGACGCTGCCTATCGCGAGGCACTGCTGGAGAAGCTGTTCGAGGAGGCGGCGGAACTGCGCGAGGCTCCGGCGGCCGGGGTGGCGGAGGAGATCGCCGACATGCTCGAAGTCCTGCGGGCCGTCGCCCATGTCCACGGGTACGAGTGGTGGGACATCGAGAAGGTCGCGGAGGTCAAACGCGCCGAGCGGGGTGCGTTCCTCGGGCGGATCAACCTCGAGGCATGAGGATAATCGGTGTGACCTGCGGTCTCCGTTTTCCGGTGAATCGCTGAGGAGGAGACGGTGATCCGGTTCCACGAGCGCATGATGCAGTTTTTCCCGGAGGTGAACGGTGGCGGTCGGACGGACGCTTGAACAATGGCTACGCGTGTGCGCGCACTCCGCCCTGCACCTGGAGATGCGCGACGGTTACATGCTCGACGACCCTGGCTACCATGCCTGGCAGGCAGGTCACCGGATCAACCCGGATGATCGGTCTTCCTGGTGGCGGCCATGGCTACAGAACGTCGTCGACGCGACGACCCGAGGTGTGGAGGTACGGCGCGCCCGGATCGTGTCCGAACCTGTCAGCCAGTACATCCGCTACGAGTACGACGTCACTTTTCCCAATGTGCGTGCCGGAGAGCAGGTGCGCTGGCTGCCCCGACGCAACGCCACCGATCTGGCGTTGCCCGGCAACGACTTCTGGTTGTTCGACGGAGAGACGTTGCTCGTCAGTTACTTCAGCGGTGACGGAGACAAGGTGGGGGCGGAGACCTTCACCGACTCGGATCTCGTGAAGTTCTGTGTTGCGGCGTTCGAGGCGGTGTGGAAGCGCGCCATCCCCCACGACGACTATCGGCCTGCCTGATCAGCACTGCGATCATGCGACGGCGGTCTCTCCCGGACGATGTAGATGCGGCCGTGCAGGTGCGCGTGGACAAGCAGAACGTCGTCCGTGAGGGAGACCGTCGATTCGCAGTTCTCTTGGAGGAGAACGTCTTACGCCATCCCATCGGCGGCCCGGAGACCATGGCCGGCCAGCTGGGGTACCTGCTCACGGCGGGTGCGCTGCCCACGGTCTCGCTGGGCATCGTCCCGCTCGGCGCTGATCGTTCGAACATCTGGCCTGTGGAGGGGTTCTGGATGTTCGGCGCCGCGGAGGTGACCGTCGAGCTTGTGTCCGGGCACTTGACGATCACCCAGCCGCGCGAGATCGCTATGTACGGCGACACGTTCGCCGCGCTCGCTGAACTGGCGGTCTACGGTTCCGATGCTCGTGCGTTGATCACATCGGCTATCACCGCGCTGGATGGATGAGTGACACTTCCAGTGGCCGAGGTGAACGCCGACCAAAACCGGTGGCCACCCGACTTGGGACAAGCTGATTCTCCGTGCTGCGGTGAATGCCCAAAATTGAGTTGATCTCGTCGGTAGGGTGAGCACAGGTGTCGGTTCGAGCCTGAGCCGGTTCCGTTTGGGGTCTGTAGCGCAGTTGGTCGTCGCGTCGCCCTCGCAAGGCGAAGGACGTCGGTTCGAATCCGGCCGGCCCCCACCCTTCGTTGGGGGCCCGTAGCGCAGTTGGCCGTCGCGCTTTCTCTGGCAGTGGAAGAGGACGCTGGTTCGAATCCAGCCGGGCCCCACCCTTCAGGGAGGATGCCGTGGATCCCGAGAGCGCCTCGACGGTGCTGCGTGTGCTCGGCGAGGTGCGCCGGCTCCCGCTGGATGATCCGGACCGTCTCCGCATCGAGCACGTGGCGCTCGCGCTGGTCCGTGACGGACAGCGCCGCCGCAAGCGGGACCGTGGCCGTGCCTCGCTGGAGGCCGACGCCGCGGTGCTGGCGGCCACCGCGATGGGCGGGACGGACCGGGTGATCGACGCTCCTGTTATCGAGGAACCACCAGGGGAACAGGCACGGGAAGTATCGGGTGAGACGAGGAGAGAGCCCCAAGGGGGGCCAGGAGGAGAGACGGGAAGGTCGCCCCAGGGGGAGGCGGGGGAACTGCGCAGGGCGCGGAGTTGCTATGTCTGCAAAGGGCGGTTCAACCGGGTGGGCGGGTTGTATCACCTGCTCTGTCCCTCGTGCGCGGCCTCCAACGCCGCGCGCCGTACGGCCCGTACCGATCTGTCGGGGCGACGGGCGCTCATCACCGGGGGACGGACGAAGATAGGGCACCAGCTCGCGCTGAAGATGCTGCGCGACGGCGCCCACGTCACGGTGACCACCCGCTTTCCGGTCGACGCCGTCAAGAGGTTCGCGGAAACCGGTGACTGGGCAGGTCGGCTGGAGGTCGTTGGGATCGACCTGCGCGATCCCCGGCAGGTCATCGCGTTCTGCGACCGGTTTCTGAGTGCCGGGGACGGGCTGGACATCCTGGTCAACAACGCCGCTCAGACCCTGCGCCGACCGCCGTCGGCCTATGCCGCCCTGGTCGAGGGGGAGCGGGCCGAGTTGCCGCCAGGAGCGTCGGCGGTGGCGGGATTCGTGCCGAGTCTTCCGATGTCGCTTCCTGGTGATGGGGCCTGGGGCCTGCTGGGTCTTCCGGTCACGGCTTCCGGTGGCGCGGTGCTGGGTCTTCCGGTGCCGTCCCCCGGTAACGCGGTCTTGGGGCTGCCGGATCTCCCCGCGCCGTGTTCCGGTGACGTGGCACCGGGCCTGCCGGATGTGTCCGGTCTGCTGCCCGATCTGTCGGCGCGGAACTCGTGGTCGGCGCGGATCGGGGAGGTGGACCCGGCCGAGCTGCTGGAGGTCCAGCTGGTCAACGCGGTCGCGCCGTTCCTGCTGGTCGACAGGCTGCTGCCGTTGCTGCGCGAGGCGCCCTTTCCTCGCCGGTACATCGTGAACGTGTCGGCGGTGGAGGGGCAGTTCGCGGTGCCGAACAAGACCGGCCGTCACCCGCACACCAACATGGCCAAGGCGGGGCTGAACATGCTGACCCGTACCAGCGCCGCCGATCTGGCGCGGGAGGGTGTGTACATGTGCAGTGTGGACACCGGCTGGATCACCGATGAGAACCCGGTGCCGCTGCGGGACCGGCTCGATCGCCGGACGCCGCTGGACGTCATCGACGGTGCGGCTCGGGTCTACGACCCGATCGTGCGCGGCGAGGCGGGCCACCCGGTGCACGGCGTCTTCCTCAAGGACTACGCGGAGGCGCCGTGGTAGGCGGATCGTTCGGCGGGGATCGTACGGGCGGCATGGTGGGTGAGCGGCGTGACCAGAACGACGTCGCCCACAGGGATCACACGGGCATAGTGACAGCTGGGCTTTATGGCTGGAATCGTGTGGAGGTGTCGTGGTAGCCGAGCATTCAGGCAAGGACCACGCTGAGCCGTGCGATCTTGACGGTTTGCTCGCGTGGCTGCGTACCGGGCGGCCGGTGACCCGCCGCACCGATTTCGCGGTGGGTACGGCGATGCCCGGCGGTCGCCTCGACCTGTGCAAGCAGGCACTGGGGCCGCGCGGCGCTGAGCTGGTCGCCGAGGCGTTGCCGCAGGGCGGACCGACCCGGCATCTGCTGCTGGGCACCGACGAACTGGGCGACGCGGGCGCGGACACGGGTGCCGAGGCGGCGACGGCCTCCGGGGCCGAGACGCTCTACCTGGGCTGCAACGGGATCACCGCAGCCGGGGCATGCCGGATCGCCGACCGTCTGATCGCCTCACCCGGTGTCGTACGAGGGCTCTGGCTCAAGCGCAACCCGCTCGGACCCGATGGCGGTCGCCTCGTCGGTGAGGCCATCGGTACCGGGTTGAGCACGGTCGACCTGGTCCAGACCCGTCTGGACGCGGACGGGCTCGCGATGCTCGTGGACCGGGTGCTGTCCACCGGGGGTATCGGGCGGCTGTACGTGAGCGGCAATCCCCTTGGACCGGTGGGCGCCGAGAAACTGGCGGGGCTGGTCTCGGCGGACGGGGTGGAGGAACTCTACGTTTCGGCCGCGGGGCTGGGAGATCAGGGGGCCAGAACGCTAGCGGGAGCCGTACGGGCCGGGCGGCTGCGCCGGATGTCGGTGGCGAGCAACGGCATCGGGTCCGTGGCCGCAGTCGAACTGGTCGCCGCCGCTGTGGCGGCCGGGGTCGAGGTGCTCGACCTGGGACGGGTCCGGTCCGCAGGGGTTCTCGGTGCCGAGGACAACCGTCTCGGTGACGAGGGGGCGGCGTCCATCGCCCGAGCGCTGGCCACCTCCCCGCATCGGCTGGCCCATCTGGACCTCGGGCATACGGGAATCGGTAGCAGGGGTGCGCTCCACCTGCTCGACGGAGCACTGCGAGCGCCGTCCCCGACTCGGTTCACGCTGAGCGGAGGCATCGCATCCCGGGTCAAGCGAGAGCTGGACCGCCTGGCGGCGGTCGTACCGGATCTTCGGCCGCATCCGGAGGCCGCCGCCGTGCGAAGCGTGCACCGGACCGCTCGTCGGGTCTAGTCATGCGGCCTTGGAAGGTGGCGTCGAAGGAGCCTTCCTGCGGCGGCGAGCCGGTCCCGAGCCTGGTCGAGTGGCGCCTGCTCTTCGGCGATTGGCTCGTAGCCTTGCGGCGCTGGACCTGAGTCTCACCAGTGGATGGCCACAGTTGTTGGACGCTCCGGACAACTGTGGCAGCCCATGAAGCGGAGGGTCAGGTACGTTTCAGTCGGGTGGTGTCTCGCGCGCCCACCGGGGCGGCTCTCGCCTGGCGGCTTCGATCGCCGCGCGGGTGGGACGTCCGACCGAACCGGGGACCCGGTCGAGGGGGACGCCGAGCGCCTCGGCCCAGAGGCTGCGCCAGGAGAGGCGCCGGGCGGCTTTCCGCTCGGCGCGGTGACGGCGACGGTCGACCTCCTCCCGGGCCGCGGCATCGTCCCGCAGCCACGGTGGGGTTTCCTTGAGCAGTCTCGCGACGTGGTCGGCCGTCCAACGGCCGCTTGCCGGGCGGAGCCGCCGGATCACGTCGGCGGGTATGCCGAACATCTCGGCCACGGACTCGTCGGACAGCTGGGAAGCGGCTCGGGCGGCCTGGTCGACGGCGGCTCGCTCGGCTCGGCGCCGCTGGGACGCCTCTTCGACGGCACGCCGCTCCTCCGCGTGGACGGCTCGTTGCAACTCCACCTCCGCCCGCGCCCGCAGCAGCCAGGGAGGGGGTGAGGAGACTGCCTCGCGGAGGAGGGGAGCCAGTAGGTGGTCGCCGAACCGGGGCAGCTCGGCCGGGATCATCTCGATGGGCACACCCGACTCCCGTTACGCGTCCCGGGGCGAGACGAGAAGACGCACGAGCTCCGCTGATCTCGGAGTGAGCTCGGCGAGCATCGTCTCCAGTTCGGCGCGAGGGAGGCGGGCATCGCGCAGGATCTCGGTGAGTGGTGGGACGCGGGGGTCCGCCATGCGGTGAAGGGGTCTGAGAGGCCCCGGCCAGACGCCGGCGGCGACCATCAGCGCAGCGGTCCACAGGAGGACCCGCACGCAGTCCGCGTCGGGGGTGGGCTTGGTCGCCTCTATCTCCGCGCGCGCCGCGACGGTGCGCGCGAGGTTCAGCTTGCGGGTCTGGGCGGCCTTTCTCGCGGCTTCGGAGCGGGAGACCGCTCGCGCGGCGGCGCGTAGCTCGGTGTCCGCGTGGGCGTGGTCGGCCAGAGCGTCCACGTCAGCGGCGCGGTAGTAGCGGACGGTGAGGATCCGGCCGTACTTCCGGATCTCCTCGATGGCCACGGGTGCCAGACCGGTGGCGGCGATGATCCGTTTGAAGCGGTCGATCGAGACGCCGAGCCTGGCCGACGCCTCGGTGACGGTGCAGCGCCGCTCCGCGGCGAGTGATCGCCGGAAGTGCTCGACGTCGGCTTCGGCCGCCCTGACGGAGACAGGGTCGAAGGTCCGGTCGGGAAAGCGCCGGAGCAGGCCGGTCGTGGCCGCGAGCTCGATCTCCCAGACGCTGAGGCCGAGCGACTTCCGGACCGCGTTCCTGCCCAGGCCCCGTGCCATGCCCACCTCCCGTGTCGGTGGTCAGTGTGCCGGGCCGCTACGACATTTCAATGAGTCGTCACTTGGAGGCGGAGAGTGATCAAGATGTTGTTGTCGCAGACGGCGTCATCCCGTAGATCGCCGCTATCGGTGATGGCGGTTCTGTGTCCGGGGTGGATCTTCGCCATCGGTTTAACCGGCGAACATCGCCGGGGCGGCTGTCGGCTCGCCGCCGGTAGTGGGCTTCGGGGAGGTTCTCCTCGTTTGAACTACGCAGAACCCTGGCGACCGTCCCCGACCGCCCCCAGTCGTCCCCGATCGTCCGGCGTCCTCGACTCTCGTGCAACGAGTAGGTTGCACGACGACCGATCGAGGTGCAACAATCTGGTTGCACGTTAATGTCGTCGCGTGAAGGAGTTTTCTCATGTTCGAAGATCGGATCGAGCGCGACACCCTGATCGACGCCTCGGTCGAGCGCGTCTGGTCGTTGGTCTCCGCACCCGGCTTCTGGGTGGCCGAACCGGAGAGCATCGAGGGCACCACCGCTGTCGAGGGCGAGTCGACGGTGGCCAGGAACTCGGAGCACGGCGATTTCCCGGTGCGCGTGGTGAAGGTCGAGCCGCAGTCGTACATCGCCTACCGCTGGGCTCCCGCCTCCCCTGGCCAGGAGCTGACCGAGGGCAACAGCACCCTCGTGGAGTTCACGCTGTCCGCCGAGGGTGACAAGACCCGCCTCACCGTGGTCGAGAGCGGCTTCGCCGCGCTGGCCGTGTCCGATGAGGTGCGCGCCAAGACGATCGAGGACCTTTCCAGCGGCTGGCCGCAGGTCCTCGACGCGGCGAAGAAGCGCGTCGAAGAGTCGACCGTGTGAGGGCGGAATCCGATGACACGGGAGAGGAGGTCAGCGGCGTTCTCGTCGCGCTCGCCGACCCCATCCGTCGCGGACTGCTCGACCTCCTCGCCGAGCTGGGCGCGGCCACCGCGACGACGCTCGCCGAGCAGTTCCCCGTCTCCCGGCAGGCGATCGTCAAGCACCTCGCCGTCTTGGACGCCGCCGGACTCGTCACCGGCAGCCGGGTCGGGCGCGAGGTGAGGTACTCGCTGAGATCCGAGAGCCTGGACGCCGCCACGCGGTGGATGTCCTCGCTCGCGGCCGACTGGGACCGTCGACTGGCGGCCATCAAGCGCACCGCTGAGGCAGCGGAACGCGATTTCACGTAGCACCGGAACGCGCGGCGATAGCCGCTGCCACGACCTGTGATCACACAGCAAGGAGATTCGACATGACGACGCTGAAGCCCGGAAGCATGCTGCTCGGCACGACCCGTCCCGACGAACTGCGTGCCTGGTACATCAAGGCGCTGGCGCCGGAGTTCACCGGCGACGGCCCGATCGACCTGGGCGGCTTCCTGCTGGTCGTCGACGGGCGCGACGACGTCGAGGCGAAGAACAGCGAACCGGGCCGCGCGATCATCAACTTCCACGTCGACGACTTCGACGCCGTGGAGGCCCAGCTGAATGCGGCCGGCGTGGAGTGGATCTCGGTCGAGGACCGGGAGAAGGGAAAATTCGGCACGTTCGCCGACCTCGACGGAAACTACCTCCAGGTCATCGAGTGGAAGTAGGGCCCCTGAGACCAGACGTCCTCTCGATGAACGGGTCCAAGGGATCCCCGCGGCAATAGGGCGATGGTGCCCCGTATCGATGTGTGACGAACGATCTGAAACACCCCGTAACGGCACTGTATTTCATGATCACCGACGTGTTACGGGTAGGCCGTGCTCCACCCCGGTGGAGCACGGCCGGTCGCGTCCGGTGGAGTACGCGGCCAACGTCGGTATCGCGTTCGGCGCGTTCGCCGGTGGTGTCGCGATCAACAACTACAGCGTTTCCGCCACCGTGATCATCGGTCTGATCCTCTCCCTGGTCACCGTCGCGGTCGCCTGGGGGACCAGCCTCCTGAAGCCGCCGGTGGTCGAGGAGTCGTCGCCGGCAACCGCCCAATCCGTACGCGAACCCGCATAAGACAACCCGTCAGACCACTTCTCGCACGTACTAAGACACCTGCAAGATGAGGATGACATCACGGGGCGCACGGCCGGGGACCGTCGTCGGAGCCCGGTCAGGCGGTGGCGATCGCGTCGAAGCGGGGCGCGTCGGTGGCGTGTCCCCAGCGGCGGCACTCCCAGGCCAGGCGCCGGGCGCGGAGCCGTAGCGCGACGGGGGTGCGGTCGGCGGGACGTGGGTGGCCTGCCGACCGAACTCCCCTCCCGAGCGGGGCGTCGGCGCGCAGGACCTCCTCGGCGGCCGAGGGGTCACCGGTCAACACCCGAAGGAGAGCTCGGCGTACGTAGCCGAAGTCGTCGTCGGGACAGCGCGCGATGTGCTCCTCGGTCGCCGTGTACGCGTCGTCCAGCCGGCTCTGCGCCAGAAGCAACTCGACGCGCAGGCGGTGCAGCCACGACCTGTCGTACCACCAGCCGTTCCGCGGGATCGCGTGTTCCACGGTGGTCAGGGCGTCGGCGGTCCTGCCTTCCTCGCGCAGGAGCACGGCCTCCGCGAGCGCGAGGCGCACCGCTTCGTGGTCCCCCTCGGCGCCGGCCGCGCGGGCCTGGGCGAGGAGGTCGCGGGCGTCGCCGTCGCGGCGTTCGTAAAGGGCGAGGTAGGCCCGGCGGGCCAGCCGCAGGACCTTCACCTCCGGCCGCTCGTCACCGCCGGCGAGCGGCGGCGGCAGGAGGCCGAGCAACCGCCGGTCGACGCTCCAGCCGGTCTCGTCGCGCACGGTGTCCTCGATCCGCTCGCTCAGCACCTCGCGCAGCGAAACCTCCAGCCAGTCGTGGTACCACGCGCCGAACGACTCGGCCTGCGGGGCGAGCGCCTCGCCGACGCATGTCCAGTCGCCCCAGACCTGGCCCGCGGCGGAGCCGTTGACGACCAGGTGGGAGCGGTAGCCGTGCTCGGCGACCGGCAGCAGTCCCTTGAAGGCGGCTTCCATGACGTCGTCGTAGCCATCGTCGTCCGTGGGCGGCTCCCACTCCTCCGTGAACGGGAACGCGCCGAACCGTTTCCAGGACCTGTCCGGCCGCACCCCGTGCACCCCGTAGTACGGGCCGGCGCCGCCATTGCCGAGCCGGGTCAGGAACGTGCGGTAGTCGGCGGGAAAGCGCACCCCGATCCGCGTCTCGACGTCCTCCAGCGTGGCCTTGTCGAGCGGTGGCTCGAACCGGTAGCGGTGCTCGCGGGCGCCGAAGAGGTCGAGGTCCGCGTCGTACTCGCGGAGCGCGTCGATGCCGCGCCGGATGACGTCCAGATCCACGGCGGCACCCTACCCGCAGTCGGCGGGAAAACGGGTGGCCGGCGAAAGCGGCGTGCTTCTACGCTCGACAACCATGACCTTCGAGTGGGCTCCGCTGACCAAGGACGACGTCGGGGCGTGGGCGGAGTTGCTGGCGGCGATCGACGAGGTGGACCAGGTCGGGGGGAGGGAGACCGCGGAGGCCCTCGCCGAGGATCTCGCCAACCCGCTGCTCGACCCCGTCGAGGGCACGCTGGGAGCGTGGGAGTCCGGCCGGCTGGTCGCGTACGGGATGACCATGTCCCGGTCCGCGGCCGAGCCGATCCATCGGATGAGCCTGTGGGGCGGGGTGCATCCGGAGTACCGGCGCAGGGGGCTGGGGGGCCGTCTGCTGGAGTGGGCGATCGGTAACGCCCCGGTGCTGCACGAGCGCCGTTTTCCCGGGCAGCCGCTCGAACTCCACATCGAGGTGGACAGCCGCAACGAGGGCCTGCGGGCGCTGGTCGCCAGGGCGGGGATGAAGCCGGTCCGGTGGTTCTACGGGATGACCCTCGACCTGGGCGCCGAGCTGCCGGAGGTCTCGCCGCCGGAGGGGCTGGAGATCATCACCTACCGGGACGATCTGGAGGATGCCGTCCGGGAGGTGCGCAACCGCTCGTTCGTCGACCACTGGGGGAGTGTCCAGCACACCCCGGATTCCTGGCGGAGCACCATCGTGGGGGTGCGGGCGTTCCGGACGGAGGGGTCCTTCGTCGCGCTGGACGCGTCGGGGGAGTGTGCGGGCATCCTGCTCACCCACTACTTCGAGGCCGACACCGAGGCGACCGGGGTCCGCGAGGCGTGGATCCAGATCATCGCCACCCCGCGCGAGTGGCGGGGGCGCGGGGTGGCGAGCGCGCTGCTCGCGCACGCGCTGGGCGAGTTCCGCGCGCAGGGGTACGACACGGCGGGGCTGGGGGTCGACGCGGACAACCCGACCGGGGCCCTCGGCATCTACACCCGTGCCGGGTTCGAGATCGCGCGCCGTGCGGCCGACCACGGGCTCCCGCTGGTTCCCTCGACGGCGTGACGACCGCCGTCGTGGCGTGACGACCGCCGCCGAGGAACGTCCGGTGGATCGGTGGACCGGTGGTCAGGTGGACCGGGGACGCCGGGGGCCGAACGTCCCGGCGGACGGTGGCACCGGCGAGGCCGCATCAGTGTCTGCGCTTCCTGCCGCGGCCACTGGGACGGCCGCGCGAGCCCGGCGCCGGGCTGGGCACGAGGCGGAGCCGGGCGCTCGTGGCAAGCATCGGCTCGTACACCAGCACGCGCAGCTCCTCCAGGGCCGCTCTCGCGGGATGCCCCGAGTCCAGCACCTCCGCGACGAGCTCGGACGCGTTCCCGCCCGCCGACTCGCGGAGCTGCTCCACGACGGCCTCGGGACCGCCCAGCTCCAGCAGAATGATCAAACTCTCGGAGAGGAGCAGCGGGTGCTCGTCGGCGGTGAGATCCTCGGGGCTCAGCTCTCCCGCCTCCAGGAGGGCGGTCAGGACGAGGGGTCCCAGCGCCGGGTCACGCCGGAGCCTCGCCTGCGTCGACCGGCCGTCGGGGAGGGCCTCCGCCAGGGTGGAGAGCATGGCGGAGGCGCGGGTACGGAAGGGGCAGGCGCGTACGGCGTCCAGAAGCGGCTCGATGTCACCTCCGTGCGCCGCCAGCCAGCCCTCGAGCTCGGCCGCGGCCGTCTCCCGGGTGTAGTGCTGGGCGAGCGTCCCCAGCAGTTCGCCCGGCTCGGCGTCCGCCAGCTCCCCGAGCAGCGGGGCGTCCCGCCCGTCGGCGAGCAGCCGCTCCCGTACGGCTCGGGTGCCCAGGGGTGTCAGCCGTACCAGCGGGCCCGGCTCCGCCAGGCGCGACAGGAGCCGGGCGCACGCCTCGGGCGGCAGCGGCAGGCCGTCCTCGGTGAGCTCGCCGATCCCCTCGACGACGCCGGGACGCAGGTCGCTGGAGTACAGCTCGTCGGCCACGCCGTGGCTCGTCTCGACGGCACCGAGGCGGGAGAGGGCGTCGAACACCGTGAGGAGATCCTTGTCGACCCGACGGCGCCAGATGTCCTGACGGAAGCCGTTCTCCTCGGGGTCGAGGAGGAAGTACGCCTGGCAGGCCAGCCATACGGTCTCCTGCAGCCGGGCCACGGGGATCGGGGCCGGCAGGCTGTACATCGTGTTCAGCACGTCGGGCAGCAGCTCGTCGAATGCCGTGACGAGCATCGAGGGGCGGGACCACCCGGAGGCGGGCGCGCAGATCGCGACGCCCAGCTCGAAGGCCGCCTCGAACGCGCGCCGCCACAGCTTCTCCGGGTCACGCAGGAGCGGGGCGGCCTTGGCCACCGGGACCAGGCGCTCCTTGCGCACCCGCACCAGGCCCGCCTTCTTCGCCCACGCCAGCAGGAGGCTCACCCGGGGTAGCTCGGTGGAACTGCGCACCCGCAGGTCCCGTTCCCCGGTGCCCAGCAGCTCGGCCAGCTCGCGGGCGTCGGCCAGCCGCAGGTTCCCGGTCTTGGTGAGGGGTCGCCCGTCCGTCCCCACCCAGCCGGGCAGGGCGGCCAGCTGCCGTACGATCTCGCTCCGGGCGGCCTCGGCGGCGAGTTCGGCGGCGGGAGGGAGGGCGACGGGACACTGGGGGAAGGCCCGCTCGTCGTCGGGTCCCGCGCCGGCGAACTCGGCTTCGAGAAGCCTGTCGAGCACGTCGGCGTCGAACCGTATCCGGCCCGCGTCGATATCGCGCCGGAATCTGGCCACAGCCCTTTCGTCGTCGAGGACGACGCCGTTGTCGAGGGCGGTCTGCGTCCAGAACTTCCCGAGGCCCTGCCGGGCCGGGTCGGCCAGCGCCGCCGGATACTCCGCCGCGGCCTTGGCCACGGCCACCTCCAGCTCCGTGAGGGAGGCGCCCCGGGGGTCGCGCAGGCCGGACGCGGTGAGGTAGCGCAGGAGCGTCAGCAGGCTTTCCGGCGCGGTGTCGAGGACCTCCCGCTCGGCCACGAGGTGCCGGGGAATCCATTCCAGGAGGAAGCGCCGCACCTGCCGCGCGTCCCAGCAGGCCAGCCGCCCGTCCCGGCTGTGGTGGCGCGCGTTCAGAGCCGCCGCCAGCATCGCCTCGTCGGCCCGCGCGCCGTGCTCACCCGCCCAGGCGAGGCAACGACGGATCAGCAGGTCCTTCGCCGACTCGAACTCCTCGGTCTCCTACGGATCGAAAAGCGTCCGCACCATGAACTCCCACGCTCATATCACCGGACCGGGTCGAGTCGCTCTTTCCCGACCGCTCTCGCCGTCCGTGTCATGTACCGGCCATCCCTTTCCGCAGGGACGGTGTATGCGGGTCGGTGACCAGGAGCTCGTTGAGGACAGGTCCCTCCTCGACACGCACGTGATCCATCGTGACAGTATCGCCGACGACGCGGGGGCCAACCGAGCCCGTGTGGCGTCACGGATCCCGTCGCTCGCGTCGCGTCTTTCGCGCTTTATCCCTATATTCTATAGTTCTTGGGAATATTGGTTCACAGGGATGGAGTATGCGATGTCATACCCGAAGGCGCTTTACCTGGACGAGGCGGGCGAGAGCAGCGGGATCTTCCGGCCGGCGAGCGCGGGGCCGGATCTGACGATCGGCGGGACGGCGGTGCACTACCTGGGCACCGGCGCCTCGACGGGCGGGCAGTTCGGCCTGTACCGCTGGGAGATGGGGCCGAAGCCGTCCGGCCCGGCGCCCCACTTCCACCGGACGATCTCCGAGTCCTTCTTCGTCCTGTCCGGGACGGTGCGGCTGTTCGACGGGCGGAGCCAGATCGACGCGACGGAGGGAGACTTCCTGCACGTCCCGGCGGGCGGGGTGCACAGCTTCCGCAACGAGTCCGGCGAACCGGCCTCGATGCTCCTGCTCTTCGCCCCCGGGGCACCGCGCGAGGCGTACTTCGAGGAACTCGGCGCGATCGTGGCCGAGGGACGTCAGCTCAGCGACGCGGAGTGGACGGATCTCTATCTTCGCCACGACCAGTACATGGTCTGACGGTCATGGCGGAGTTTCGCGAGGAACCGATCTACCGGCAGCTGGCGCGGATCGGGAAGACGCTGGCCAGCCCGGTGCGGCTCAGGCTGCTCGACGTGCTCGACCAGCGGGAACGCACCGTCGAGCAGCTGTCCGAGGCGGCCGGCGTCCCGCTGAAGAACACCTCGGCCCAGCTGCAGCAGCTCCGCGCCGCCCACCTGGTGACGAGCCGCAGGAACGGTACGCGGATCTACTACCGGCTGGCCGACGAGCGGGTCTCCCGGTTCCTGGGCGAGCTGCAGGACTTCGCCGGGGAAAGGCTCGCCGACCTGCGGGAGGCGGTGTCCGAACACCTCGGCGACCCCGCGGCGCTTGAGCCGGTGACCGCCGGCGAGCTCGCCGCGCGTCTCGCCGACCCCGGATCCGGCATCGTGATCGTCGACGTCCGTCCCGCGGCCGACCACGCCCGCGGTCATGTGCCGGGGGCGCTGTCGGTGCCCCTGGCCGAGCTGCGCGACCGTCTCGACGAGCTCCCCAGGGACGCCGAGATCGTGGCCTACTGCGGCGGACCCTACTGCGCGGTCTCTCCGGAGGCCGTACGGCTGCTGCGCGAGCGGGGTTTTCACGCGCGCCCGCTGGACGGCGGGCTCGCCCGCTGGCGGCGTACGGGCAACCGGCTGCAGGCCGGTCCCACCCCCGTGACCCTGTGACGAGTCCGTGGTTTCGCGACAGGGCCACGGACTCGTCGCAGGTCCCGGCTCCGTGACGGGTCCGCGGCCGAATTGTCGGAGTGGATCACTACTGTTCGCGGCATGTCCACCCCCCACCCGCACGCTGCCTCGCCGGCCGGGACGAAGGTCCCCGTTCCCGGCGAACTCCCTCCCACCTCCCGCCGCGAAGAGGCCGGCCGCCGCGAAGAGGCCGGCCACCGTGAAGAGGCCGGCGCATGACCGCCTGGGAGGAGATCCGCGGGCTCATCGACCGCCGGGACGCCGACGCCGTCGCGGCCCGGCTCGCCGGGCTGGACGAGGAGGCGCGCAAGGAGGTCGCCCGCCGCCTTCCCGGACACCTGAGGACGCTGCGCGGCCGGCGCGAATCCTGGGAGGGGCTCGACGACCACGCCGAGGCGCTCCGCGCCGCCGGGGCCGGGGTCCTTCCCGGGGCGGCCGCCGTGGCGACCTGGCTGAACCGCCGGGACTTCACCTCCCGCTGGAGCCCGCCGTACGAGGACACCGAGCGGATCATGACGATTCTCGCGGCCCGGCCGGCGCGGTGGCGGGCCGACCTGGCGGGGCGGCTCGTGCTGAGGCTCCGGACGTGGGAGGACCGCGGCCTGGAGTTGGCGCTCGCCCTGCTCCGCGCGACCGGGATCGAGGTGCCGGACCACGATCCGGTGGTCGCCGGATGGGCGAGCGCGGCCGGCGCCCTGCCCGCGCCGCACGAGGACCCGCTCTTCGACGTCATGCTTCCCCGCCTCTTCGAGGCCCAGGGGGTGGGGCGGGTTCTGCAGTGGGAGAGCGATCCGGCCCGGTCGCTGCTGGGTGCTCTGCGCACCCTGGCCGCCCGAGACGTGACGAGACGGCAGGAGCTGCTCCAGGGATGCGTCAGGCGGTTCCTGCTGGGGGGCTCGGTGGCGGAGCTGCGGTTCTTCGTCCGCCTGCACGAGGCCCTGGAGCCCGCGCCGCACGAGATCGAGCCGCAGGCCCGTGACTACCTGCGGCTGCTGCCCGCGGCCCCGGGGCCGGTCGCCGAGCTGGCGCTGCGGCACCTGCGCGGGCTCGACGGGCTCGACCCCCTCGACCTGCTGGAGGGATGGGAGGCGGTGCTCTTCCGGCCCGAGCGCAAGCTCGTCCGCGCCGGACTCACCTGGCTGGACCAGCGGGTACGGCTCTCGCCCGGCCTCGTGACCTCGATCGCCGGACCACTGGCGCTCGCGCTCGCCGCCGACTCCGCCGAGCTGCGGGAAAGGGCGCTGACGCTCGCGATCAAGTACGCGGACCTGATGGACGACGAGGGCCGTGCCGTCATCCGCGACGCGCTCGGCACGCTCCCGCCCGACCTCGGACGGCGTGCCTTCGCGGTCTTCGGCGGCGAGGAGCCGGCCGGGACCGATCCGCGGGACGGGTTCGATCCGCCCGCGCTCCCTCGGCCCGACGTCCCGCGGCGGATGCCGGAACCGATCGGTTCCGTGGCCGAGATGGTGCCCCTGCTGGACGACTCCGACGACTGGCAGGCGTGGGAGCGGCTGCTCGCCGGTTTCGTCACCCTCGTGCATCAGGATCGGGAGGGCACGGCCGCCGCGTTCAAGCCCCACCTGACCGGCAGGTACGAGCACCTGTACGGAGTGCATTACTGGAACCGGGAGGGCATGGCCGCCGACCTGCCGGGCGGGTACGGGCACCTGTACGGAGTGCATCACTGGAACCGGGTCCACCAGTGGTTGGTCGGCGCCGCGTGTTCCCTCACCGGCGTCGCGCCGGAGCGCGGCTCCTGGAGGAGCAGGCTCCCCGACACCCGCCGCCTCCCTCCGCCGCGCCTGCTCCTGCTGCACCGGGCCGCCGAGATCCACAGGGCCGTGGAGGAGGACGTCGTCCCGCCCCTGCTGCTGGCCACCCCCACCCTCACGACCGGGCACGTGGAGGCGGCCGAGCTGGTGACGAGGCTGGAGGTCATCGAGGCCGCCGGGGCGAAGCCGCTCGCCGCGGACCTGCAGCAGGCGCTCCTGCGGCTGCCGAGAGAGCGGGACGGGGAGGCGGCCGAACGCGCAGGCCGGCTCTCCTCGGCGGCCGGTCGCCTGGTCGCCCGATGGCTGTCCGGTGCCCGGCTCGCGGACCCGGTGGTGGAGATGGGCCGGTCCCACCCGGAACACGGGTACGGGGAGGCGCAGCCCGTCCTGTCGCTGCGCGCGCCGGCCACCGGGCTGCCCCTCGTCGACCGGATGTTCGTCGACTCCCCGCGGTATGGCGACGGGATCCAGCCGAGCTGGTGGCCGTCGATGTTCCCGTCCCACCGCGAGGTGGCTGCCGCCTACCTGTCACGCCAGCTTCGGCATGACCAGTGGCACCACATGGCGGTACGACCGGGCCGGCTGCGCGAGCTCGCCCGGCTCGACGGGCCGCCGGGAGCCGCCGTGGCGCTCGTCCTCGCCCGCCTGCTGGGAAACCCGGACACGCCGGAGGCCGTCGACATCCTGCTGGAGATGGCGGGGCGCGGCGACCTGCCGGCCGCCGAACTCGGCGGGCAGGCGGCGGCGCTGGTCGAATACGACCAGATCAAGCTCGTCCACCTGACGACGGCCCTGGGGTCGGCGGCCCGCCAGGGCGCCCACGAGGAGGTGTGGACGGCGCTCGCCGCGGCCTTGCCGGCGCTCCTGCCCCAGGCCGGTGACCGGCCGCGCCACGGGCTGACCGGGTTCGTGGAGCTGGCCGCCACCACGGCGGCGTGGTGTCGCGCCCGCGGGGCGATCCCCGAGATCGAGGCCATGGCGGCGCGCAGGGGATCGAGCGGCCTGCTCCGTGAGGCGCGCCGCCTGCACGGGCTGTTGACGGCGAAGGAAGGATGACCATGCGCTCGAAGTACGACGAGGAGCGCCGCCTGCGGCTGGCGATCGGCGACCTGGTCCGTGCCGCCGCGCCTCCCGGCTGGAGCGACGCCACGGTCCGTTGCGGCCAGGTCGGGGGATTCACCCGCGTCGTCGTGGACTGCGACGGGGCAGAGGTCGGCGTTCATGGGCTGGAGGAGCAGGTCCGGCGACTCCGCGAGCTGGCCTACCGCGACGGCGAGGGCACGTGGTTCTCCTGCGAGCTGCGCTTCACGCCGGGGAGCAGGTCGTACCGGGGACACGTGGACGCCGAGAGGTTTCCCTTCCCCGACGGCACGGACATCCCCGACCTCGCGCCGCTGGAAGAACTGGCGGTGTTTCCTCGCGACACCGTTCCCGGCTGGCTGCGGGACGCCCTCCCGACCGCGGTCCCGATGGGACTCCGCGAGCCCGAGGACTCCTGGCCTCACTTCGGCGATTCAGGCGTGCCACCGGATCCCGAGCCGGTCGTCTCCGGGGAGCTGGCCTACACGCCGATCGAGCACATGGTCGTTCGCGGTTCCGGATTCGGCGAGGAGCGCGAAGGGCCCACCGCCTTCCTGCACGGGGAGACCGGTGGAGGTGGTGACCACCTCCTCTTCCTCGGCGGAAAAGGCGGGGGAGAGCAGCCTTACTGGGTGGCCCGCGAGGGCATGCGGGGCACCGGGGGCGGCATCACCGCCTGCGTGCTCGACGACCGGCGCCTCGTCCTGCACCTCACCCCCAGGGCGGCGGACGACATGGAGACCGAGACCGTCCTCACCGTCGACCTGAACCTGACGCCCGCCGAGACGGAGCGGTTGCGGACCGTTCTCAGCGGGGTGTTCCACGGTGGATCGTCCGACTGGATGCCCTCGCTCACCGGTTTCTGACGCACCGGCCGGGCGGGGGGCCGGTGCGGCAGAGCGGGCGGGGTGCTCCCGAACTGTCCGTTCTGACGCACCGGCCGGGCGGGGCCGACCGGGGCGAACGGGCGGGGTGCCCTCGGATGTGCCCGGTGGGCGCCGGTCCTCTACCTCCGGTGCCTGCTCACCATCCCCGCCGCGAGGGGGGCGTTCGCGAAGTCGCCGGCCGCCACGCGGGCCGCGACGGTGCGGCGTACGAGGCGGTCGGCCAGGGAGGGGGCGTGCCTGCCGACCATCATCTCGACGCGCCCCCGGACGGTGGTCGCCACGTCGCGCGGGGCGCGGCGGGCGGTGACGGCGCGGACGATCGCGTCGACCACGCCCTCGACGGGTTCCGGCCTGGACACCGCGTCCAGGGACAGTCCCGCCTGCCGCGTACTGTCGTGGATCGGGCTGCGGACCATGCTCGGGTAGACCGTCGTCACGCCGACGTGCGTGCCGACCTCCAGCCGGAGCGCGTCGGCGTAGGCCGCGAGCGCGCGCTTGGAGACGCCGTACGCCGCCGCCAGCGGCAGTGGCAGGAGCGCCATCCGCGAGGCGATGAAGACCACCCGCCCGCGGGTGCGCACCAGGTGGGGCATGACCGTCGCCGTCACGCGCCAGGCGCCGAGGAGGTTCAGCCGCAGCTGCGCCTCGACCTCCTCGCCGGGAGCGAGCTCGGCCGGGGCGGGTCCGCCGCGCCCCGCGTTGTTGACCAGCAGGTCGATGCCGCCGAGCAGGGCCGCGGCCTCGGCCACCGCGGCGTCGACGGACTCCTGGGAGGTGATGTCGCACGCGATGATCGGGCCGGAGTCGTCGGGGCGGGCTGTGTCCACGATGTCCAGGCCGACCACGTGCGCGCCCTGGGCGGTGAACCGCGCGCTCATCGCCCTGCCGAAGGTGCCCGCCGCGCCGGTGACCAGGATCCGGCGCCCGGCCAGCGCGCGGGACGGGGCGGCGCGCAGCTCGCGGTCCATGACGCGGAGGTACTGGTCGACGTCGATCCGCATGTGGGGCCTGCGCCGCCCCCAGCGGTCGCGGGCGGCGTCGAGTTCGGTGGAGGCGATCCGCCGCGCGGTCCCGGGGTCGGGCAGCCGGTGGGTTCCCGCGCGTACGGCGGCCACGAGGCGGCTCTGCGCCTCGACGACGGGCAGCGCCGAGCCGGTCGACTGCATCAGCCCGACGTAGCTGATCGAGTCGTCGCCGATGGGGAAGACGTGGCGGTAGAGCAGCGCGCTCGCCGGGTCGGGCATCGTGGCGGCGTCCAGGAACGGTGTCACGGCCCGGTAGCCGGTGCACCAGACGATGTGGTCGACCTCGTCCACCTGACCGTCGGCGAAGTGGACCCGCGGGCCGTCCAGGCGCGCGACGCCCTGGCGGGCGAGCACCCTTCCCTCCGCGATCAGCCGGGGGACGGAGTCGCTCAGGGTGGGGTGGTCCTGGAGCACGCCCTCGCGGGGAGCGGGCAGGCGCGGCCCGGCGGGTCTCCTGTCGGCGACCCTGAGCACCGCCTGGGAGACCACCTGCCGCACCCGCCAGGGCAGCAGGGCCGCGAGGGCGCCGTTGAGCTGGTCGGAGGGGCGGCCCAGCAGCCGCTTGGGCAGCACCCAGACACCCCGCCTGGCCGACAGCAGCACGGCCGACGCGTGGCCGGCCAGCTCGGCGGCGATGTCCATCGCGGAGTTGCCGGTGCCTACGACGAGCACGCGCCTGCCGGCCAGCTCGGTGGGGGTGACGTAGTCGTGCGCGTGCGACTCGGTGCCGGTGAACGTCCCCGGGTACGGCGGCTCGGGGAGCCGGGGCTCGTGGTTGTGACCGTTGGCCACCACCAGGTGCTCCACCGTCTCGCGGTAGGGCCCCTCGGGGCCGGTCAGCTCCAGCTCCCAGCCGTCCCCGGTGCGCCGGGCCGATTCGAGCGTCGTGCCGAACCGGAAGTGCTCGCCGACCCCGAAGCGGTCGGCGTAGGAGCGCAGGTATTCGAGCATCTGGGCGCGGTCCGGGTAGTCGGGCCACTCGGCGGGCATCGGGAAGTCGGAGAACTCCGTGCGCGGCTTGCTCGTGTTGAGGCGGAGACCCTCGTAGGACGCGGTGTCGGCGTCCAGCCGCCACAGGCCGCCGAGGGAGGTGGCGCGCTCGACGCCGAGGACGGGCAGACCGGCCTCGACGAGGGCCTTGACCGCGGCTATGCCCGCCGCGCCGCCACCGACGACGGCGGTCACGCCACCACGACCCGGTGTTTCGCCGGCCGCGTCGGTCGCGTTCCGATCCGGTGTTTCGCCGGCCGCGTCGGTCGCGTTCCGATCCGGTGTTTCGCCGGCCGCGTCGGTCGCGTTCCGATCCGGTGTTTCGCCGGCCGCGTCGGTCGCGTTCCGATCCGGTGTTTCGCCGGCCGCGTCGGTCGCGTTCCGATCCGGTGTTTCGCCGGCCGCGTCGGCCGCGTTCCGATCCGGTGTTTCGCCGGCCGCGTCGGCCGCGTTCCGATCCGGTGTTTCGCCGGCCGCGTCGGCCGCGCTCCGGCCCGGCGTACCGTCGGTCGCGTCGGCCGCGCTCCGGTCCGCCGGGCCCTCGCGGTCGGCGGTCGCCCCCTGGCCCGCCACGGTGCCGCCGCCGACGGCCGCTTCCCGGCCCGCTTCGCTTGCGCCCATCCGCTGCCTCCCATATTCCATCGATTGATGGAATTATTGGCCGTCGGAGGCGCCCGCGCCAGGGGTCGCGTAGAGCCGGTCGACGAAGCGGTGGGCGTAGGCGCGGAACTCACGCCTCTCGCGGTCCGCGGTCACCGCGTCGCCGCCGTGGGAGCTCAGGGCGCTCAGCGCGGTCACGTGGCCGTGGGCCGCCCAGACCAGGCTGCGCACGGTGATGTGCGGCGTCGGCTCGACGACGAGGCCGCGGGTGGCCGCCTCCAGCAGGGCGCGCTCGATCTCGCCGTAGATCGGCAGCGAGTACGCCTCGTCCAGGGACAGGTGGAGGGTGGGGTCCAGCCACCGCCGCAGCCACAGGAAGGTGGTCTGGGGATGCTCGTCGAGGAAGTCGACGAACGCGTCCACCAGGGCGTGCATCGCGCCCACGACGTCGCCGGGGGGGTCGGAGCGCACGGCGGCGAGGAAGGCGCGCACCGGCGGCGTGAGCGTCGCCTGCTCCAGCTCGAAGACGCGCGCGAAGCAGGCGTCGTACAGCGACGCCTTCGACGGGAAGTGGTGGTGCACGCTGGAGACGTCGATCCCGACCCGGGCGGCGATGTCGCGCACGGAGACGCCGCCGGCCCCGTGCCGGGCGAAGAGGACCGTCGCCTCGGCGAGGATGCGGTCGGGTGTCGACGGCGCGGTCGGCGCGGAACGGTCCCTGGGCGGGCGGCCCCTGCGGCGCGCCCGGGGCGCGGAGACGTCTTCCCCGCTCTCCTCGTTCTTCCTCATGCCGGACAGTCTGCCAGGATCGCCGGCCCTGATAATCCATCAGGAAATTGATTTACCTGCGCTGGGTGATCACCGGATCCGGGAGGACGGCGTGCCCCGGGGCGGCCCTCCAGGGTCCGGTGACCGCCGACCCGGCGCGCCCCCCGCTCCCGGCCCGGTGGGGAGGCGTGTTCAGTCCGGTGCGGCCGCGGCGGCGTCCGGTATGACGGCCGTGGACCTGATCTGATCGGGCGTGAGCGCGGTGCCGCGTTCGTGTTCGGCGGCGAAGCGCTCCTCGCCCAGCGCGTCACGGATCCGCGAGGTGATCCGGTCGACGTCGCCGCCCTCCAACGGGCTCGGGGGCACGGAGTCCGATGCGCGGGCCGCGGTGCCCGCGCCCAGGAGCCGGGCGGCGCGGTCGTGGTGTCCGGCGACGGCCAGGGCTCCGGCCAGGCCGTACACGGCGACCGTCATCTCCCGGGCCCCGTCGAGCCTGGCCGAGAGGTCCAGGGCCGAGAGGTGCAGGCTGAGGGCCGTCGCCGCGTCGCCGCGCTGCTCGGCGACGAAGCCGAGCTCGGCCACGATCATCGGCAGGTACGGCGGCGGCTCCTCGGTGCCGGGCGGGGTGCGGTCCAGCACCTCGCGCAGGTGGGTCTCCGCGATGTCGAGGCGGCCGGCCCTGCGCGCGGCGAAGGCCAGTCCCATCCGGGCGAAGACCTGCCCCGCCTGGTGGCCCTGTTCCATGGAGAGCCGCAGCGACCTCTCGCTCGACTCCGCCGCCCGCGCGTAGTCGCCGCGCTGCAGCGCGATCCAGCCCAGCCAGCCCAGCCGCCCGGCGAACTCCGTCCACAGCCCGAGTTCCTCGGCCAGGCGCATGCCGTCGCGCTGCAGCCGTTCGGCCCGGTCGAGGTCACCGGTCATCTCGGCCAGCGCGCCGAGCCAGCCGCCGGCCTCCAGCTGCCCCCAGCGCTCCCCGAGCTCGCCGAAGATCCGCGCGCTGCGCTCGCCGTCGCGCTCGAGCCCCTCCACGTCGCCGCGTACGTGCGCGAGCTTGGCCCGGAGGGCGAGGGCCGCGGCCGTCCCCCACCGGTCGCCGAGCGCCTCGAAGGAGGGGAGCGCCCGGTCCAGCAGGTCCGCGGCGGCGGACAGGTCGCCGAGGTCGAGCCCCGCGTAGGCGAGGATCCACCACGCCCTGGCACGCCCGCCGGGATCGTCCGCGTCCTCGTACGCCTCCAGGGCCGCCCGGCGAAGCTTCTCCCGGTCGGCGACCTCCACCTCGCCCTGGAGGAACTCGACCGCGGTCTTCCAGGTGAGGGCCCTGGCCCGGAGCGCGGCGAACGAGACGCTCCCGGAGCCGCCGGCGGTGTCCGGCTCAGGGTTCCCGGTCGTACCCGGTTCGCGGTCTCGGGGGACGGCGACCGGTGGTGCGCCGGGAACGGCCAGTGCCGCCGCCAGGGATCGGCGGGCCTCGGCCAGCCGGCCGCGCAGGAACCAGTACCAGGCCATCGCGCCGGCGAGACGCAGCGCGCCGTCCGCGTCGCCGTTCCTGACGGCCGCGTTCAGCGCGGCGCGGAGGTTGGCGGCGTCGGCGTCGAGGCGCCGCAGCCAGCGCCGCTGGTCCGCCTCGTAGAGGCGCGGCGCGGCTCGCTCGGCGAGGCCTGTGTAGTGGCGCAGGTGCCGCAGCCGCACCCGTTCGTACTCCCCGGACCGCTGGAGACGCTCGACGCAGTACGCCGCCACCGATTCCAGCAGCCGGTATCTCGGCCCGTCGGCGCCGTCCACCATGACCACCAGCGACCGGTTCACCAGCCGCGCCACCAGGTCGAGCACGTCCGCGGCCGGAACGTCGTCCTGCGCGCAGACGGCCTCGGCGGCCTCCATGGTGCAGCCGTCGGCGTGCACGGCGAGGCGACGCAGGACGGCGCGCTCGGCGCCGGTCAGCAGCTCCCAGCTCCAGTCGATCATCGCCGTCAGGGTCTGCTGGCGCGGCGGGACGCCCCGGTGCCCGGTGGCCAGCAGCCGGAACCGGTCGTCCAGGCGGGCGACGAGACCGTGCACCCCGAGGGCGGGCACCCTCGTCGCGGCCAGCTCCAGCGCCAGCGGGATGCCGTCCAGCCTGCGGCACAGCGCCGCGACCGCCGGGGCGGTGTCCGCGTCGAGGACGAATCCCCGGGCCCCCCGGGCCCCCCGGACCCCCTGGGTCGCGGCGGACGCGCGTGCCACGAACAGCCGTACGGAACCCGTCCGCTCCAGCGCGGGGATGTCGTCGGTGACCCGGCCGGGGACCTCCAGTGGCGGGACGCTCCAGACCACCTCGCCGGGCAGGGCGAGCGGCTCCTGGCTGGTCGCGAGGATCCGCAGCCCCGGGGCGGCACGCAGCAGCAGCCCGGCCAGCTCGGCGACCGGCTCGACGACGTGCTCGCAGTTGTCCAGCACCAGCAGCAGCCGCCGGGGGCGCAGCGCCTCGGTGAGCCGGTCGGCGGCGGTCACCGGCCCCGCGGCGCCCGCCGTGTCCTGGACGTCCAGCACCGCCATGATCGTCTCAGCCAGCCGGTGGACCGCGTCCTCGTCGCCGGGGCGGTCGAGCGCGGCCAGCTCGACCAGCCAGACCCCGTCACGCACGCCGCCGGAGACGTTGCCTGAGGGGACACCGTCCGAGGGAACACCGCCCGAGGGGACGTTGCCCGAGGAGGTACCGCCGGAGGGGACACCGCCCGAGGATGCGCCGGCGGAAGGGCGGGGGGCGGCGCCGGAGGGGGCCGCCTCCGGGCCGGTCAGGTGCCTGGCGACCTCGAGCGCCAGGCGGGTCTTGCCCACGCCGCCGGGACCGGTGAGCGTCACCAACCGCTCTGCCTCCACCAGGGCGCGGATCCCGGTGACGGCCTCCTCCCTGCCGATCAGGCCGGTGAGGGGCGCAGGGAGGTTGCCGCTGGGCCTGTCGGGGAGAACGCCGGGCGCGGCCAGCGCCGGGTCCCGGGCGAGGACGGCCCGGTGCAGGGCGACCAGGTCGGCGCCCGGGTCCAGGCCCAGCTCGTCGGCGAGCAGCACGCGCAGTTCCTCGTAGCTGTCCAGCGCCTCGCTCTGCCGCCCGGACCGGTACAGGGCACGCATGTGGGCGGCGCGCAGCCGCTCCCTGAGGGGATGCGCCGCGAGCAGGTCGCCGAGTTCCCCGGCGAGCAGGACATGCTCGCCCAGCTCCAGCCGTACCTCCGCGCGGTCCTCCTGCGCGGTCAGCCGCCGCTCCTCCAGCCGCGCGATCGCGGGGCGCGCGAACGGCTCGTCACCGAAGTCGGCGAACGCGGGACCGCGCCACGACGCCAGCGCGTCGGCCAGCAGCGCCGCCCTGACCGACGGGTCCCCGGCCAGGGCCGCCTCCTCGAGGAGGCGCAGGAAACCGGCGACGTCGGTGTCGGCCCTCACCACGTAACCCGCGGGATGGCGGACGATCAGGTCCCGGCAGCCGGGTTCGGCGTCCTCCAGCACCCTGCGCAGCTGCGAGACCTTGGCCGACAGGGCGCTGGCCGGGTTGCCGGGCGGATCGTCGCCCCACAGGTCGTCGATCAGCCGGTCGGCGGGCACCGGGCGCCCCTCGTGCACCAGGAGGTCGGCCAGCAGGGTGCGGACCTTCAGCCCGGGGATCGCCACCGGCTCGCCGGAGGTCGTCCACACGGCCAGTGGCCCAAGCACCCCGAAACGCATGAAGGCCACGATAACGCCGCGCGCTCATCGTCTTACCGCGGATTCTCGCGCTCCCCGGTCCGGCCGTAAAACGACGGGAGCTTTTCCGTAAGAGGGGTGCGGCATCGTGGGACACGTCGAACCGGGGACGGACGCGAGGGAGGTACGGAGATGTCGCAGGACGACCGGCTGCGGCTGGCGGTCATCATCGGGAGCACCCGCGACGGCCGGTTCGGGCCCACCGTGGCGGGCTGGTTCACCGGCCGGGCCCGCAGGCGCGGCGATCTGGACGTCGACCTGATCGACCTGGCAGAGACCGGCCTGCCGCAGACCCTCAACGACCAGGAGGGGCCCGTCCCCGCCGAGGTGGCCGCCCTGGCACCGAGGCTGGCGGCCGCCGACGCCTTCGTCGTGGTCACCCCCGAGTACAACCGGAGCTTCCCGGCTCCGCTGAAGACCGCCATCGACTGGTACTACGAGGAGTGGCAGGCCAAGCCCGTCGCCTTCGTCGCCTACGGCAGGGACTCCGGCGGCCTGCACGCGGTCGACCAGCTCCGCCAGGTCTTCACCGAACTGCACGCCGTGGCCATCCGCGACGCCGTCACCCTTCCCCGCTACTGGGATCTCTTCGCCGCCGACGGCACCTGGCCCAGGGCCGGCGCGGAGTGCAACACCGCGGTGCGGACCACGCTCGACCGGCTGACCTGGTGGGCCCGCGCCCTGCGCGACGCCCGGGCCAGGAACCCGTACGTCACCTGAACCCCTTCCCCATCCAGATCATCCTGCTTCATCCGGCCTCATCCAGCACGAACGACACGGAGAAAACCATGCGCAAGATCATCGCCATGACCCACACCACGCTCGACGGCTACATCGACAACCCCCACCTGTGGTCCATGCCGTACTCGGACGAGGAGTCGGGAGCGTACGCCCTGGACCTCACGCTCGGCTGCGACGCCCTGCTGCTGGGACGGGTCACCTACGTGGGCATGGCCCAGGCGTGGCCCGGCATGAGCAACCCCTACGCCGACCACGTGAACAGCATCGAGAAGTACGTGGTCTCCTCGACGCTGGAGAAGGCCGAGTGGGAGAGCTCGACCATCATCCACGGTGACGACCTCGTCACCAAGGTGACCGAACTGAAGGGGCGGCCCGGCGGGAACATCATGATCTGGGGCTGTGGCCGGCTCACCGACGAGCTCATGGAGAACGGCCTGCTCGACGAGTACCGGCTCCTGGTCTCCCCGGTCATCCTCGGCGAGGGGCAGCGGCTGTTCCGCGGGGAGAACGTCAAGGCGACCCTGGAGCTCGTGGACAACACGACGTTCGGCACCGGCCTCGTCGCTCTCGCCTACCGCCCGGTGAACGCGGCGGGCAGCCAGGCGAACGAGGGCTGAGCGGCACGACCGGAGTCCCGGAGGCGCGCGCCGCCTCCGGGACTCCGTGTTTCCCGGTGCTTCCCGGTGTTTCCCGTGTCCCCCGGCACGCTCCCCTGGCGTTGGTGGCCGGACCCTCGTTCATCGAGATCCGGCAGGACGAGGAGCTCCCGCCCGGAGACTCCCCTCATATAGTTGTGGGCCAATTGTCGGGCTAGGAATCAATGGCGGGGATCGTGGGGGTTTGGGAGGGGGCGGCGACCGTGCTCGCCGGCCGGTACCGGCTGGACGAGCCGATCGGCCGCGGCGGCACGGGCGAGGTCTGGCGCGGTTACGACCTGCGGCCGGGCTGGGCGGTGGCGGTCAAGATCCTGTCACCGGCGGTGGCCGACGCCGCGACGCGCGAGAGGTTCGCCCGGGAGGCCAGGACCGCCGCGCGCGTCGTCCATCCCAACGTGGTGACGGTGCTCGACATGGGCGAGCACGAGGGCCGGCCGTACCTGGTGATGGAGTTGCTGACCGGCAGGGACCTCGCCGCCGAGCTGGCCGGGCGGGGACCGCTGAGCGTGTCCGAGACGTGCCACCTGGCAGGGCAGGCCGCGCTCGGGCTGGACGCCGCGCACCGGGCCGGGGTCGTGCACCGCGACGTCAAGCCCGCGAACCTGCACCTGGGCGCGGCCGGCGCGCTCAAGGTCGTCGACTTCGGTACCGCTAGGGTCGCGACCGAGGCCGCGATGCGGCTGACCTCGGCGGGAAGCGTCATCGGCACGGCCGCCTACCTGTCTCCCGAGCAGATCCTCGGTGAGCCGGGAAACGCGGCCTCCGACATGTACGCGCTCGGCTGCGTCTGTTACGAGCTGCTGTGCGGGCGGCCCCCGTTCACCGGCCCGGCCACGGAGGTGATCTCCCAGCACGTCCGCGACCGGCCGGACCCGCTCAGGCGGTACCGGCCCGATGTCCCGGTGGAGCTGGAGAGGCTCGTCCTTGCCCTGCTGGAGAAGGATCCCGGCGCGCGGCCGACCGGGGGAGAGGTGGTCCGCCGGCTCGCCGCGACGGCCCGTCACGTGCCCGCCACCCGCGACACGGCACCACCGCCACCGCCGCCGATGCCGACGTCCGTGTACGACACCGTGCCGCCGGCGGTCACGCCGGGACCGGTACCCACGTCGGCGTCCGTGTCCGCGTCCGTGTCCGGCGTCCTCTCCGCGCTCACGCGGGGGCGGTCGCCCGGACGGTCCGTCGCGATCGCGCTGGGCGTGGTGGCCGTGCCGGTGGCGGCGGCTCTCTGGGCACTGGTGCCATCGGACCCGGCGCGGCAGGCCGGCACGGCGGCACCGTCCGCGATCGCCGCGGTGGCGCCGTCCTCCTGGACGCCGTCCCCGGCACCGCCCGCGTCGCAGCCCCCCACGCCGGTCGTCTCGCCGAGCGCGTCCGCGGCGCCGTCCCCGGTGCGGTCGGCGGCGCGGGGCTGGCAGGAACTCCTGCCGGCCTTCCACCGGGCGGTCACCGACCAGGAACGTGAGGGGAAGATCGACCGCAGGGCGGCCCGCGAGATCCGCGAGAGGATCGTCAAAGTGGCCCGTGCCCTCCAGAAGGGCGAGAACGAGAAGGCGCGCGACGAGCTGCGCAAGCTCGGCCGGGACCTGTCCGAGGCGCGGCGGAGGGGCAGGCTCGCCCCCGACGGGCCGCTCATCGCCTTCCTGCGCGACTCCGGCTTCGTCTTCCCGCCGGACGGCCGGGATCGGGAACTCCCTCGTCATCACTCCGGGGGAGACGGCGAGGAGGACGGCGACGACTAGCAGGCACACGACGGCCGGTGAAGGCGTCCGCGGCCACCGCCGGCCGGCGGCTCGCCAGGGGATGCCCGCCGTTCTCGGGGTACGGCTGAGGCATGACCAACGAATCCAAGGACCCCCTGGTGGGTCTCGACCCGTTCGACATCTTCGACGCCGAGGCGGAACGCCTCGACCGCTTCTTCACGGGACTCGACGCGGAGGGCTGGGACCGTCCCTCGCGGGCGGCCGACTGGTCGGTCCGGGACGTGCTCGGGCACCTGGCGGGGGAGGAGCTGTACAACCACGCCTGCCTGGACGACGACATCGACGGTTTCACCGCGATGCTCCGGCGCGAGGGCGTGGACGGTGGTTTCGACGGTTTCAACGAGTGGTGTGTGCGAAAGCGCCGCGGCGTCCCGGTCGAGGAGGTGCTCCAGGAGTGGCGGCGCGAGAACGGGGACACGCGCGAGCGGATGCGCGCGCTCGGCCGCGACGCCTCGCTGCCGACCTTCGCCGGGCCGTACCCGGTGGGGCTGCAGGCCTTCCACTACGCCTCCGAGTACGCCACCCACGCCGACGACGTCGGCACGCCGGTCACGGAGGACGAGGCGGGGGAGCGGGCCTGGTGGCGGGCTCGGGTGGGCGCGTTCGTGCTCGCCGAGCAGGACTCGAAGGCCGAGGTCGAGCTGACCGCCGACGGGGTCTGGGTGCACGCGTACGAGGCGAGCGAGCTGCTGCCGGCCCCGGTGTTCGTGGAGGCGACGGTCGGCCGCCTGCCGGACGACCATCCCCTCGACCGCAGGCTCAAGGCCGCCCTGCGCTGCCTGGCCTGAGCGGGGCCGCCCGTCCGGGCGGCTCGCGTGGGAGGCGGTGGACCACGCCTTCCAGACGCACGGCTGAGCGGGGCCGCCCGTCCGGGCGGCTCCCCGCCGTGTTCGTGCCCGGGGCGGTTCCCCGCCGCCCTCTCGCTCAGTCGCCGGTGGATCCCCGCCCGCCGGAACGGTCCTCCTGACCCTGGCCCTGGCCCTGACCCTGGCCCTGACCGCCGCCCTTCTTCCCGTCCTTGCGGCGCATCCGGTGCAGGGTGCCCGCGTGCGCGCGCTCCTCCGGGTGGCTGCGCACCCTCCGCAGGCTGGCGATGACGGTGACCAGCAGCACCAGGAAGATCACTCCGAGGGAGATCGGGGTCGGGACCTCGGGGAAGGACTTCGAGACGTCCTCGTGCAGGAACGACAGGATGAGCTTGAGGCCGATGAATCCGAGGATGACCGCCAGGCCGATCGACAGGTAGACCAGGCGTTCGAGCAGGCCCTCGATCAGGAAGTACAGGGCACGCAGTCCCAGCAGCGCGAAGGCGTTGGCGGCGAAGACGATGAGCGGATGCTTGGTGACGCCGAAGACGGCGGGAATGGAGTCGAGGGCGAACAGCAGGTCGGTGCTCCCGATGGCGAGGAAGACCACGAACAGCGGGGTGACCACCCGCCTGCCGTCCTCGCGGGCGACGAGCTTGCCGCCGTGCATGTCGTCGCTGACCGGGAGCACCTTGCCCGCGCGCCGGATCAGCGGGTTGTTCTCGACGTCGGGGTCCTGGTTCCGGTGCCGGACGAGCTGGACCGCCGTCCAGATCAGCAGCAGGCCGAAGATCAGGAACGTGAAGGAGAAGAGGGCGATCGCCGCCGCGCCGACCGCGATGAGGACGGCGCGCAGCACCAGGGCGGTGGCGATGCCGAAGAGCAGCACCTTCTGCTGGTGCTCCTCGGGCACCGAGAACCGCGCCATGATGATGACGAAGACGAAGAGGTTGTCGACGGAGAGGCTCTTCTCCACCATCCATCCGGCGAAGTACTCCGTCGCCAGTCCCGGCCCGGCCAGCCACCACAGGACCAGGCCGAAGGCGATGGCCACGCCGATGTAGAAGACCGTCCAGGCGGTGGCCTCGCGCATGCCCACGGTGTGCGGCCGGCGCGCCGCCACCACGAAGTCGAGGGCGAGCAGCACCACCACCAGCGCGATGACCGCGATCCACATGCCCACCGAGTCGATCGCCATCCGCGTCCTCTCTCACCGTCCGAGATCACTCGCTTTACCCGGGGCGAGGACCTCCACACCCGGTGACCGCCGAAGGGATCCATGGCCGCCGACGGGTCCGCCCCCTGCCCGCCGGGGTGTCCGGCGGGCAGGGGGCGGGGGGAACGAATCCGGTGGGACGGGTCAGCGGGTCGCGCCCGCGCGGCGCTTGGTCCACACGTCGAGGGCGACGGCGGCGAGCAGAACCAGGCCCTTGAAGAGCAGGACCTGCTCGCTGGGCGCGCCGATCAGGGACATGCCGTTGTTGATCACGGCCATGATGAGACCGCCGGTGAGCGCGCCGACCACCTTGCCCACGCCACCCTGGACGGCGGCGCCGCCGATGAACGCGGCCGCGATGGCGTCCAGTTCGAAGCTGTTACCCGCCGTCGGCCCCGCCTGGTTCAGCCGCCCGGCGAAGATGATCCCGGCGACCGCGGAGAGCACGCCCATGTTGACGAAGATCCAGAACGTGACGGACTTGACCTTGATGCCCGACAGGCTCGCCGCGTTCAGGTTGCCGCCGATGGCGTAGATGTGGCGGCCGAAGACGGCGCGGTTGGTCATGAGCGTGTAGCCCAGGACGAGGATCGCGAGGAGCACCAGCACCCAGGGCAGGTTCTTGAACCTGGCCAGCTGCACGATGATGACCATCACCACCGCGGAGGCGACACCGATCTTCAGGAAGAACAGCGGCAGCGCGTCGACCTTCTGCCGGTAGCCCAGCCGCGCCTGGCGGGCCCGCCACTGCGTGCCGGCGATCCCGGCCACCGCGGCCAGGCCGATGAGCAGCGTCAGCAGGTCGGCGCCGCCGAGCGGGCCGAGGCCGATGTTGCCGAAGAAGCCGGGCACGAAGCCGTTGGCGATGGTCCGTACCTCGTCGGGGAAGGGGCCGATGCCCTGGTTGCCGAGCACGGTCAGGGTGAGCGCCCTGAAGATCAGCATTCCGGCCAGGGTCACGATGAACGCCGGGATGCCGAAGTAGGCGATCCAGTAACCCTGCCAGGCCCCGATCAGCGCGCCGACGATCAGCGTGACGAGGAGGGCCAGCGGCCAGGCCACGTCCATGTCGACCATCAGCACGGCCGCGATCGCGCCCGTGACCGCGACCACCGAACCCACCGACAGGTCGATGTGCCCGGCGATGATGATCAGGATCATGCCGATCGCCAAGATCAGGATGTAGGAGTTCTGCACCATGATGTTGGAGATGTTCTGCGGGCTGAGCAGCCTGCCGTCGGTCAGGACGGAGAACAGCACGATGACCAGCGCGAAGGCGATGTAGATGCCGCTCTGCCGCAGGTTGAAGGAGAAACGGCCTCCCGGTGCCTTCGCGGGCACCGTCAGAAGGTCGCCGCCGCCCGGTGGCGGCGCTCCGGTCTTTCCTGCGGGTCCGGCGACTTCACGCGCCGGGATCTGGCCGCTGCTCATCGTGCTCCCTACTCCTTTTCCTTGGTCATGAACTGCATGAGCCGCTCCGGGGTGGCCTCCGCCCGGGGGACCTCACCGGTGATGCGACCGGCCGACATGGCGTAGATGCGGTCGCAGACGCCGAGCAGCTCGGGAAGCTCCGAGGAGATGACCAAGATGGCCTTGCCCTGGTCGGCAAGCTGGTTGATGATCGAGTAGATCTCGTACTTGGCACCCACGTCGATGCCCCGGGTGGGCTCGTCGAGGATCAGTACGTCCGCGTCGGTGAAGATCCACTTCGACAGCACCACCTTCTGCTGGTTGCCGCCGCTGAGCTTCCCGGTGACCGACAGCACGCTGGGAGCCTTGATGTTCATGCTCTCGCGGAAGCCGTCGGCGACCTGGTACTCCTTGTTGTCGTCGACCCAGCCGCGCTTCGCCAGCTTCCCCAGCGCCGCGGCCGAGACGTTCCGCTTGATGTCCTCGATCAGGTTGAGCCCGTACCGCTTGCGGTCCTCGGTGGCGTACGCGAGCCCGTGGCCGATCGCCTCGCCGACCGTGCGGAGCTGGATCTCCCGCCCGTCCTTGTAGACGCGGCCGGAGATGCCGACCCCGTAGCTGCGGCCGAACACGCTCATCGCCAGCTCGGTGCGCCCGGCGCCCATCAGGCCGGCCAGGCCGACGATCTCGCCGCGGCGCAGCGTCAGGTTGGCGCCGGAGACGACGACGCGGCCGTGCTGGCTCGGGCTGTGCACGGTCCAGTCCTCGATCCGCAGCGCCTCCTCGCCGATCTTCGACTCGTGCGGCGGGTAGCGGTTCTCGAGGTCGCGGCCGACCATGCCCGAGATGATACGGTCCTCGGAGACCTGGTCGTTCCTCATGTCCAGGGTCTCGATCGTCCGGCCGTCGCGCAGGATCGTGGTCGAGTCGGCGATGGCCCGGATCTCGTTCAGCTTGTGGGAGATGATCACCGAGGTGATGCCCTCCTCGCGCAGCCCGCGCAGCAGGTCGAGCAGGTGCGCGGAGTCCTCGTCGTTGAGCGACGCGGTCGGCTCGTCGAGGATGAGCAGCCTGACCTTCTTGGAGAGCGCCTTGGCGATCTCCACCAGCTGCTGCTTGCCCACCCCGATGTCCATCGAGGCCGTCACCGGGTTCTCCCGCAGCCCGACCCGCTCCAGCAGCTCGGCGGCCTCGGCGTTCGTCCGGTTCCAGTCGATCAGGCCGCGGCTGGTCCGCTCGTTGCCGAGGAAGATGTTCTCGGCGATCGACAGGTACGGGCTGAGCGCCAGCTCCTGGTGAATGATCACGATGCCGCGCTTCTCGCTGTCCCTGATGTCGGAGAAGCGGCACGGTTCGCCGTCGAAGAGGATCTCACCGTCGTACGAGCCGTGCGGGTACACGCCGGACAGGACCTTCATCAGCGTCGACTTGCCGGCGCCGTTCTCCCCGCAGATCGCGTGTATCTCGCCGCGCCGTACCACCAGGTTGACGTCCTGCAGGGCTTTGACGCCCGGGAACGTCTTGGTGATGCCACGCATCCGAAGTATGTCGTCGGTCATGCCGTCCGCCTCCGCACTGCCTTTCCGCTCCGTGGGCACCGGGCCGGCGGCGGGTGGGGCGCCGCCGGCCGGATGCCTTTCGTCATGACACCGACACCGCTACTTGAGCTGGTCCTCGGTGTAGTAGCCGGAGTCGACGAGGACCTTCTTGTAGTTGTCCTTGTAGACGATCACGGGGTCGAGCAGGTTCGACGGGACGACCTTCTCGCCGTTGTCGTAGTCCTCGGTGTTGTTCACCTCGGGCTTGCCGCCCTTGAGCACGGCGTCGGCCATCTCGACGGTGACGGCGGCCAGCTCGCGGGTGTCCTTGTAGATCGTCGCGTACTGCTCGCCCGCGATGATCGACTTCACCGAGGCGGCCTCGGCGTCCTGGCCGGTGACGACCGGGTAGGGCTGGTCGGCGGTGCCGTAGCCGCTGCTCTTCAGCGCCGACAGGATGCCGATGGACAGGCCGTCGTACGGGGAGAGAACGCCCTGGACCTTGGTGCTGCCGGAGTAGGCCTTGGTGATCAGGTCCTCCATGCGCTTCTGCGCGGTGGCCGGGTCCCAGCGCAGGATCGCGACGGTCTTGAAGTCGGTCTCGCCGCTCTTGACGACGAGGGTCTTCTTGTCGATGTACGGCTTCAGGGTGTCCATCGCGCCGTTGTAGAAGAAGGTGGCGTTGTTGTCGTCCGGGGAGCCGGCGAAGATCTCGATGTTGAACGGGCCCTTGGCGTCGCCCTCGGAGCCGTCCTCCTTCTTCAGCCCCAGGCCGACCAGCAGCGAGGTCGCCTGCTGCACGCCCACCTTGTAGTTGTCGAAGGTGGCGTAGTAGTCGACGTTCGGCGAGTTGCGGATGAGCCGGTCGTAGGCGATGACCGGGATCTTCTTGTCGGCCGCCTGCTGGAGCTGCGTGGTGATGGCGGTACCGTCGATCGAGGCGATGATCAGCAGCTTGGCGCCGCTGGTGATCTGGTTCTCGATCTGGTTGACCTGCGTGGGGATGTCGTTCTCCGCGTACTGCAGGTCGACCTTGTATCCCAGCTTCTCCAGGGCGCTCTTGACGTTGTTGCCGTCGTGGATCCAGCGCTCGGAGGACTTGGTGGGCATGGTGACGCCGACGAGGGTGTCGGCGGGCGCCGCGGAGGCCGCTCCCGACGCGCCCTGATCGACGGTCTTGACGCTGGAGCCACAGGCCGTCACTCCCATGGCGAGAGCCAGGCTCACCGCGGCGGTGGCCAGCTTCGCGAACTTCATCGAATACCTCCAGTGTGGGAGCCTGCCCGGGCCCGGGGGCGGGCCGGGAGGGCGGTGGGACGCGGTGCGTCCCGGGAGCAGAGGGTGCCGTGGCGGCGCGTCCCGGCTTCCGGCGTGCCACCGCCGGGGCGCGTCCCGTCCGAGCCACGCCCACGGCGACACCGGAACGGGCCGGGACGCGGCCCGCTCCGGTGTCCGTGAGCGTGTTGGTGAACGTGACCGTGAGCGTCTTCACGGACGTCGTCGTGAGCCTCGCTGTGAGCGCTCACACCAGCGGCGACAGACCGGGTGGGGGTCCGTCCGGCTGCGTGACGAGCTATCAAATGCCCGGGTCTGCCGACTGTCAACCCCCGGGCGGTCAGGAGTTCTCGCACCATGGAGACCTTCTCGCAGGAGATGTGAACGCTAACAAGAGAGTACGCGCCAGTTAAGGGCGTGATGACGGCAACGTCAAGTGGGCGTTAACGGATGATCTCTGAGTAATAAGAACGTAATCTCGGGGGTGCTTGACGAGAGGCATTGTTAGCGCTCACAGTCTGTCCCAAGCCATCCTGAAGGAGCCGACCCTTGAGCCCGAGTCTCGAACGACGTCCGCCGGTGATGGCGGACGTCGCCACGAGGGCCGGCGTGTCACACCAGACGGTCTCGCGCGTGCTCAACGATCATCCCAATGTCCGCGCCGAGACCCGGGCCCGGGTGCTGGAGGCGATCAACGAGCTCGGCTACCGGCGCAACATGGTCGCCCGCGCCCTGGTCACGAGACACACGCGCACCCTCGGGGTGGTCAGCTTCGACACGACCCTGTACGGGCCCGCGAGCACGGTCTACGGGATCGAGCAGGCGGCCAGGGCGGCAGGATACTTCGTCAGCATGGTCAGCCTCAAGACCATCGACACCGCGGGCGTGCGCGACGCGCTCGGCTACCTGGCCGAGCAGTCCGTCGACGGCATAGTGGTGGTCGCGCCGCAGCGCTCGGCCGCCCCCGCGCTGGCCGACGTGCCCACCGACGTCCCCGTCGTGGCCGTCGAGGGCAGCCACGCGGGCGACGTCTCGGTGGTCAGCGTCGACCAGGTCGAGGGCGCCCGCCTGGCCACCCGGCACCTGCTCGACCTCGGCCACGAGACCGTGTGGCACGTCGCCGGCCCGTCGGACTGGCTGGAGGCCGACGGGCGGATCGAGGGCTGGAGCGAGGTGCTGACCGCCGCGGGCCGTCCGGTCCCCGAGCTGCTGTCCGGAGACTGGAGCCCGCGCTCCGGCTACGAGGCCGGGCTGCGCCTGGCGGCGGCGCCGGGCGTCACCGCGGTGTTCGTCGCCAACGACCAGATGGCGCTCGGGGCGCTGCGGGCCTTCGCCGAGCTGGGCGTGCGGGTGCCCGAGCAGATCAGCCTCGTGGGGTTCGACGACATCCCCGAGTCCGAGTTCTTCACCCCGCCGCTCACCACGATCAGGCAGGACTTCGGGGCGGTCGGGAAGCACAGCATCGAGGTCCTGCTCAGGCAGATGGAGGCGGGAGCGGAATGGTCCCACGAGCGACACGTCGTCCCGCCGCGGTTCGTGGCGAGGGCCAGCACCGCGCCGTTCCGCGCCTGAGTCCGCGTACCGTGGTGATGCCGCGCCCGAGGTCGCGGCCGGGTCCGGGCGCCTTTCCCGGCTCGGGTCCGCGCCGTCCCGGCGCGCCGCGCCGCGCCTGAACCCCGCGGATCCGGCGCGGTCGTCCGTGCCGGACTCCCCTGTACCGAGGTCCCAACGTCCCGATGTCCTGGAGATGATGTGAACGCTAACAACGATCGTTACGTGGTCGGTGTCGACTTCGGTACGCTGTCGGGCCGCGCCGTGGTGGTCCGGGTCGGCGACGGTGCCGAGATGGGCGCCGCCGTGCACGAGTACGCCCACCGGGTGATCGAGGACCGGCTGCCGGGCACCGCCGTGCGCCTGGGCCCCGACTGGGCGCTGCAGTCGCCGGAGGACTGGCGGGAGGTGCTGCGCCAGGCGGTGCCCAAGGCGGTGGCGGCGGCCGGGATCTCCCCGTCGCAGGTCATCGGCCTGGGAACCGACTTCACCGCCTGCACCGTGCTGCCCGCCACCGCCGAGGGCATCCCGCTGTGCGAGGTCGACGGGCTCGCCGACCGCCCGCACGCGTGGCCGAAGCTGTGGAAGCACCACGCGGCGCAGCCGCACGCCGACCGGATCAACGCCGTCGCCGCCCGCAGGGGAGAGGCGTGGCTGCCCCGCTACGGCGGGAAGATCTCCTCGGAGTGGGCGTTCGCCAAGGGCCTCCAGGTGCTGGAGGAGGACCCGGAGGTCTACGGCCGCGCGGAACGCTGGATCGAGGCCGCCGACTGGATCGTCTGGCAGCTCACCGGCGTGGAGACGCGCAACGTCTGCACGGCCGGGTACAAGGCCATCCGCCAGGACGGCCACTACCCCTCCGAGGAGTTCCTCGCCGAGCTCAACCCCGCCTTCACCGGCTTCACCGCCAAGCTCGGCGGGGAGCCGTCCCCCCTGGGCGGCCTCGCCGGACGGCTGGACGCCCGCGCCGCCGCGTGGACGAAGCTGCCCGAGGGCATCGCGATCTCGATCGGCAACGTCGACGCCCACGTCACGGCCGCCGCTGCCGACGCCGTGCGGCCCGGCCAGATGGTCGCCATCATGGGCACCTCCACCTGCCACGTCATGTCCTCCGACGCCCTGGCCGAGGTACCCGGTATGTGCGGCGTGGTGCGTGACGGCATCGTGCCCGGCCTGTGGGGCTACGAGGCGGGCCAGTCGGGTGTCGGCGACATCTTCGGCTGGTTCGTCGAGACCTCGGTGCCGGGCTCCTACGAGCGCGAGGCCGAGGAGCGCGGGATCACCGTGCACGACCTCCTCACCGAGCGCGCCGCCGCGCAGCGGGTCGGGCAGCACGGCCTGGTGGCGCTCGACTGGCACAACGGCAACCGCTCGGTGCTGGTCGACCACAACCTCTCCGCCGTGGTCGTCGGCCAGACGCTCGCGACGAAGCCCGAGGACACCTACCGGGCGCTGATCGAGGCCACCGCGTTCGGCGCCCGCACGATCGTGGAGACCTTCGAGAGCTCCGGGGTGCCGGTGACCGAGTTCGTCGCCGCGGGGGGCCTGATCAAGAACCACTTCCTGATGCAGGTCTACGCCGACGTGCTGCGCCGCCCGATCTCGGTGATCGGCTCCGAGCAGGGGTGCGCCCTGGGGTCGGCCATCCACGCCGCGGTCGCCGCCGGGGCCTACCCCGACATCACCTCGGCCTCGGCCGCGATGGGCGGGCGCGGCGAGGCCGTCTACGTCCCCGACGCCGGGCGCGCGGACACCTATGACCGGCTGTACGCCGAGTACCGCCGCCTGCACGACCACTTCGCCGACGGGGAGATGCTGCACGGCCTGCGGGCCCTGCGCAACCAGGTCGGCGAGAACGAGAAGAGCACGTCGACGAACAAGGAGGACGCGTGACCGGGCGCGAGGAACATCTGAACGGGCGGGCGCTGCCCCCGCCCCCGCGCGTGGCCGGGCATCCGGCACCGCGCGTGACCGGGCACCCGGGCTCGCACCGAAAGGGGGCGGCCGGATGAGCGCCGTCGTCAGGAAGCTGCGGGAGACGGTGTCCGCGCTCCACCAGGAACTGGTCCGCTACAACCTCGTGGCCTGGACCGCGGGCAACGTCTCGGGACGGGTCCCAGGTGAGGACCTGTTCGTCATCAAGCCGTCCGGGGTGACGTACGACGCCCTGACCCCGGAGTCGATCGTGGTGTGCGACCTGGACGGCGAGCTGGTCGAGGGCGAGCTGGCGCCGTCCAGCGACACCGCCGCGCACGCGTACGTCTACCGGACGATGCCGCGGGTGGGCGGCGTGGTGCACACCCACTCCACGTACGCCTCCGCCTGGGCGGCGCGGGGCGAGGCCATCCCGTGCGTGCTGACGGCGATGGCCGACGAGTTCGGCGGCGAGATCCCGGTGGGGCCGTTCGCGCTGATCGGCGGGGACGACATCGGCAAGGGAATCGTCGCCACCCTGGAGGGCCACCGCTCCCCGGCGGTCCTGATGCGCAACCACGGCGTCTTCACCATCGGCGCGGACGCCCGCGCCGCCGTCAAGGCGGCGGTGATGTGCGAGGACGTCGCCCGCACCGTGCACGTGGCCCGCCAGCTGGGCGAGCCGCTGCCCATCGCGCAGCCCGACATCGACAGTTTGTACGACCGCTACCAGAACGTCTACGGGCAAAGGAGTCCGCGGTGACCCTCCACGAGCGAGAGATCTGGTTCCTCACCGGAAGCCAGGGCCTGTACGGCGAGGACACGCTGGCCCAGGTGGCGGAGCAGTCCCGCGGGATCGCCGAGCAGCTTGACGAGACGCTGGCGTTCCGGGTGGTGTGGAAGCCCGTGCTCACCGACGCCGCGTCGATTCGCCGGGTCTGCCTGGAGGCCAACGCCTCGGACGCCTGCGTCGGGGTGATCGCCTGGATGCACACCTTCTCCCCGGCCAAGATGTGGATCGCCGGGCTGGACGCGCTGCGCACGCCGCTGCTGCACCTGCACACCCAGGCCAACGTGGCGCTGCCGTGGAGCTCCATCGACATGGACTTCATGAACCTCAACCAGGCCGCGCACGGCGACCGCGAGTTCGGTTACATCCAGTCCCGCCTGGGCGTGGCGCGCAAGACCGTCGCCGGGCACGTGAGCGACCCGGCGGTGGCGGCGCGCGTGGGCGCGTGGGCGCGGGCCGCGGCGGGGCGCGCGGAGGTGGGCTCGCTGCGGCTGGCCCGCTTCGGCGACAACATGCGCGACGTGGCGGTCACCGAGGGCGACAAGGTGGAGGCGCAGCTGCGCTTCGGCGTCTCGGTCAACACCTACGGCGTCAACGACCTGGTCGCCGCCGTCGACGCCGCGGCGGACGCCGACGTGGACGTCCTGATCGCCGAGTACGAGGACACCTACAAGCTCGCCCCCGAGCTGCGCGCCGGAGGCGAGCGCCACGACTCGCTGCGCTACGCCGCCCGCATCGAGCTGGGGCTGCGCCACTTCCTCACCGAGGGGGGCTTCGGCGCGTTCACCACCAACTTCGAGGACCTCGGCGGGCTGCGGCAGCTGCCGGGGCTCGCGGTGCAGCGGCTGATGGCCGACGGCTACGGCTTCGGCGGCGAGGGCGACTGGAAGACCTCGGTGATGGTGCGCACCCTGAAGGTGATGTCGGCCGGTCTCTCCGGCGGCACCTCCTTCATGGAGGACTACACCTACCACCTGACCCCCGGCCAGGAGGTCATCCTGGGCGCGCACATGCTGGAGGTCTGCCCGACGATCGCCGCCGGGGTGCCCTCGTGCGAGATCCACCCGCTGAGCATCGGCGGGCGCGAGGATCCCGTCCGGCTGGTCTTCGACGCGGAGCCGGGCCCCGCCGTGGTGATCGGCCTGTCCGACATGGGGGACCGGTTCAGGCTGGTGGCCAACGAGATCGACGTGGTCGCCCCCGCCGAGCCGCTGCCCAGCCTGCCCGTCGCCCGCGCGGTGTGGAGGCCCCGCCCGAACCTGAGCACCTCCGCCGAGGCGTGGCTGACCGCCGGGGGCCCGCACCACACTGTCCTGTCGTCGGCGCTGACCACCGAGGAGCTCACCGACTTCTCCGAGATGCTCGGTGTCGAGCTCCTGGTCATCGACGCGGACACCACCGCCCGCCAGTTCGCCAAGGAGATCCGCTGGAACCAGGCCTACTACCACCTGGCGCGCGGTCTCTGATCCGCCTCTGATCGACCGGACTCCGCCCGTTCCCGCCGGCTTCCGGTGCCCTGCCGCTCCGAGGGCGCCGGGGGACGTGCCGTCGCGGGCGGCCCGCCGTACGCGACCCGCCGTGGGCGGCTCGTCGTACGTGACGTGCCGTACGTGGCTCGTCGCGGGCGGCGGGAAGGGCGGTGCCCGCGTGCACGCCGGAGCGCTACGGGCGGATCCGGTGGCCGTCGTCCAGCAGTCGGGAGAGCACGCCGAGGGTGGCCGCGCCCGCCGCGACGCCGCTGAGCAGGGAGAGCGGCCAGGGGGACCCGGCCACCAGGGCGAGCGCGCAGGCCAGCGTCGCGATCACCGCCGCGGCGGCCACGACGAGCAGTACAGGTACGGAGAACATCGGCTCACTCCCGCAGGGGGCGCCGCCGGGGTTCCGGCGGCACTGTGGTCGAGGACCGGCTCCGGTGGAACCCGTACTCGCCCCGATACGTCCTGCCCATCCTGAGCGCGGTAATCACGAACCGGGCAAATCCTTACTCGTCCTGATACATCCTGGCCCATCCCGGGCGCGGTGATCATGAACCGGGCAAATCCTTACTCGTCCTGATACATCCTGGCCCATCCCGGGCGCGGTGATCATGAACCGGGCGAACCCGCACCCGTCCCGACGGCCCCGGCGCGTCCCGCCCGTCCCGGGTGCGGTGATCACGAACCGGACGTGCCGCGACCGGCGGCGGGGCCGGGCGTGCGGGGCGCCGGTGCGCCAGGCCCCGCCGAGAGGGTAGGAAGTGCCGGTCACGTCTGGGCGTCGTTCGTGTGAAATTCAGTGAACATGACCACTCGGGTCGACCTATCACTTGCCCGTTGAACTGGCTGAACACGGGTTTTGCGTGTGAACAAGCATCGGTCTCTTGTTCACCAAACTCAGGTCTGATAGAACAAACGGCACATGTAGGTCGGGTGGGCCGTCAGTGCCGCGATCCACCCACCTCGCGGCCTATCCCTCATGGCCCCTGGAGGACTGCGATGCCCGGTTTGCCTCACCCCCACGGCCCGGTGTCCCCCGAGCTGTCCCGTCGCTCGATCCTGCACCTCGGGGGTGGGGTCGCCCTCCTCTTCGCGACCGGGTGCGCCGCGGGTACCAAGGCGGGCGGCTCGGACGCCCCGGCGGCGAGCGCGGCCCCCGGCGGGAGCGGCGCCCCGGCCGCCTCGGCGCTGCGGATCGCGGTGGGCAGCTACCTGAGCAGCTGGGACCAGGACTTCGTCGGATTCGACCTGACCGCGCTGATGCTCTACAAGAACGTCTTCCCCTACATGGTCGACTACGGGGTCACCTCGGTCGGCGGCGGCCGGATCCTCGACACCGAGGCCGTCGCCCCCACCTTCGCCGAGTCCTTCGAGCCCGACGCCGACAACAAGGTCTGGACCCTCAAGCTGCGCAAGGGCGTGAAGTTCGCCAGCGGCAACGAGATGACCGCCAGGGACGTCAAGTGGTCCAAGGACCGCGCCTTCGCCGCGAAGGCCAACGTCGCAGGGATCTACCGGCTGATCGGGCTCACCGAGGCCGACCAGGTCCAGGTGGTCGACGACCACACCGTGACGTTCACCCAGGCGTTCCCCAGCGCCCTCACCCGGCAGATCCAGGCCATCTCGCTGTACGTCTTCGACTCCGAGGAGGCCAAGAAGCACGCCACCGACGACGACCCCTGGGCCAAGGAGTGGTTCGCCAAGAACCCCCCGAGCGGCGGCTACTTCAACGTCGGCAAGGCGGTCCAGGGCCAGGAGATCCTGCTCACCGCCAACACCGGCTATCCCGGCCCCGACGGCGCCAAGAGCGGTGAGATCAGGCTCACCGTGGTGCCCGCCGCCGCCAACCAGCGCCTGCAACTGCAGAACGGCGACATCGACATCGCCTTCGGGATCGGACAGCGCGACATCAAGGACCTCAAGACCACCCCGGGCATCAAGGTCATCTCCGCGCCGAGCAACAGCCAGGTCGCCATCCAGATGTCGGTGACCACCGCGCCCTTCGACGAGCCCGCGGTCCGCAAGGCGCTCGCCCACGCCGTCCCGTACGAGCAGATCATCGCCAACGTCTACGGCGGCGACGCGCGGCCCGCCAGGAGCGTGGTCCCGCTGGACATGCCCGGCTACTCCGAGACCGGCTATCCCTACACCTACGACGTCGCCAAGGCCAAGGAGACGCTGGCCGGGGCGGGCAGGACCTCGGTCACCTCCGAGCTGGTCTTCCAGACCGACAGTGAGGAGCAGCAGCAGATCGCCGTCCTGGTGCAGAGCGAGGCCAGGAAGGCGGGCATCGAGCTGAAGCTCACCCCGCTCGACCCCGCCACGCTCGCCGAGCGCAGGGAGAAGAAGAACATCCCGCTGCAGATCACCGTGGGCCAGCTCTGGGTCAACGACGTGGAGTACATGCTCGGGACCAGCTTCACCAAGGGCGCCAGCCTCAACTACTCCAACTACGTCAACGACGAGATCGAGAAGATCTTCGAAGACTCCCACACCGTCGTCGACGAGGCCGAGCGCGCCAAGCTCTGGCTGCGCGTGCAGGAGATCCTGGCCGGGGACGTGCCATGGGTCGTCGTCTGCCAGCCCAACTTCAACCTCCCAGTCAGGGAGGCGGTGGCGGGCTGGGTCCAGCCGATGGACGGTCTGGCCCGGCTGCGCTACCTGAGCGTCGCCGGGTAGTCCGTGCGCATCCTCCGGTTCCTCCTCAGACGGCTGCTCCAGCTCGTCCCGGTGCTCCTCGGGGTGGTCGTCCTGACCTTCCTCCTCGTCAGGGTCCTGCCGGGCGACCCGATCCGTACCATCCTCGGCCCCAACGCCACGGAGGCCGACGCCGCCGCCGCGCGGGCCAGGTTCGGGCTGGACCAGCCGTTGTGGCGGCAGTTCCTCGACTACGCCGGGGGGCTGTTCACCGGTGACTTCGGCACCTCCATCCAGAGCGGTGCCCCGGTGGGCTCGGAGATGGCCGTGCGCGTCGGGCCGACCATGGAGCTCGTGGTGATCGCGCTGGCCGTGGCGCTGGTGCTGGCGACGGTGCTCGGCATCTGGTCGGCGCGCAACGCGGGCCGGTTCGGCGACCACGCCGTCCGCGTCGCGGCGCTCGTCGGCAACTCGGTGCCGGAGTTCTGGCTCGGCCTGGTGCTGGTCCTCGTCGGCTACAGCGTCCTGGGCTGGTTCCCCGCGCCCAGCGGCCGGGTCGACCCCGACACCGACCTCAGCCTCATCACCGGCGCCGACCTGCTCGACGCGGCGCTGACGGCCAACGGCCCCGCGTTCGTCTCGGCGCTGGAACACCTCGTGCTGCCGGTGGCCACGCTGGTGATCGTCATCGTCGCGCCGCTGCTGCGCAGCGTCCGGGCCTCCGCGCTGGAGGTGCTCGCCTCCGAGGCGTACGCGGCCGCCGCCGCGCACGGCCTCGGGGACCGGCTGCTGCTGCGCGGCTACCTGGTACGGGCCGCGCTGGTGCGCCTTCCCGCGCTGGCGGCCCTGGTGTTCGGCTTCTCCATCGGCTCGACGGTCCTCGTGGAGTACGTCTTCTCCTGGCAGGGCTTCGGGCAGTGGGCGCTGCGCGGCCTGCTCTACCGGGACTACCCGGTGGTGCAGGCGTCGGTGCTCGTGATCGCGCTGTTCTACGTGGTGGTGTTCCTCGTCGCCGACGTCGTCCACGCGGTCCTCGACCCGAGAGTGAGGATCTGATGCCGGACGCCGGACGCGCCCCCGAGGCCGGACGCGCCCCCGACGCCGGACGCGTTCCGGAGGACGGAGCCGGACGCGTACGGAAGCCCGGCGACGCGCGCACCCCGAGGACCGGGCGCGTCCGGGAGTCGGGCGGGGACCGGCGCTTCGCGTCGTCCCTGATCACGGCCGGTTCCGCGATTCTGGTCCTGGTCGCCGTGGCGGTCGCGTTCGCGCCGCTGCTGACCGCGTGGGGCCCCGAGGAGATCGACCCCCTCGCCTCCCTCGCCCCGCCGGGCGGCGCCCACCTGCTGGGTACCGACCTCAACGGCATGGACGTGTGGAGCCGGGTCCTGCACGCCGCCAGGCTCGACGTCGGCATCGCGGTCGCCGCGGTCGCCCTGGCCGTGGTCGCGGGCAGTCTCGTCGGCCTGGTCGCCGGATACCGGGGCGGCCGGCCCGACGACGTGCTGATGCGGGTGCTTGACGTCTTCCAGGCGTTCCCCACCTTCATCCTGGCCCTGGCGGTGGCCGCGCTGCTCGGCGGCGGGACCGCCAACCTGGTCGCGGTGATCGCGCTGGTGAACGCGCCCGCGTACGCCAGGCTGGTGCGGGCCGAGGTGCGCTCCGTCAGGGAACTGCCCTTCGTGGAGGCGTCCCGCACCTCCGGGGCCTCCTTCTGGGGGGTGCTCTGGCGGCACGTACTGCCCAACAGCCTCACGCCGGTGCGCGTCATCGCCCCGCTGAACTGCGGCTGGGCGATGCTCACGCTGGCCGGGCTGTCCTTCCTCGGCCTCGGCGTGCCGGTGCCCACCGCCGAATGGGGAGCCATGATCAGCCTCGGCACCGGGGACGTCGTCGCCGGCCGGTGGTGGACCTCGGTACCTCCCGGCCTCTTCCTGCTGATCTGCGTCCTGGGCTTCAGCCTCCTCGGTGAGGGCCTGCAGGAACGCGCCGACTCCACGAGGAGGTGACGGACGATGACCCTCCTGTCGATCGAGGACCTCTCCGTCGTGATCCACCGCCCCGGACGCCGGGTCGCCGCGCTGAGCGGGGTGAACCTGAGCGTCGAGCCCGGCGAGGTGGTCGGCCTGGTCGGCGAGAGCGGCGGCGGCAAGAGCATGGTGGCCCGCTCGATCGTGGGCCTGCTGCCCGGCGGCTCCCGTACGGCCGGGCGGATCCTGTTCGACGGCGCCGACGTGCTGACGATGGGCGCCGCCGAGCTGGAGTCCTTCCGGGGGCACGGCGCCGCGATCTGCTTCCAGAACCCGCGCGGCGCGCTCAGCCCCACCAGGACCGTCGGCCGCCAGCTCGTCGACCGGCTCGTCACCCACCGGGACCTGGCACCCGCCCCCGCCAGGGAGGCCGCCGCAGAGCTGTTCGAGTCGGTCGGCATCCGCAGCCCGAGACGCCGCCTGGACGCCTACCCGCACGAGCTCTCCGGCGGCATGGCGCAGCGCGTCATGATCTCGCTGGCCACCGGGTGCGCCCCCGGCCTGCTGATCGCCGACGAGCCCACCACCGGGCTGGACGTGACCCTCACCAGGGAGATCCTCAACCGCTTCCGGCTCGCCGCGAACGCCGAGCGGCGCGGCGTCCTGCTGATCTCCCACGACCTCGCCTCCATCGCGGAGGTCTGCGACCGCGTCGTGGTGCTCTACGCGGGGACGGTGGTGGAGAGCGGCCCCGGGCCGCAGGTGCTCGACGAGCCCGCCCACCCCTACACGCGGGCGCTGCTGCGCTCGGTGCCCGACATCGACGGGCGCCCGGTGACCGCCACCCCCGGCGCGATGCCGCTGCCGGTGGAGGCGCCGTCCTCCTGCCCGTTCGCGCCGCGCTGCGCGCACGCGACGGAGCTGTGCAGGACGGAGCTCCCGCTCGCCGAGGACCTGGCCTCCGACTGGAGCGTCGCCTGCTTCCACCCCCGCTCCGGGCCCCTCACCGAACCCGACGGCACGCCCCCGCCCGTGGACGCGCCTCCCCGGCCGTCTCTCGCGGAGACCGCGCCGGTTTTCCCGGAGACCGCGCCCGTGGACGCGGAGCCGCCCGGCCGTGCGGGGGCACCGCCCGTGCGCACGGTCGTCCCGCCTCGCGCGCGGGCGGGCTCCGGGGCGGGGACGGGAGCAGAGGTGCTGCGCGTCGAGGACGCGCACGTCCTCTACCGTGCCCGCTTCGGCGGCGGGGGCCACCACGCCCTGCGCGGGGTCGGTCTCCACGTCGCCGCGGGCGAGACCCTGGGCATCGTCGGGGAGAGCGGCTGCGGCAAGAGCACGCTGGCCAGGCTGATGCTCGGGCTGGTGCGGCCCTCCCGGGGGCGGGTCGAGGTCGCCGGGCGGGTGCTGTCCGAGCTGCGCGGCCGGGAGCTGCGCCGCCTGCGCACCCGCGTCCAGCTGGTCTTCCAGGACCCCGTCGGATCGCTCAGCCCCCGGCGGACCGTGGCGGACGCGATCGGCGAGCCGCTGCGCGCCGCCGGGGTGCCCGCCTCCGAGCGGGCGTCACGCGTCGCCCGCGTCCTGGAGCGCATGGAACTGGACCCGTCGATCCTCGGGCGGCGCCCGCACGAGCTGTCCGGCGGGCAGGCGCAGCGCGTCGGCATCGCCCGCGCGCTCGTCGGCGACCCCGACCTGATCGTCTTCGACGAGCCGACCTCGGCGCTCGACGTCACCGTGCAGGCGCAGATCCTGAAGGTGATCGCCGAGGTGAGCGGCGACCGCTCGCGCGGCACGGTCTTCATCTCCCACGACCTGGCCACCGTCCGGGGGTTCTGCGACCGCGTCGCGGTCCTCTACCTGGGGCGGATCGTCGAGGAGGGGCCGGTGGAGGAGGTCTTCGGCAACCCGCTGCACCCCTACACCCGGGCGCTGCTGGCCGGCGCCCCCAGCCTCGGCGCCGGGTACGGCGGCCCGCGGGTCGAGCTGACCAGGGACCTGGAGGAGGCGGACGCCGCCGCGGGCTGCGCCCTCGCGCCGCGCTGCCCCTTCGCGACCGGCGAGTGCCGGGAGCAGGAGCAGGAACTCCGCCCGTACGACGCGAGCCTGGTCGCCTGCCGGCGCGCCGCCGAGATTCCCGCGCTGATCGAAAGGTGACACCCGCGATGCCCCACCCCAAGCACCTCCGGCTGGCCGTCGACATCGGCGGCACCTTCGTCGACGCGATGGAGCTGGACACGCGCACCCACGAGGTGCGCTTCAGGAAGGCCTCGACCACCCCGGCCCGCCCCTGGGAGGGCGTGCTCGACGCGGTCACCGCGCTCGGCACCGACCTGTCGCGGGTGGAACTGTTCATCCACGGCACCACCCTCGGCCTCAACGCCGTCCTGGAGCGGCGCGGCGAGCCCACCGGGATTCTCACCAACGACGGCTTCCGCGACATCTTCCTGATCGGCAGGGGCAACGTGCCCGCCGACCACATGTACGACTTCCAGTACGAGCGGCCAGAGAGCCTCATCCAGCGCCGCCACACCGCCGGGGTGCGGGGACGCCTCGACCACCGGGGCCGGGTGGTCGAGGAGCTCGACGCCGCCGGGGTGAGGGAGGCCGCCCGGGTCCTCGTCGAGGAGCGGGGCGTGGTGTCGATCGCCGTCTGCTTCCTGCACTCCTTCCTCGACCCCTCCCACGAGCGGGAGGCCGCCCGGATCATCCGCGAGGCGTACCCGGACGTGACGGTCTCGGTCTCCACCGACATCGTCAGGGAGTACCGCGAGTACGAGCGGACCAGCACGACCGTCCTCGACGCCTACATCCGGCCGATCTTCGAGAGGTACGTGGACCGGCTGGAGCGCGGGCTGGCCGAGCGCGGGTTCGGCGGACGATTCCTGATCATGCGGTCCGGCGGCGGTTCCATGACGTCGGCCGTGGCCAAGACCTCCCCGACGCACACCGTGCTGTCGGGCCCGGCGGGCGGCATCGTGGGCGCGGCGCACATCGCCGCCGCCCTCGGTCGCCGGGACCTCCTGACCTTCGACATCGGCGGTACCTCCCTGGACGCGTGCGTGATCGAGCACGGGTCCCCGGTGGCCGCCTACGAGGCGCAGCTGGAGCACTTCCCGCTGCTGATCCCCACCTACGACATCCGCACGATCGGCGCCGGAGGGGGCTCGATCGCGTGGCTGGAGCGGGGATTGCTGAAGGTGGGGCCGCAGAGCGCGGGTGCCGACCCCGGCCCGGTGTGTTACGGCCGGGGCGGCACCCGCCCCACTGTCACGGACGCGGCGGTCGTCCTCGGCTACGTGGACCCGGACCGCTTCCTGGCCGGGGCGATGGAACTGCGGGCCGACGTCGCCCGCGCGGCGCTCGACGAGCAGGTGGCCGGGCCGCTCGGGCTCGGCCCGGAGGCCGCGGCGGCGGGCGTCTTCGACGTGCTGCTCGCCAGGACCGTCGGCGCGGTCCGGCAGATCACGGTCGAGCGGGGACACGACCCCCGAGGCTTCTCGCTGCTCGCGTTCGGCGGGGCCGGGCCGCTGCTCGCCCCGCTGCTCGCGGCGGAGATGGGCATCGGCGAGGTCATCGTGCCGTTCGCCCCGTCGGGCTTCTCCGCCTGGGGCATGCTCAGCGCCGACATCGTCGACGACTTCTCCCGTACGGTGATGGCCACCCTGGACGACGCCGACCTCGACGGGCTGGAGGCGGTGTTCAAGGGCGTCGAGGCCGAGGCGGTCGCCTCCCTGGAGGCGCAGCGGGTCCCGGCCGGGCGCATGGTCCTCGAGCGCCAGTTCGAGCTGCGCTACCTGGGACAGGAGCACTCGCTCATCGTCACCGCGGGCCGCGACCTCGACCGGGACGCGATCAGGCGGGCGTTCGAGGAGACCCACACGGCGCGGTACGGGCACGCCATGGACAACCGGGTGCAGATCCTCAACCTGAGGGTGCGCGGCGTCGGCCGTACCGACAGGCCCGAGCTGGTGGTGCGCCCGCCGGGCGACGGCGACGCGAGCCGGGCGCTGCTCGCCCGCAGGGACGCCTACGACTTCGGCATCCGCGCCACGGCCTCGTTCGCCGTCTACGACCGCACGCTGCTGGAGCCGGGCGACGCGTTCGACGGGCCCGCCCTGATCGACGAGGGCACCTCGACCACCGTGGTCCCCTCGGGGCAGCGGGTCGAGGTCGAGGAGCACGGCTACCTGCTGGTACGGCTTGTGGAGTCGGCGTCATGACGGAGCGGCTGGACGGCGGGCGGCAGGACGACGGGAACCCGGACGGCACGCGCACGGACGGGGCCCAGCAGGAAGGCGCCCGGTTGGACGGCGCGACCGCCGAGGTGGTGCGCAGCTACCTGCTCGCGGCGGCGGAGGAGATGCGGGCCACGCTGATCCGCACGTCGTTCAACCCGGTCATCTACGAGGTCCACGACTTCGGGATGTCGATGTACGACGCGGACCTGCGGCTGATCGCCGAGGCCACCGGGCTCACCTTCTTCCTCGGCGCCAACGACTTCTCCCTGCGCAAGGGTGTGGAGTATGTGGGGCGGGAGAATCTGTGTCCGGGTGATGTGGTGTTGTTGAATTATCCGTACTGGAACGCGGCGCATTCCTA
>NZ_JBPXMD010000040.1:0-59756 GCF_051918855.1 Streptosporangium sp. H16
CGGGCCAGGCCCCAGTTGAAGGCGAACCGGGACGCGCCGCAGTGGGAGGCGAGCAGGCGCGCCTGCTCGGGGGTGGGGTCCAGGGCATAGCGGTAGGCCTGGTGGACCCGCATCAACCCTCCCCCTCACGCTACGTCGCCGACCGTCAACGTACCGTAGGAGTCATGATCAACGACTCCCCGATCGGCGAACAGACCTACGCCTCCTCGGGAGCGCAGGAAGCCGCGGAGGGAGCCGGTGGCCTTGCCGGCGGTGTCGGTGGAGGGGTCGGTGGAGGCGGGCACGTCGATGAAGACGCCTGCGCCTTAACCCACTCTTTCACGTTCACTCACACATCCTGATACATGCTCAACCACCAGCTGCTTCCAACCCCCTACCCGGCGACCGAGATCGCGCGCTGCCACGCCCTGTCCGACGGGGCCCGAGCCCGGTCGCGGCGGACGGACACGGCGTCACCGGGCGAGAGCGCCGCCGGTTCCCGCCCGGAGGCCCCGGACCGTCGGTGACCGTGGCGAGGCCGTTCCCGGGAGCCTCGGACCGCCAAGCCGTGAAAAGGCCGAGAGCGGGCCGCGAGAAGGCCATGACACCTCGCCCCCGGTGCGCCCGCCCTCCGGAGGCGTCCCGCGCCCCCGGAGGGTCACGTGGAGGAGGGCGGGAACCCGAGGGGAGACTGGCGGGGCGGCAGGCGCGGCACCACGAGCCGGGGCCTGGCCGCCGCGTTGGGCGTGTGGGGCGGCTGGAGGACCAGGCGTTCCTTGGCCGCCTCGATCGCCCGGTCCAGCTGGGTGTCCACCCCCGCCGCGTAGTCCTGCGGGGTGATGTCGACCTCGATGTCGGGGTCGGTGCCGTAGTTCTCCACCCGCCAGCCCACGTCGTCGAAGGCGAAGGAGAACTCCGGCTGGGTGGTGACCGTGCCGTCGGCCAGGTGGTGCCGGGGCCAGATGCCGATCACCCCGCCCCAGGTGCGCTTGCCGATCAGGGGACCCAGGCCCAGCAGCTTGAACGTGTGGCTGAAGATGTCGCCGTCGGAGCCGGCCCACTCGTTGGTGACGGCCACCATCGGGCCGCGCGGCGACTCGTCGGGGTAGGGCTCGGGCACGCCCCAGCGGGGGAAGTCGTAGCCCAGGCGGCGCCGGGCCAGCTTCTCCAGCAGCAGCGCCGACACGTGGCCGCCGCCGTTGAAGCGGACGTCCACCACGAGGGCCTCGCGGTCGTACTCGGCGAGGAAGCCCCGGTGGAACTCGGCGTAGCCCTCGGGGCCCATGTCCGGGATGTGCATGTAGCCGATCCGGCCGCCGCCGAGCTCGTGGCAGCGGGCCCGGTTGGCCTCCACCCAGTCGCGGTAGCGGCCCGGCTGCTCGTCGCCGATGGCCCGCACGGTGACGGTCCGCCGCTCGTCCCCGCGCAGGACCGTCAGCTGGACCTCCTGGTCGGCCTGGTTGACCAGCAACTCGTCCGGGCTCGCGTCCGCGCCGACGGGCTGGCCGTTCACGGCGAGCACCGCGTCACCCGGCCGTACGTCCACCCCGAGGCGGTTGAGCGGCGAGGTCGCCTCGGGATCCCAGCGGTCGCCGCCGACGATCCTCGCGATCCGGTAGACGCCGTCCGCGAAGGCCCAGTCGACGCCCAGCTTGCCCTGCCGGTAGTGCGGCCGGGACCGGTAGGCGCCGCCGCTCTCGTAGGCGTGGGAGGTGCCCAGCTCGCCGAGCAGCTCCCACAGCAGGTCGGAGAACTCGCCCCGGGTGGTGACCCGGTCGACCAGCGGCAGGTAGCGCCGGTAGACGTCGTCCCAGTCGAGCCCGGCCATGTCCTCGGTCCAGAAGTTCTCCCGCTGCAGCCGCCAGGCCTCCCTGAACATCTGCCGCCACTCCGCCTCGGGCCGGATGGAGACCTTCACCCTGGACAGGTCCACCCACCCGCTCGTACGGCCGGGAGCGTCGTCGTCCTCGGGCTCCTCGCCCGCCTTGACCATCCGCAGCCGCTTGCCCGACTGGTAGAGCAGCGTGCTCCCGTCGCGGCCGAGCGCGAACTCCGACACGTCCCCGACCAGGGTCTCCTGCTTCTGCTTGGCGAAGTCGTAGACGTGCAGGGTGCCGTCGGAGGAGTCGGCGTAGTCGTCGCCCAGGCTGCCCTCGACGGGGAAGGTCAGGTAGACGGCCTTGCCCTTGATCCCGGCGATGGCGTCGTAGCGTCCCTCGGGGACGGGGAAGACGACGACCCGGTTCTCGATGCCGTCCAGGTCGATGACCACCTCGGGCGGCCCGTCGCCCTCGCCCTCGTTCTCGCCGCCGCCGTCGCCGTCGTCGTCGTCCCCGAGCGGCCGGGGCTCGGGGACGAAGGGTGAGGTGACGTCGGCGCGGAGCGCGATCGCGTAGGGGCGGGAGCCCAGGGGGAAGCCAAGGTCGAAGTGGAGCTCGTCGTAGACCGGGTTGAAGACGCGCCGGCCGATGAAGTACAGGTAGTCGCCGCCCGGGTCGAAGGCCGGGCGGGCGTCCCACAGCACCGGCCGGGTGGCGGGGAACGTCTCGCCCGTCTCGACCCGGCACAGCTTCACCGCCGTCGTCTGCGCGGTGTCGCGGCAGGCGTACGCCAGCCAGCGGCCGTCGGGGGACCAGGCCAGGTCCTCGATCGCGCCGAACCTGCTGGAGTCGATCACCCGGCCCCGCGCCCGGTCCTCCTCGCCCGTACGGCCGGAGATCCCGCTGGGCGCGGGGCCGGGCGCGAGGTCGACCAGGATCAGCTCGTTGCGGTGGTTGGCCACCGCGACCAGGTCGGCCACGGGGGAGACCTCCAGTTCGACGGCGCGGCCGGTGTCGAGGTGGTCGAGGCTGGCGGGCTCGGTGGTGCCGTCGGCGGTGAGCACCGTCAGCACCTCGCGATCGCCCTCGTCGCTGGCCGCCGCCACCAGCCGCTCGCCGTCGTTGAGCCAGCTCAGCAGCCGGTACCGCACCCCGTACAGTGCCCCGTGCTGGCGCACCGGGCCCTCCCAGGCGGCGAAGGAGAACGCCTTGCCGTGGGTGGTGACGGCCAGGCCGGCGCCGTCGGGGCTGAGGGTCGCGCTGTCCAGGAAGTCCTCGGCCGAGGCGAAACGGCGGTTGCGCTGGGTGCGCGAGCTGCGCAGCCGCACCTCGATCGGGCGCGACTCCCCGTCCTCCACCAGGTACAGCTCGGCCCCGGCGTGGTAGACGAGCCTGCGGCCGTCGCCCGACAGGTTGCGGGCGTAGTAGTCGCCGTGGTCGGAGTGCCTGCGCAGGCCGCCGCCGTCCGCGTCGCAGGAGTAGACGTTGCCGACCCCCTCGTGGTCGGAGATGAAGTAGACCCGGTCCCCGGTCCAGCAGGGCGAGGCGAGGTTGCCGGGCAGCGCGGTGAGCCGCCGGAACCGCCCGTCCTCGCCGGTCTCGATCCACAGGTCGCCCATGGTGCCGCCCCGGTAGCGCTTCCAGCGGGCCGGGTCAGCGGTGTTGCGGCCGAGCACGATCCGCGGGCCGTACGAGATGGTGTTGGCCGGGCCGTACGGCAGGCGCTCTGGCACCCCGCCCGGCTCCACCCGGTGCAGCCAGGTGCGCCCGTCGAAGGGCTGGCCCTGGTCGCTGGCGTAGACGACGCCGCCGCGGGGGTCCCAGCCGGTGACACTGGAACGCGCCCCGTGGTAGGTCACCCGCTGTGCCGCGCCGCCGTCGGCGGGCATCACGTAAACCTCCTCCGGCCCCTCCTCGCGGCCGACGAAGGCGAGCAGGTCACCGTCGGGGGAGAAACGCGGATATCCGGCCTCGGCCACCCCTGCGGTCAGCCGGAAGGCCCGCCCGCCGCCGGCGGTGACCATCCACAGGTCGTCCTCGGAGGCGAAGACGACCATCTCGCCGAAGATGGTGGGAAATCGAAGGTAGGCGGGCATCGTGTCACTCCATGATCGGGTGACCGGGTTTCACCCCGGTCACCCGATCATGATTTCACGCCCTCGGCGGCTGGGCGGCACGCGCGCCCTGGTGGGCGGGCCCCGTCTCCGGCACCCTGGCCTCGGGCTGCCCGGACTGTCTCTTCGCTTCCTTCGCCGAGCGTGTCGCCTTGATCGCGGCCTTCTTGCTCTTCCCTGAGCCCTTCGCGGCCTTGTTCTTGGAATCCTTGGTGTCCTTGGAGTCCGTCATCGTTTCCCCCGTTGTGCTTGATGGACGATGCCGTTGATTAGGCATTCAAAGAGGTTTAGTACCCTTTGCAGGCTTCAGTCATCCACGATCCGTAGGGCGTCGGGCACGGAGTGTGACCGGATGGCGTGGTGGGCCCGGCGGGTGCCGGTCGGCGCGCCGGAGTCCCGCGCCCTGACCGCCGAGAGCGGCCCCGGCCGCCGCGCGTCCTCACCGGGGCCGGAGATCACCTGGGCGGGGTGTCGCCGAGGTGGTCCGGAATCCGGGGCGGCCGGAGAGTCACCCTCACGCCCTGTCCTCGCCGCCGGGATCTCCCGCGAGGGCCCGCGCGGCCGCCGCGTCGCGCTCGCTCATGCCCTCGTAGCCACTGTTGCGGTGCTGCTCGGCCTGGTCGTCGATCCACCGGCCGTGCGCCTCCCACGCGGCCTGCTTGCTCGTGCCCAGGGCCGCGCCGATCTGCGACCACGACGCGCCCGCGGCCCGCGCGGACCGTACGGCGAGCTGGCGCCCGTAGCCTGCCTTGCGCGCGACCACCTCCCCGAGCGCGAGAAGCTCCAGCACCTCGTCGCGGGTGAGGGACGGCACTTCGGGGTCGGCGGGGTCGTTGACGTCGTCGGGGTGCTCTCCGCCGGTGGCGTCGCCCGCCGCCGGAGCCAGGGCGTCGCGCACGCGGAGCTCGTCGTAGCGGGCGGCGGCGGTCAGGAGCGTGAAGTCGCCTTCGAGGCTGTCCGGTGTGAACATGCCCCCATCTTTTCGTCAAGCGAGCCTGACGTCAAGAGGGCTTGACGGTGCGTCGCCGTCGGGCGCGGAGGTGGTGCCACGGAGAGTGCCCCGGCCTTCGCGCGGCGCGATGAAGGGAGGCCGAGGCGGTGGAATGTCGAGATCGCGGAGAAGGCTGAGAATCGCCCGACACCCCGCCGGCGCCGCACCGGCCCCCGCGCGAGGGCATGATCGCGTGCTCGGATTGCGCCCGTGAAAAGAAGAGGTAAATCGAAGCCCTCGGAAAGGATAATGATCTTCATGATTGGGCAGAACGTCCGCACACGGCTTGCGTTCCGGGGAGGTGATGCATGGCCTGGTCACAAGACGAGGAGCGCATGCTGCTGCAGATCGAGCGCCACCTCATCGACGAGGACCCACGGCTCGCCGCGCGGCTGGAGTCGTTCAACGAGCGTGTCCAGCGCAAGGAGGGCGGCGGTCGCGAGCGTGGCGCGAGGAACGGGCGGAGCCGGTCCTCCAGGCGTCTCCGCCGCTCGACGGTCATCATCATGTTCAGCTGGCTGCTGATCGCGACACTGATCATCACGCTGCTCATCATGGTGCTGCGTCACGACGCGGTCGCGGCTCTCCCTCTGTGATCGCGGTCGCCACGTCACCCCGCGACCCCCACCGTGATCGCCCCCCGTGATCGCCGGGGTGCGGGTGACGGCGGCGGGTGGCGCGGTGCGGGGCGCGTGGAGGTCCGAAGCGGCCGGAGGGTGCCGGGTCCCGGTGCCGGTCGCCCCGGTCGCGCGGGGCGACGGCGGGCCGGTCAGTGCTCGGGGTTGAGCGCGTTGCCGATGAACATCGCGGTCAGCAGCGTGAACAGGAACGCCTGCAGGAACTGGACGAACATCTCCAGGGCCGTGATGACGATCGCCATCAGCACGCCGGCCACGCCGACCGGCACGCCCGGCAGGGTGGGTTCCTCGAACAGGAACCAGAAGCCGACCATGCTGAAGAACGCCAGGATGAGATGGCCCGCGAACATGTTGGCGGCCAGCCGCAGCATGTGCGCGAACAGCGAGTTCACGAAGGTGTAGAGCAGCTCCAGCGGGATGACCAGCACGTACGCCAGAACGGGCAGCCCGGGCGGGATCAGCCCGCGGAGGTAGCCGACGACGCCGTGCCGCGTGACGCCGAGATAGATCTTCAGGACGTAGACGCTCACGGCGATCACCGCGGGGAAGGCCAGGAACGAGGAGACGGGGATCTGGACGGGCGGGACCACCCCCATCAGGTTCCAGATCCAGACCAGGAGGAAGACGCTGAGCAGCAGGCCCATCCACCGGTCGGTGTCCTTGCCGAGAAACGGGCGTGCCGCGTGGTCGCGGACGAACACGTAGCCCAGCTCGACCACGTTCTGCAGGCCGCGCGGCACCACCTTGGGGTTGGCGAAGGCGGCCCAGCAGACGCCGCAGACCAGGGCCGCGGCCAGGACGGCCATCAGGATCGGTTTGGTCAGCCAGTACGGCGCGCCCGCCCACAGCGGGGGGAAGTCGAACAGCTCCAGGCCGGGCGCCTGGAATCCGGGTGACACGGGCGACGCGGGCGATGTGAACGACTCGAGTGATGAGGTGATCAGGATCGTCATGAGGCGGTCCCAACGGCAGGGGGATGCTTTGTGAAGGCTTTCACATGACCCCGCGAGCGCGACAATACCTCGAAGGTAATGATCAACTTAGAGGTGAGGGGAGAGGGCTCCGGCGCCGGTCCCGCAGGCTCCCGTCGCCACGGGTCACCCGGGAAGGAATCCCCGCCCTCCCGGGAAGGGCGCCGCCGGCCGGGAACGCCGACCTGGGAAGAAACGCCGTCTCGAGGAGAACGCCGTCAGCCGGCAACGTCGCCGGCTGGGAGCACCGTCAGCCAGGAGCATCGTCAGCCGAGAGCGCGCAGGAAGTCGGCGGCCACCGGGGCGGCGACCGAGCCGCCGCCCGAGCCCTCCTCGACGATCACCGCGAAGGCCACCTCGCCGCGGAAGCCGATGAACCAGGCGTGGGTCTTCAGATCGTCCTGCTCACCGTACTCGGCGGTCCCGGTCTTGCCCCGGGTTCCCTGCGGCAGGCCCGCGTCCTCGGCGGTGCCCTTGGTGACGACCGCGGACATCATCCGGTGCATGTTCGGTATGACGGTCTCGGGGAGGGCCTGCGGCTGCGTCTCCTGCTTGATCGAGGGGACCAGGGTCGGCGGGCGCCAGGTGCCGTCGGCCAGCGCGGCGGCGACCGAGGCCATCATCAGCGGGCTGGCGGTGATCCGTCCTTGGCCGAACGACTCCGCGGCCAGTTCCGCGTCGCTCTCGGCCCTGGGAAAGCTGCCCTTGGCGGCCGCGACACCGATGTCGAGCGGCTTGTTGAAACCGAACAGCTCGGCGGTGCTCAGCAGCTTGTCGGCGCCCAGCCGCTCCTTGGTCAGCGGGGCGAAGGTGGTGTTGCAGGAGTAGGCGAACGAGTCCGACAGCGACACCGAGCCGTAGGCGGCGTGCTCGGAGTTGCGGATCGGCAGGCCGCCGACCGTGACGTTCTTGGGGCAGGTGACCCGATCGCCGGGGTTCATCCCCTCGGCGAGCAGCCCTACGGCGGTGACCGCCTTGAAGGTCGAGCCGGGCGGGTAGTTGCCGTCCAGGGCCCGGTTGAAGCCGCCCTGGTTGTTCACCACCGCGAGGATCTCGCCGGACGAGGGCCTGATCGCGACCAGGGCGGCGGTCTTCTTCAGGTCGCGGACGGCCTCGACCGCGGCCCGCTGGACCCGCATGTCCAGGGTGGTCTCCAGGGGCTCGCCGCTCTTGCCCTCGACCGTGCCGAGCGTCTTGACCGTCTTCTTGTCCGGGCCGACGAGTTCGATCTCGGTGTCCGGGGTGCCGGCCAGGCGCTCCTGGAAGGTGTGCTGCAGTCCGCTCGCGCCGACCGCGTCACCCACCTTGTAGGGGACGCCCAGCTTCGCGACGCTTTTCGCCGTGGCCTTCTCCAGGTAACCGACGAGCTGCTGCACCGAGCCGCCCACGTCAGAGCCGTCGATGCGGTCGCCGTCCGCCGAGGTGATCGCGGCCCGTTCGGGCCACTTCGTCCTCAGCGCGAAGGCGGTGGTCGCGGTCAGGTCGGGGTGGACGGCCTTGGGCGACCACTTGACCCGCCAGTGCCGGTCGACGACCGCGAGGTCGACGTTGCCGGAGTAACTCCACTCGCCGACGTCCTTGAGCTTCAGCGTGGCGGTGTAGGAGGCCTGTCCCGTGCCGTCCCCGGTCTCGCGCACCCCGTCGAGGCGTACCGTCGTGCTCTCCACCGCGAGGGCCTTGCGCATGCCGTCGTACGCCTTGGCGAACGCCGGGTCCGGCGTTCCGAGCTCGGCGCGCATGCCCGCCAGGTTGCCGCTCTGCCAGGCGCCGACGAACCGCTCCGCGGTCTCCTGAGGGGTTCCCCTGGTGTGCAGGTACCACCAGGCGCCGCCGCCGGCGGCCCCCGCCACCAGCACGACGGCTGCCGATGTGATCGCGATCGTCTTGCCCCGTGCCACCCGATCCCCCAGTTTTCTCTTCCCCAGGGCCGCAGCCTAGCGTGACCAACGCGACATATGCCGACAAATGGTTACTTGGCCTGTGTGCGACTGGGTGCGTAGCTCGTCACGTACTCCTGGCCGGACAGCTCCTGGATCGCGAACATGATCTCGTCGGTCACCCTGCGCCGGTCACGCGCGCTCGTCTCCGAGCCGGTGAAGGTCATCGGCTTGCCGATGCGTACGTTCACCCGGCCGAGCCTGGGCCTCGCGGCGCCGATCGGCAGCACCTCGCCGGTGCCCTCCATCGCCACCGGGAGCACCGGGGCGCCGGTGGCCAGGGCCAGCCAGGCGACGCCCACCTTGCCCCGGTAGAGGCGCCCGTCGGGGGAGCGGGTGCCTTCCGGGTAGATGCCGAACAGCTCGCCTTTCTTGAGCACCTCCGCCGCCGCGTCGAGCATGTCCTGGGCCGAGGTGGGGCTCTGCCGGTCGATGCTGATCTGGCCGGTGGCGCGCATCCACATCGCGGTGACGGGATTACCGGTGAAGTACTCGGACTTGGCGACGAAGCGCACCTGGCGCTTGAGCACCAGGGGCAGGAAGGTCGAGTCGAGGATCGACAGGTGGTTGGAGGCCATGATGGCCGGACCCATGACGGGAACGTGCTCGTGCCCGGTGACCGAGGTCGGCCAGAGCAGGTGCAGGACCGGGCCGCCGACGATTTTGGTCAGGCGATAGAGCACGGGCTCTCCTCATGAGACGGGTGACCCAACACTAGGTGGTGGCCTGGCGGCCGACGGTTGTACGCACCCGCACAAGCGGAGCGCCCAGGTTTGTAGCCCTCCTCCATCGCCACCGCTCTTTTCCAGGGTGAATCCGGTGAAAACCCCCCACCGGTCACGGAGGAAAAGAAACGCCCCGCGGGCCGGGAGGGCTCACGGGGCGTGACGTTTGGTGCCGATGTGGCGGTCGCCTCCTCGGCGAGAGGCACAACACGGCTCCAGCCGAACGGTATTCCGTGAAGGCGGTAATTTGCGGCCCGGGGGACACAAACCACATCGGCACGATCACTCTAACGGACGTCTGCCGCTGGTTATTCCGATTTGAGGTCACCGGCGTGTCCTGTGGGGCCGTCTGACCCGGAGATCCGCAGGTCACAGCCCTCGGCGACGGTCTCGGAGAACCGCGGGCCAGAGCCGTGGCCAGAGCCGTGGCCGGGACCGTGGCCGTGGCCGTGGCCGGGACCGTGGCCGGGACCGTGGCCGGGACCGTGGCCGGTCGGCCCGGCGGGTCCGCCGGGCCCGGCACGAGAGGAGCGACGGGAGCGACGAGGGCGACGAGGGCGACGAGGGCGGGGCCGGACCTGGCGTGCGGGGGCGAGGCCGGATCCGGGGGGTCCGACGCATCCCGGGGGCCGCCGGACCCGTGGTCGCGGACCCGTCCCCCTGGGAATCACCCCAGCGGCTTGACCCAGCGGGACCACTGGGGCTGCGGCGCGTAGCCCGCGGCGCCCCAGGCGTGATGGGCCTGCTCGTTGTCGTGCAGCACCATAGCGTCGACCCGGAACGCGCCGAACGCCGCGAAGCGCTCCTCGGCCGCCCGGATCAGCGCGGTCGCCACTCCTCGCCTCCGGAGAGCGGGATCCACGGCCAGCCGGTAGAGATGGGCTCGCCAGCCGTCCCAGCCCGCGATCAGCGTGCCGGCCGTCTTCCCGCCGATCTCGGCGATGAGGACGGCCTCGGGGTCCCGTTCGATCAGCGCGACCACCTTGGCCGGATCGTCGTTCCTGTCGGTCCCCTCGGCGGCCACCAGCCAGAAGGCCAGCAGCGCCTCGACATCCTCGACCCGCCCGTACCGGATGTTCACGTCCACGGACGGGAAGCTAACAGCCCGCCGGGGTGGGGCCGGAAGGACCCCGTCCCGGGCGTTCAGGCGGGTGCGCCCAGGGACGGCACCGCCTCGGGCGGGGACTCCGTCTCGGGCAGCGGCTTCGTCTCGGGCAGCGGCTCCGCCGTCTCCGATCCCACCGCGATGGCCGACCGGGGGGTGCGCTCCCGCACGTCCTCGCCGCGGATCGCCATCACGGCGGGCGGGCTGCCCAGGTCGCCGTACCGGGCGGCGACGGCGGCGGTGATCGCCCGGCACGCGTCGGCGACCGTCTCCTTCGCCGAGCCCGGTGGGTGAGCGGCCGACAGGTGACCCAGCAGCGCCGCGAACCGCAACTCCTCGGCCGCCGCGCGGGGAAGCCCGTCGTCGGACGGCGGCAGCGGCCGGTCCAGCCAGAACACCCCGCCGCGCAGGAGCGCGGGATACGTCACCTCGCCCCGCTGGAGCGTGAGCACGGAGTCGACCAGCAACCGCCCGAACTCCTTCAGGTCGGTGTCGGGCGGCAGATCGGTCGTGACCAGCAGCGAAACCCTCAGCGCGTCAACCATGAGCGGCTATCCCTCCTTGAGGTGGCTCATAGTAGGGGTCGCCACCGACAGTTACGGCGCGCCCGGTGGAACGTGTCGGAATCAGATCCCCGTCATGGTGCCGGGCGGACCCGCCGCCCGGGACGAGCGCGACGGGCCTGCCGGAGCGGCCGGCACGTGGTGCGGCGGGGCTCCACGGCGTGCCGGGGAGCCGGGACGGGGCCGGTGGGGTCTCCCGCGGGCTCGGCGGGGGGCGGGTGAGGCGGGGGCGGCCGGCACGCGCACCGCGCTGACCCCGTCGGCCGCCAGTGAATCTACGTTGTAAAGGCAGTGGGGCGGGACGAGAGGCTCCGGGTCGTGTCTAGGTCCATAACGCCATGTCGGAGGCGATGAGTGTGTGATTGGCTGTTCGCAATGGACATCTCATCGCGGGCTTCCGCCTACCTCGCGGCATATGACGAGCAGCTCCGGGCCAGGCCGATGCCGGGCCGTACGGCCGAGCGGATCGGGCCGCTGCTGAGGACCGTGTCGAACGGCCACGGCCAGGGTTTCCTGACATATCGGGACCTGGGTGGTCTGGAGGGCGCCGAGCTGGATGCCTTCATCGCGCGCCAGCGAGACTTCTTCACCCGGGTCGGGCGCGAGGTCGAGTGGAAGTACCACGGCTACGACCTGCCCGCCGACCTGCCCGAGCGGCTCGTGGCGGCCGGGTTCGAGCCGCAGGAGCGGGAGACGGTGTTCGTCGGCGAGGCCGGTGAGCTGGCCGGTGCCAAGGCGGCGCCCGCCGGGGTGCGGCTGCGCGAGGCGGCGGGGCGGGAGGACCTGGAGCGTATCCGTGAGCTGGAGGAGACGGTCTGGGACGCGGACCACGGCTGGCTGCCCGGCATGCTGGAGCGTGACCTCGCCGGTCCCGGGGACCCGTGCGCGGTGGTGATCGCCGAGGCGGACGGGCAGGTGGTGTGCGCGGCGTGGGTGCGCTTCCACGAGGGCACCGACTTCGCCTCGCTGTGGGGCGGCTCGACCCTGAAGGAGTGGCGGGGCAGGGGCGTCTACCGGGCGATGGTGTCGTACCGGGCGGAGCTGGCGGTGGCGCGGGGTTTCCGCCTGGTGCAGGTGGACGCCTCCGACGCCGGCCGCCCGATCCTCGCCAGGCTGGGCCTGGAGGCGGTCACCACGACGACGCCGTACGTGTGGGTGCCGCCGACTCTCTGATTCCGATCACGCGGGGGCGCCGCTATTCTGGCGCGGACCCGGAAGCGGCATCACGGTGTCGCCGGCCAGGCCATGTCGCGCGGCCATGCCGCGCCGTCGTGGCTCGCCCACGAGAGGACACGCATGCCCGAGGTGCTCAGCAGGCGCGCGCTCAACCGGGCCACCCTGGAACGGCAGCTGCTGCTGGCCCGCGCGGACCTGCCGGCGCTGGAGGCGGTCCGCCACCTGTACGGCATGCAGGCCCAGGCGCCGAACCCTCCCTACATCGGGCTGTGGGCCCGCCTGTCCGGGTTCGCCGCCGACGATCTCGCCCGGCTGATCAACGAGCGCCTGGTGGTGCGGCTGTCGCTGATGCGCTCCACCATCCATCTGGTCACCGCCGACGACTGCCTGGCGCTGCGCCCGCTGCTGGGGCCGACGCTGGTACGGGGCCTGCGGGGGACGGCGCACGGCAGGGGCCTGGCGGACGTGGACCTGGACGAGCTCGCCGCCGTGGGGCGGAAGCTGGTGGAGGAGCGCCCCCTGACCTTCCGCGAGCTCGGCGCGCTGCTGCGTGAGCGGTGGCCACAGGCTCCGGCCACCGACCTGGTCGCCGGGGTGCGCAACACGCTGGCGCTGGTCCAGGTCCCGCCGAGGGGGATCTGGGGTGTGGGCGGGCAGGCCGCCCACACCACCGCGGAGGCATGGCTGGGCCGGTCCCAGGACCAGCGGCCCGGCGGCGTCCTGGCCGAGGAGGCGATCCGCCGCTATCTCGCCGCCTACGGTCCCGCCACGGTGATGGACGTCCAGCAGTGGTCGGGCATGACCCGCCTGGGGGAGATCGTCCGCGAGATGGGCCTCCGGGTCTTCGTGACCGAGGACGGCGCGGAGCTGTTCGACCTGCCGGAGGCGTCGCGCCCCGCCCCCGGGACTCCCGCCCCGGTGCGTTACCTGTCGGAGTTCGACAACATGCTGCTGTCGTTCGCCCAGCGGACCAGGACCCGGATCGCGGAGGAGGAGTACCGGGGGCGGATCTTCACCGTCAACGGCATCATCAAGGCGACGGTGCTGGTCGACGGCTTCGTGCGGGGCATGTGGAAGGTGACGGTGAAACGGGGCGAGGCGATCCTGGAGGTCGAGCTCTTCGCGCCGGTGAGCGAGGGGGAGCGGGCGGATCTGGAGGTGGAGGGGGCGCGCATGCTCGACTTCGTCGCCCCGGCGGCGACGTCCCGCGACATTCGCTTCCGGGAGGCCTGAGGGGTTCCGGGACTTCCGGGAAGCCGAGCACGCCGGTTCCGGGAGGCCTGAGCGTGCCGTCCGGCCGGCCCTCTCGCCCGCCCCTTCAGGACGCGGGCGCGCGGGGCAGGCCCGAGACGACCATGGCGATCAGCATCTCGTAGCTGGTGTTCAGGTCCTCGTCCGGGCCGAACCCGCCGGCCGCCTCCAGGGAGGCGAAACCGTGCACGGCCGCGCGGACGCAGCGGGTGGCGTGGAGCGCCCGAGTCCCCTCCAGCCCGTAGCCGCGCAGCACGGCGAGGATCACCTCCAGCAGGCGGGTCGCCGTGCCGACCAGGTCGGGATCGAGCAGCGGGTTGTCGGGGAAGACCGCGTAGCGGTGGGGGAAGTCGACCACGTAGCTCCGCCAGGCGCGCATCAGGGCCGCCGTCGCCTCGTCACGGCTCTTTCCCATCGCCGCGGTGCCGAGCCGCACCGCCATGTCGTCCATCACGCGCAGGCCGACGAGCTTGCGCAGCTCGGGCAGGCCGCGCACGTGCTTGTAGAGCGAGGGGGCGGCCACCCCGGTGCGAGCGGCCACCGCGGCCAGCGTCAGCGCGCCCGGCCCCTCCTCGTCGATCAGGGCCAGTGCCGCGTCCACCACCGCGCCCGAGGTCAGGCCCGCCCTAGGCACGGACCGCTCCGGCCAGGAAGCCCTCCAGGGCGGTGAAGGTGGCCCCGGGCAGCTCGGCGTGCGGGTAGTGGCCGGCGCCCTCGATCATCGCGACCTCGGCCGTGGCGGCGTACGGCCTCAGCACCTCCTCGGCCAGGCGGGCCTCCGCGGCGGGGTCGGGGAAGTCGGGATCCTTCGACCCCATGACGATCAGCACGGGGCAGGTCATGCGGGGGGCGCAGTCGGTCCAGTGGCCCTCGGCGGGGGCGACCACCCCGGAGACGGCGGCCATCCTGCCGGGCTCGCGCAGCGTGGCCTTCAGCTCGCGCAGGTAGCCGGGGAAGTCGGCGGGCCTGGCCGTGGGATAGAGCGAGCGGTAGTACATCCCCCACAGGAGCGGGCTGGCCAGGACGAGACCCTTCACCAGCCGCAGCATCAGGCTGAGCTGTGGCTGCCCGACGAAGGGCGCCAGCATGGCCACGGCGCGCACCTCGCCCTCGGCGGCGGTCGCCGTGGTCCACGCCACCGCCCCGGCGCTGGAGGAGCTGCCGACGAGGACGGCGGGGCCGCCCAGGTGGCGGACCAGGGCCAGCAGGTCGGCGCCGATCGACCGGGGGCTGTGGTCGGGCCAGCCCGTGCTGGACTCCCCGTGGCCGCGCACGTCGACCGTGGCGACCCGGTAGCCCGCCTCCGCCAGTCGCGGCGCCAGGAACCGGAACACCCTGCGGGTGTCGCCCATGCCGTGCGCGCACACCACCAGGGGCCCGTCCTGCGGCCCGATGACCTCGTACGCCAGCCGCCCGCCGGCCACGTCCAGGAACTCCGTACCCGTCACGCGCACTCCTTGGCTATCGCTCATAGCTCCAAAGCTATGGTTAGTAGCTTTTGTCGTCAAGCGTCGACCCCACCGCCGTTGCCGGAATTCGTCCGAGGACCGGTTCCGCGGTTCACCCGGAGGAGAACCCGGCCGCCCGGTCGAGCGCCCTCGCCGGGGCCGGGACCTCCGGCGACGCCGCAGGCCTCGCCTCATCCTGCGGGCCGCACCGTTGCTCTCCCATGAAAAAAGCCCTGTACGCTGGGCTTTTAGCACATCGGTTTCCAAACGGAACCACCAGCCTGCCACCGGGCCCTTTGGCACCCGGCCGGCCGGAGACCGTCGTCATCGATCATGGCGACGACGTGAGACGAACGCGTCGGCCGACGAAGTCAGCGATGTGGTGACCACCCGGTCCCAGCCGGGGCACGCATCCGATCAGGCGCGGTGGTGAGGGAGGACGGACCATGAACGTTGCATATCGCCGGAGATCGGCCTCCTCGGCTCTCCATGGCGTCAGCGAGGGCGACCGGCCGGATGGTCACGGCGAGGCGACGAGCAGCGTCAGGCCATGAAGGGCGACGAGGGGACGCGCTCCTCGGCGTCGAGCCGCCCGGACGCGGGCCGGAAGCCGGTGGGCCTGGGTGCCCTTCCCCGCCCCGTGGCGGCGGTGGTAGGGGGCGGGGGAGTGTTCGGGGCCGCGCAGGTCGGTGTCGGGTACGCGTTGGAGCAGCGGGGATTCGTCCCGGACCTGATCATCGGAACCTCGGTGGGCGCCCTCAACGGAGCGATCGCGGCCGCCCACCCCGGCCAGGCCGCACCGTGGCTGGATCTCGTGTGGACCCGCGCGCGTCGCCGTGAGGTGTTCCCGTTCGGCTACCTGTCCTCGCGGGCCAGCGTCTTCGCCGATCGCGGCCTGCGCAGGTTGATCGCCCAAGCCGCGCTGCCGCGGCGGATCGAGCAGCTGGAAATCCCCTTCACCGCGGTGGCCATGGATCTGGCCACCGGCGCTCAGGCGCTGCTCGACCACGGAGATCTCGAGTCCGCGCTACTGGCCAGCACGGCCATTCCGGGGATCCTGCCCCCGGTGGATCGGGAAGGCCGGACGCTCGTCGACGGCGGGGTGATCGCCTTTGTCCCGGTACGGGCGGCCCTGCAGGCGGGGGCGGCCAGCGTGGTGGTGCTGTCGACCGGGCAGAAGAGCCGGCCGCTGCCCCCGAACGGCCCGCCCCGGCGGGCCGGCGCGGTCGCGGCCAGGGCAGGGCTGCTGCTGCTGGAGCATCAGATCGAGCGCGACCTGTGCGAGGTGTCCGAACGGATTCCGACCATCGTGGTGCCGACCGGCATCGAGACCTGGCCCGCCCCGTGGGACTTCGGCCATTCCCGGCGGCTGATCAGCACCGCCTCCCTGGCGGCGGGCCGCTTCTTCGACGGGCTGTGCATCAGCGGGCCCGGCCTGTACCGGGTCGACGGTCCCGGGGCGACATCGGCCGGCCAGGCCGGGGCATGGACCGACGTCTGGGAGGCCGGCCGGTGAGCACCGTCGCGTTCCTCAACATCGCCATGCACGGGCACGTCAACCCGACGCTGCCGGTCGTCGCCGAGCTCGTCCGCCGTGGGCACTCCGTCATCTGTCACACCTCGCCCGCGTTCTCGAAGGAGATCGAGGCCACCGGCGCGGCCGTGCGCCTCTACCCCGGGGGTGACCGGCCGCTCCCCGATCCGCCGATGCCGCTCACGCTGCTGGACGGGCTCGCGCGCGCCGCCACCGCCCTGCTGCCCGCCGTGCTCTCCGACCTGCGTGACGTCCGTCCTGACCTCGTCGTCCACGGCGCGGCCTGTCCCTGGGGAGCGGTCGCCGCCCGCGAACTCGGGGTGCCGGCGGCGGCGTTGTTCACCACGTTCGCGTTCAACCGGCATGTGCCCAGCCCCACCCGCGCCTCGTGGGAGTTGCTGGCCTCGGCGGCGAGGTGGCCCCGCCACGCCCAGGGCTACCTGCGGTCGCGGTGGAAGTTGCACCGCCGCTACGACACCCGTGAGCTGCCCCTGCTCGACCTGGCGAACATACGCCAGCCGCTCAACCTGGTCTTCACCTCGCGCGCGTTCCAGCCCGGCGCCGACGCCTTCGACCAGTCCTACCGGTTCGTCGGCCCGAGCCTCGGCGCCCGTCCGCCCGACCCGTCGTTCCCGGCCGACCGCCTGCGGGATCCGGTGCTGTACGCCTCGCTGGGCACGGTGTTCGACGCCGGCCCGCGACTGCTGCACGACTTCGCCACCGCGCTCGCACCACTGGGCGGCACCGTGATCGTCTCCACCGGAGGGACCGATCCGGCCGCGCTGGATCCGCTGCCGGCCAACGTGCTCGCCCGCCGCTTCGTACCGCAACCGGAGGTGCTGGCCCGCGCCGCGCTGTTCGTCACCCACGGTGGGATGAACAGCGTCAACGAGGCCATGTACGCGGGGGTTCCGATGCTGGTGGTCCCCCAGGGAGCGGATCAGCCGCTGGTGGCCCGGCGGGTGGTCGAGCTCGGCGCCGGCCTGTCGATCCGTACCCAGGACGCCACCGTGGAATCCGTGAACGCCCTCGCCCGGCGCCTGCTCGACGAGCCGGGCTTCCGAGCCGCGGCGGCCACCTTGCGGGTCGCCCAGCGCGAGGCCGGCGGCTATCTGCGCGCCGCCGACGAGCTCGAGCACTACCTGCACCGGGGCGGCGAGGGCGGCCGATCGGCTGCTTCGAAGGATTCGCCGCGGGGGCGTTGAGCGATGTCACCCGCCGACCACCGCCACCGTCCCCTGCACAACCGTGCCGTGGGCGCCCAGATCGTCGGCCGCCCACGTGGGGCCCGGGGATCTCGCGGTGCGGGTCCCGCGGACCGGTGCCGGTACTGCGGTGCGGGCCCCGCGGACCGGTTGCGGGCCAATCCTGGGAATTGGCCGTTCTTTCGGTGCGGAAGCTGCTCGATGATGTGCTCATGATCTCTGTCAGCGCCCTCGCGGGCATCGCCGCGATCGCTCTCGGCCTGGTGCTCACCCCCGGTCCCAACATGATCTACCTGGTGTCGCGGTCGGTGACGCAGGGACGCATGGCCGGCATGATCTCGCTGGCGGGCGTCGCGGCGGGCTTCCTGGTCTACCTGCTGGCGGCGGTGGCCGGAATCGCCGTGATCTTCGCGATGGTGCCCGCCCTCTACGTCGCGATCAAGCTCGCGGGCGCCGCGTACCTGCTGTGGCTGGCCTGGAAGACGATCCGGCCCGGCGCCCGGCCGGTCTTCGCGCCGGGCGTCCTTCCCGCGGACCCCCCGCGGCGGCTGTTCTCCATGGGGCTGGTCACCAACCTGCTCAACCCCAAGATCGCCATCTTGTACGTGTCGCTGCTGCCGCAGTTCGTCGATCCCGCACGTGGTGACGTCGGCACGCAGAGCCTGCTGCTGGGAGCCACCCAGATCGTCATTGCCCTGTCGGTCAACGCGCTGATCGTGCTGACCGCGGGCTCGGTCGCGACCTTCCTGGGCAGGCGGCCCACCTGGATGCGCGTGCAGCGCTATCTGATGGGCGCCGTGCTCGGCGGGCTCGCCCTGCGCATCGCCACCGACCGCTCGCCCGTCGTGGCCGCGTAGGGGGAGTCGTTCAGGTCACCAGTGGCGGCCCGTCGCGATGTCGCCCAGATGCGGTGTCGACAGGTGCAGCACCCGGTAGGCGGTCCCGTCCCCCTCCCCGGGAACCTCGCGCTCCCACAGCGTGAAGCGCACCAGCTCCCAGTGCCGGGGGTCGACGGCGAGGGCCGCGGAGTGCACGCCCGCCGTGCCGGCGTGCCGCCGCAGCCCGGCCAGGGCCCGCTCGACCACGGCCGCGGGGTCGGTGTCGGCGGGAATCGGGTCGGTACGGAGCGAGGCCGCGCGGGGGACCGCCGCCGACGACGGCCCGCGCTCGTAGCCGGCGCCGGTCCAGTGCCGGACCGCGGGCCTGCCGAAGTCGCGCACGATGTTCTGGAAGCCGCCCCCGCCCCACAGGAAGGCGTTCATCCCGGCCGGCGAGCTCCACAGGTAGAACGGCGCGTACTGGTTGACCGCGGAGCCGTCCACGCCCCGCTCCCTGATCAGGTACGCCTTGAGTCCCAGCCCGGCGTAGCCGTCGAGCGCGTGGCCCCTGGTCGCCACCCGCTCACGGATGATCCCCATGTCGTAGTCGGCGGGCAGCCCGATCTCGTACTGCATGGCGTGCATGGAAGGAGACCTCCTGGTGGGGTCCGGAACGGGCCCTCAGCCGTGGCTGAGGTCGATGACGCAGAAGAGGTTGCCCTCGGGGTCGGCGAGGACCACGAAGTCGGGGTCGTCCGGGTAGAGATCCCAGGCGACCTGTTCGGCGCCCAGTGACACCAGCCGCTCGACCTCGGCCGCCTGCTCCGCAGCGTCGGGGGTGAACAGGTCGAGGTGCGTTCGGGGGTGCTCCTGGACCGGCGTCCGTGTCATGTCGAGCGCCAGCGGGACGCCGTTCCCCTCCACGGGCTCGATCACGGTCCAGTCGTCGCCGGCCTGCCCCTCGCGGGGTGCGTAGCCCAGTGCCCGCGTCCAGAAGCCGACGGCGCGTCCCATGTCGGTGACGCCCAGCACCACCTGCCCGATCCTCACCATGTCCCAATCCTGGCAGGAACTCCCAACCCCGGGGAAATCCGATGTCCCGGTGTCACGGCCGCGGCCGGTCGACCGGGGGAGGGGGAAAGGGGGAGGGAGACCGGCCCCCGAGCCGGTCTCCCTCCCTGGTCCTTGCGGTCCTTCCTGGTCCTTTCCCGATCTTCCCGGTTACCCGTTCTTTCCGGCTCGCCGGCGGGAACCGGTCAGAAGTCGTCGGCGGTGCGGATCCGGTCACGGATCCAGACGCCGGCCTCCTTCAGCGACGTGGTGCCGGTCCAGGGGCCGCCGGCGTCGCACGTTCCGGTCTTGAAGACCGCGCCGGAGCGGTGGTCGTCGGAGAAGTTCCAGTTCACCCAGCTGATCTTCTTGCTCGCCATCAGGTCGAGGTAGCGCTGGGACATGGCGAAGTCGTTGGCCTCCTCCCCGGCGTAGTTCTGCGTGCCGAACTCGGTGACGAACATCGGGATGCGGTCGGCCGCGCGGGACAGCGCGTTGAGGTACTCGGTGCCGTGCGAGGCCGCGTAGAAGTGGAAGGTGTACATGATGTTCGAGGCGTTGACCGGGTTGCCCGTCACCTCGGTCTCCGTGGCGCCGTCCGACACCCCGAGCGAGGACCAGGCGCGGGTGCCGACCAGGACGATCCCGTCGGGGTCCTGCGCCCGGATCACCGGGATGATCTGCTCGGCGTAGCCCTTGATGGTGCTCCAGCTCACGCCGTTCGGCTCGTTGGCGACCTCGTAGAGGATGTTCGGCCTGGCGGCGTGCCGCTGGGCGATCTCGGTGAAGAAGGTCCTGGCCCGGGTGAGGTTGTAGTTGGGGTCGCCGGGGGTGAGCATGTGCCAGTCCACGATGACGTACATGCCCTGCGCGCTGACCTGCTCGATGAGCGTGTGCGCGAGGTCGGTGAACGCCCGCGGGTTCGTCTCGTAGCCGCCCTCCTGGACGTACGTGGACAGGCGCACCACGTCGGCCCTCCAGTCGGTCGCCAGCGCGTTCAGCGAGCCGGTTGTGACGCACTGCCGGTACCACTGCAGGCCGTGGGTGCTCATGCCGCGCAGCTGGATCTGCTTGCCGTTCTGGTTGCACAGCTTGGTGCCGCAGACCCGCAGCTGCCCGTTGGCCGCGACCGGCGTGCCGCCGCCGCTGCCCGCCTGGGTCGTCGCCGTGACGGACGCGCTCCTCGCGGACTCGTTGTTCGCGGCGTCGCGGGCGGTGACGGTGTAGGTGTGGGTCGTCGAGGCGGCCAGCCCCGAGACCGTGGCGCTCGTGCCGGTCACGGTGGCGACCACGGCGGAGCCCTCGTAGACCCGGTAGTCCTTGACCGTGCCGCTGTTGTCGGTCGAGGCGTTCCAGGCCAGGCTGATGGAGGAGGACGTCGTGCCGGTGCTGCGCGGGGAGGACGGCACGCTCGGCGGCGTGGTGTCGCCGGGGTTCTGCCCGCCGCCGCAGGGAGCGCCGTTGAGCGTGCAGTTGACCGGCGAGCCCGAGCCGGAGGCGACGAAGCCGAAGGTGGTGCTCGCCCCGGGGGCCAGGGTGCCGTTGTACTCCCGGTTCCTGAAGGTGTACCGGCTGCCGCTGCTGGTCATCAGGGAGTCCCAGTACGTTCCGAGGCTCGTGCCCGACGGGAGGTCGAAGGAGACCGTCCAGCCGTTCAGCGTGGTGGTCCCGGTGTTCTTGATCGTGTACTGGCCGCTGTAGCCGCTGCCCCAATCCTGTGGCTTGGTGAACGTCGCGGTGTCCGCGTGGGCGGCGGACGGGACGAGCAGGGTGAACAGTAACGTCAGCAGCCCGGTCAGCACCAGGGCTGGGGTGGTGCGCCGCATCATCGCTCCTTGCGTGGGGGGTGGTGGACACGTCATGGCGCTTTATTAGGAAACTTTCCTAACGTGACACGTGACGTTAGGTGGCGCGGGCCTGTCATGCAAGACCCAGATCTCCTTGCCCGCTTAAGAAAATTTAATCGTTAGGAAGCTTTCCTAACGGTTTTCGCCGGGGCAGGATGGCGTTCACCCCCCGATACGCCGCGACTCAGAGGTGGCCGCCATGAAACATTCGCGCACGGCTCTGCTGGTCCTCGCGACCCTGCTGCTCCCGACCTCCGCCCTGCCCGCCTCCGCGGCCGGAGCCGCCTTCCCCGCGGCCGGAGCCGCCGCCTGGCAGCTCCGCTGGTCGCCGGACGCCGCGCGGACGGGCCTGTCCGCCTTCGAGACCATCGAGGACGACCGGGCCGGCTCCCACCCGGCCGCCGCCCCGCACATCAAGGTGTCGGGCGGCGACTTCCGCTTCGACATGCACACGGCCGACCGCGACACCGCCACGGACCGGCAGCGCCACGAGGTGACCGGGATGCGCGACGGCGGGTCGTACCTGCAGTGGCGGCTCGGCGAGACCTGGCGGGTCACCTACTCGATGTACATCCCGAGCACGCTGAAGGCCACCACCACCTTCACCCACATCATGCAGACCAAGCAGCCCGGCACCGGCACCTCCCCCATCACGGTGACCTCGCTGCGCAGGGTCGGCGGCAAGCAGACCATCGAGCACAAGATCTTCGCCGAGGACGTCCTGGTGGGCCGGACCGACCTCGAACCGCTGCAGGACAAGTGGGTCGACGTCGAGTACGAGATCAAGATCGGGAACGGCACCGCCGGGTCGGTGCGCTGGGTCCTGCGCAGCGGCGGGACCACGGTGATCGACGCCACGAGGACCGGCGTCGACACCTTCCTGGCCGACCGCGTCCGTCCCAAGTGGGGCATCTACCGCTCCCTCGGCGACACCTCGGGTTCGCTGCAGAACACCTACCTGCTCCTGCGTAACATGCGCGGCTACCAGCTGGTGGGCGGGACCACCCCGCCCACCCCCACGCCGACCCCGACGCCCACCCCCACCCGGACGCCGACCCCCACGCCCACCCAGACGGGCGCCACGTCCTGGAGGGCCGGCACCGCCTACGCCGTCGGCGCCCAGGTCACCTACTCCGGCGTGAGCTACCGGTGCCTGCAGGCGCACACCGCCCAGGTCGGCTGGGAGCCGTCCACCACCCCCGCCCTCTGGCAGCGCCTCTGAGCCGCGCGCGCCGAGGTGGCCCGGGCGCCCGAGCCCGTACGCCCGCGCCCGGCCGGTCAGCCGGCCGGGCCCGGTCCCCGCCCGATGATCCGGTCTCCGAGCCTGGCGACGAGCTGCGCGCGTACGTGCGCAGGAAGGGCGCAGCCGTGCGCGACGAGCGTGTCGAGCGCGGGCAGGTCGAGGAGGACGGCCCAGTCCTGGACGTCGTCGCAGTAGGAGACGTCGAGGTGGCGAAGGTCCTTCAGCGCCTGGAGCGGGGCCAGTGACCGCACGGGCGTGTTCCTGATCGACAGGTGTTCCAGGGTGCGCAGGCCCTCGATGCCGTCCAGGCCGGTCAGCGGCGTGTGCTCCAGATCCAGCCGGGTCAGCGAGGTGAGGGCCGAAATGTCCTCGGGGACGCGGTGCAGGCGGCTGCCGGACAGGTCGAGCTCCTCCACCCCGGAGGGCGCGGCCAGGGCCGAGAGCAGGAGCGCGGGGGGCGGGAGTATCACCGGCCGGGGCTGGGCGAGCACCGGTGACCGTCCCGCGGCGGCCTCCTGCAGGACGCGCCACCTGTCCACCGGCGCCCCGTACCCGCCGAGCCGGACGTAGCCCGACGGCAGCCACGGCGCCACCCGCTCGGCCACGATGTCGTCGCGGTCACCGGCGCCGACGACCCCGGCCAGCAGCCGGCCGTAGTGCTCGTACGCGTGCTCGGCGGGCACGAACAGGTCCGCCACGATGTCCCCGCCCGCGACGAGGACCCCGTCGTTGCCCGAACAGAAGATCACCCCCGCGGCGACGCTGCCGAGCACGAGATGGTCCGCCGCGCTGTGGATCGCGCGGGCCCGCAGGTCACCGGTGACCGCGAGGTAGCTCTCCGAGGCGTCGCCGTCGTCGAGAAGCCCCTCCACCACCAGCCCGCCGATCACGATCAGCGGCGCCTTCACGTCGAGCCAGCCGGGAACGTACGTGTCGCCGAACCAGATCGTGGCCCGGTGCACGATCCACCCCGACTCCGTCCGCTCCGCACCGTCGGGAAAGACCGAGGGCGTCTCGCCGGGAAACGCCAGCGACCACGCCTGCGCGAACAGCAGACCGTAGACGGGAGGCATGATGTGGTGCGGCCACTCGCCGGCCTGGGCCGGTCGCCGCAGCCAGGATCCGATCGGGTGCAACTCCTCCGTGATGTCGCCGAAATAGTCCAGCGCCGCCGCGCCGGCCCCGGCCTGCCGCCGGAGCACCGTCAACGCGTCATCGAGACGCTCCGACGCCCCGGAGAAATGCTCATCGGTCAGATCCATGTCACATACCGTACTCATCGCCGCGAAATCCGAAAGCCGTTCAAAGGACCATCCCGGATGGTGGGCGTGTCGGAGAACCACCGGGTGCGACCACGCGGCGACGAAGGGCAAAGTGGATCTTCACCGGGACGTCGGGTACCGTGCCCGAGGCCCCTGAGCACTCCGGCGCGGCCCGCGAACGCGGACCGGGCGCGGGCCACCGTGACATTGGAAGGATGGACACATATGGAGGCTGGAAATCGCCGGACCCTGCGATTGCTCGTCACCGGAGGCGGGACCGGTGGCCACACCTACCCCGCGCTGACCACCGTCGCGGCCCTGCGCGACCACGCCGCCGCGCGAGGGCTCGACCTGGACGTGCTCTGGGTCGGTACGGCGGCCGGCCTGGAGGCCCGCGTCGCGGCGGAGCACGGCATCCCGTTCCGCGCCATCACGGCGGGGAAGCTCAGGCGCTCGCCCAACCCGCGAGAGCTGGCCACCAACCTCGCGGACCTGTTCCGGATCCCGGTCGGCGTGTTCCAGGCCTTCGGCATCGCCGCCCGTTACCGGCCCGACGTGGTGCTGTCGACCGGCGGGTACGTGTGCGTGCCGCTGGGCGTCGCCTCCCGGTTGCTGGGCCGGCCGCTGGTGATGCACGAGCAGATCACCTCGCTCGGGCTGGCCAACCGCATCCTGTCGCGCTTCGCCCGGCGCATCGCGCTGACCCATCCCTCCTCGATCGAGCACCTGCCCGCGGGGGTGCGCGAGCGGGCCGTCATCACCGGCAACCCGGTGCGTCCCCACCTGCTGCGCGGCAACGTCGACGCGGGACGGCGCCACTTCGGGCTCTCGTCCGACCTGCCCCTGGTCTACGTGACCGGCGGCGCGCAGGGGAGCCGCCAGATCAACACCATGGTCGAGGCGATCCTGCCCGCGCTGCTCTCCCGGGCCCAGGTGATCCACCAGTGCGGTCCCGGCTGGATCGCCCAGTTCACCCGTACCGCCGCAGGGCTCCCCGTGGCGGTGCGCGACCGCTACCGCCCGGTGCCGTACGTCGGCGCCGAGCTGGCCGACGTGTTCGCCGCCGCCGACGTCGTGGTCTCCCGCAGCGGGGCGGGCACGGTCGCCGAGCTGACCGCGGTGGGCAAGCCGTCCGTCCTCATCCCCCTGGTGCCCTCCGCCGCCGACGAGCAGCGCCAGAACGCCCGCTACCTCGCCGAGGCGGGCGCGGCCCGCGCGCTCCTGGAGGACGGCCCCACCGCCGACCACCTCCTGGCCGAGCTCGACGCCCTCCTGCGGGACCTGCGCGCCCGCGCCGCCATGGCCGGCGCCGCCGGTGCCCTGGGCCGCGTCGACGCCGCCGACAGCCTGGCCCTGGTGCTCCTGGAGGCGGCGGGGGTGAACGGCAAGGCCGGCTGAGCCCGGTGCCGGGTGTTCGGTGCCCGGGAGGCCGATCGGGCGGGAGCGTGACCTTCCCGGCGGGGCCTTCTTCGCCTCTCCGGTCGTCCGTGGACGTCCTCGCCACCCGGATCGGCGGGAAGGTCGCCTCCGGCCGCTCGTCACCTGACCCGGGGACACGCGGTCCCGTTTTCCGGACGTCCCATTGAAAGGGAAAGCCAGGCACCTAAACGCCGGCCGGGTAACGGCCGGCCACGGCGGGGGGATGCATATGAGGAGACCCTGTCCCTCGCGTCCCCAGGAGCCTGCCGACCATGAGCGAGCCGTACGGCACCAGGGCGGCGGCTCTCCTGTGCCGGGCGGCCCTGACGGTCACCGGCCTGCTCGTGCTCGCCGGTTGCGGCGGCGGTGCCGAACCGCCGGCGACCACCGTGACGGTGACGGAGAGCCCGGACGCTCCGGGCTCCTCGGAGCCGTCGGAGACGGAGGCGACTCTCGCGCCGACGAGCCCTGCGAACACGCCGGAGCCGGAACCCTCGCGGAAGCGGCCCACCACCGGTCCGATCGCCCCGCCGGGGAAGGCGTGCCCGACCGGTGGCGGGGATCCCGTCGAGGGTCCCTGTCCGAGCATCGGCGGCAGGGTGCCGTCGCCCGGTCTCACCGCTCTACAGCCGTCATCGGAACCGCCCACATCGCCCTCTCCCGACCCGATCTTCTCCCCGGGCCCGCCCTCTCCCCTCCAGACGGGGTGAGCGTGCCGCAGGCCGGCCAGGAGCACCCCGAACAGTCCAGGCCGCTCGACGTGATAGGGCTGATCACCCTTCTGCTGACCGTCAGCGGCGCGGTGCTCATCTACATGGGATGGGCCTACCTGGACGGCTATCTGGGGTCGTTCCAGCTGAAGGCGACGGACATGGGCTTCGGGGTGGACGAGTACGCCCTGCGGGGCCTGAACATCTTCTCCCCGGCCTTCCTGCCCTTCATGGTCGGCGGTACGGCCGTTCTCCTGGCGGGTACGACGTACCGGTCGTCGCTGACCGCCGCGCTTCCGCAACGGGCTCGCGCGGCGGGCGCGGCGCTGGCCGCGAGGAGGCGGGTCCGGATCGCGGCGGACCCGAGATTCGGCGGAGCCGTCGTGACGGTCTGCGGGGCCGCTCTGGCGTTCGCCGCGCTGGCCGGATGGCAGGTCGACACCTTCGTCGTGCTGGCCCTGAGCATCATCGGCCCGCTGCTGCTCACCTGGCCGACGCGCGGGCTCGCGGTCGGCCGCACGGCGTTCGCCGCCGCCGTGGTGACCTCGGTCTTCTGCCTGTTGTGGGCGGCGTCCCTGCACGCGTACCGCAAGGGAGAGGCGACGGCGGAGCAGCTCGTGGCCTCCCTGCCGCACCACACCTCGGTCGCCATCTACAGCGGGAAGACGCTCGCGCTCAACGCTCCGGGAGTCACCCGCGTCACGCTGGCGGACAAGACCTACCCGTTCCGCTACGAGGGACTGCGCCTGCTGATGACGCGCGGGGATCGTTACTACCTGATCCCTTTGATCACGGTGGCGGACTGGAGGAAGGGGAACGGGCGCACGTTCGTGATCGTCGAGCGTGAGGACCGGCGGGTGGAGCTGCTGCCGGGCACGCGAACCGGATGAGGCACCCCGCGGGAGCCCTCCCGGTGTCCGCGCGGGGGCGGTGTCTCATGGACGAAGGTTTACCGAACAGGCGGCGCAGGCCCGGCACCTGCCGGGGGGCGGCCTGAGTAATCTGGCGACCGCACGAAGTGAAGTGCGGTGACGCCAAGAACTCCGAGAACGCCAAGAACTCCGAGAACGCTGAGAACGCTGGGAATGCCGCACCGCGGGCGTTCGTCCCGGGATTTCCAAGAGATGCCGCGGGTGGGTGAGCGTGCGGTCTCACACGGCCGCATGCTCCCTGGCGGGCGCGTCTTTCATGGGGCCGTCCCGCCACGGGGTTTCACGCGGACCGCCGCTGAGAGGCAGGTTGGTTATGGCCCGTCAGGAAAAGCTCTCGCCCGAGGTGATCGGCGAGATGTACAACCAGCTCACCGATTCCTGCGCCGACGCGTTCGGCGGCAACCTCCACGTCGGCTACTGGACGGACGACTACGACGAGGCGCCCGTCGCCCAGGCGACGGACCATCTCACCGACCTGGTGGCCGAGCGCCTGGAGGTCATTCCCGGGGAGCGCGTCCTGGACGTCGGCTCTGGCACCGGCAGACCCGCCGCGCGCATCGCCACCGCGCGCGACGTCCACGTCACCGGGGTCACCCTGAGCGAGTACCAGGTGCGGCTGGCCGAGTCGCGCCCCGAGGCGGGCCAGGGTCAGGGGCACGCCGACTTCCAGCTCGCCGACGCGATGTGGCTCCCCTTCGACGACGCCTCCTTCGACGCCGCGTACGCCATCGAGTCGCTCGTCCACATGGAGAACCCGGCGGCGGTCCTCGGCGAGATCGCCCGGGTGCTGCGTCCCGGCGGGCGGTTCGTGGTGGGGGAGTGGTATCTGCTCGGTCCGCTCGCCGACGACGACGCCGCGGACCTGGAGCATTTCTCGCGGAGCTTCAACGTCCATTTCCTGCCCACCGTGGAGGAGTTCTACGAGGAGATGGACCGCGCCGGGCTGAAGATCGAGATATTTCACGACATATGGCCAAACATCAGCCGGTCTTTCCAGCTCGTGGGCGACATCCTCCCGGCCTCCGCCATCCAGCTGGGGGGCGAGATCGGCGAGCAGCTCGCCGTCTGCGCGGAGATATACCGGCGCTTCGGGGAGATCCCGCAGATCAGCTACGCCCTGTTCACCGCGGTCCGCCGCTGAGAACTCGTGACTTTTGAGAATTCAAGCCAGGCAACGCCCTCCCACCTGGCCATTACGGCCGGGTGGGATCGTTCTGCTTCGTATCTGGGAATAGCCTGATTCCCGCGGGGGCGATGAGCACCATGGCCGGGGTCTGTATCAACGTGGGACTTTGGATTACAAATCTTCGTAGGAGCGATGAGGACGACTGCCGCCGTAGGCCCTTTCTGGGGTGTCAATGTTGCGACCCCCCATAGGGGCGATGAGGACCGGTTTGTTCTGGTCGCGGCCGGCGCCCAGGTCGTGTTGCGACCCCTCGTAGGGGCGATGAGGACACCGGAAACGGCACGCACGTACCTGCACGAGCACCTGTTGCGACCCCTCGTAGGGGCGATGAGGACCGCTCGGGACGTTGCTGACGCACGCCCCCGCGCTGGCGTTGCGACCCCTCGTAGGGGCGATGAGGACGTGTCGACGGTGGCTGCAGACCAGTCGGTGTAGTACGTGTTGCGACCCCTCGTAGGGGCGATGAGGACCCCACGGTAAAGCCGCAGGTCAGCGAGTGCAATATCGACGATGAAGAGCAGTGTTTTGCAGTGAACCTCCGGTTGTGCAAGAAACCCCGGAGGTTCGCTGCAAAGGCTCATGATCATCGTGGGGTAGTGGTTTAGAGGATATCGCTGGGAGCTGGTTGGGCGATGCCCCATTCGTGGCGTTCGGGGGTGGTGCCGGGTGGGAAGGTGAAGACCAGGACGCTGTCGTAGCCGGTGTCGATCACTTCTGTGATCTTGTGGTGGAAGCGCCGTAATTGTGCGGGGCTGAGGGCGCCCTCGAACACGCTCCGTTGCACGTGGTGCAGATATTGGCGGCACAGCCGCAGGATGGCGGCGTTGCGTTTGGCCAGGGTGTCGTAGACCACCACGACGTACACGGGGACCTCACCACCAGATTCTGAACGGCTTGTACGGGGTGCCTTCCAGGCATGTGCGGGTGAGCTGGAGGGCTTCGAGATACAGCAGCTCGTCGTAGGCGACGTTGCGGCCCAGGGCACGGTGCTGGATGGTCACGGACAGTTCGTCCCGGACCGTCTGCACGACGAGTTTGCGGCCGGACTCGCTCAGCATTGCCTGGTTGACGTCGACGTCGAAATGGGTGGGCTTGAGCTGGCCCCGGCCCGCGAGCCTGAGGAGAAGCCGTTCGGCGAACAGCGGTTTGAACACCTCGGCGAGGTCCAGGACCAGGGAGTGGCGCTGGCGTTCCATGCTGCTGTGCAGGAAGGCCACGCCCGAGTGCAGCGGGGTGAGGCGGATCGCCGACAGCAGCCGCGCGTACGTGATGCCGTTGACGTAGCTGATGAAGGCGTTCCCGGCGTTGAGCGGAGGGCGGCGCGAACGGCCGTCCAGGCGCAGCCAGTCGGGCAGGCGGGTGTCGAGCACCGCCCAGGCCGAGCGGCGGAAGGTGCCCTCGGCGCCCATGAGCTCCTCGCGGCTGGACGCTCCGGCGATGGAGGACTCCAGCATGGTCATCGGCCTGGTCAGCAGTTTCCGGTCCACCACCCGGCGTACGTTCGCCGCGGTGCTCGCCACGATCGCGCGGGCGATGTCCAGCGAGGCCGCGGGGTCGCCGGCCAGCCGGGCCTGGGCGATGACGGTCTGGCCGGAGGTGCTCGTGTCGGAGGTCAGCAGCGAACCGGCGTAGTCCCCGTAGTGGCTGAGAAAGTGGACGTTGACGCGGTGCTGGTTCAGCAGGCTGATCACGGCCGTGTTGATGTCGACGGGCTCGCAGGCCACGATGTCGCGTACGTCGGTGATCGGGATGTGCACCGGTGAGCCGTCGGGCCGTTCGATCCGCAGTGACTGGTCCTTGCGGCGGATCCGGCAGGGCGTGGTGAGCCAGTAGGTTCGGGTGGCGGTGGGCATCTACTCGTTCCAGCAGTAGTCGAGGTAAGAGCAACCCCGGCAGGACGGCCGAGGGAGGAGCGGCGGGGAGACGGGCGCGGAGACCACCTCCAGCACAGCGGCAATGTCGGTCTCGGCCTGCTCGGCCGCCTGCGAGGTGTACGGCAGGCGCTTGGTGCGGCGGGTCTTGGGATAGTGCAGGATCGCACCCTGAGCCGCGACCCCGACGCCGTGCAGCCGATAGCAGTAGTGCATGGCTTGAGCCTCGTCGGCGCGACCTGGCTTGGAGGACGACTTGACCTCGTGGACCCAGGCCGCGCCGTCGAGATGGTCCAGTTTCGCGGCGCCGAGGTCGACGGGTGAGCTGCGGGTGTACGAGGTCTCGTGGACGGCCTCGCCCATCTGGACGGTGGTGCTGAGATGCTCGGGGCGAACGCCCCGCGCATAGAGCCAGAGCTGTCTCCGGCAGTGGTGGAGATACTTGACGTGCACCCCGCCCACGTCCTCGGGGCCGATCACAGCACCTCACCCGCCTGATAGACCTGGGCGGCCGGTCCGTGGATCTCGCCCAGGCCCAGCCGTTCGTCGTAGTCGGCGTTGACGACGCGCAGACGGAGTTTCCTCTCCCACGAGGTGAGGGGAGCGGCCCAGTGCGGCATCGGGATCAGATACCGCTCGGCCAGCAGGCGCCCCGCCGCCGCGTCACCGCTCACCCGGTTGAGGTCCGCCTCGTAGGCGTCGCGGTCCTGGGCGAGGACCGCCTCCGTGCCGTCGAACATCGCGTCGAACCGCTCGGTGAGCTCGTCGCGGCTGACGAAGGGGTACGCGAAGCCGAGGAACGCCTCGGTGAAGTCCGTCCGGTGCTCCAGCACCTCGTCGTACCAATCCCGGCCCCACGCCGTGCCGTACACCTCGTCCAGCCACATCCGCGCGTGCGCCTCGTCGACCTCCTCTCCGTCGTGGCGGCTCAGGATCTCCCAGCCTGCCTCGACGGGGAAACGGGGGTAGACGCCGTCGGCGAACTCCTCTCCGCCCTTGCGCCGGGCGGCGAAGGTGGCCGGATGGACGACGACGTCGGCGGGCGGCCGGGCCGCGACCCGGTTGACCCGGCCGAACCGCTGCAGCAGGGCCTCCAGGGGTGCCGCGGAGGTGAACAGGCAGTCGAAGTCCACGTCCAGGCTCACCTCGACGACCTGGGTGGCCGCCACCAGTCCCGGCCTTCGGGGCCCGCCGACGCCGAAGCGTTCGCCGATGGCCCTCTCCAGGGCCGACCGGTCCATCCGGCGGAATCGCGAGTGCAGCAGGAACGCGGTCTCGTCGCCGACCTCCGGCGCCAGCTCGGCGAACAGGTGCTGGGCGTCGGCCACGTTGTTGGCCACCACGAGCACCGATTCGCCACTCGCCAACCGGCCCTTGATCTCCTCGACGGACTCCGGATCGGTCAGGTGCCGTCCGCGCGTCGCAAGCCGATGCCGCAGCCGGGTGCCCGCGGTGGAAGCTTCGACCAGATGAGCATCTTGGTCGAGTACCTCGCGGAACAGGCGTTCCAGAGCATCCGGCAGCGTGGCCGACAGCACGGCCACCCGCCCGCCGAGCCGTTCCCACAGCCCGGCCGTCGCCAGGATGTAGCCGAGCCGCTGAGGATCGTAGGCGTGCAGCTCGTCCAGCACGAAGACCGAGTTCGCGGCGTCGATCAGCGTTCCCGAATGCGCGGGACCGGCCAGCGCGCCGCGCAGGATCTGGTACGGGGTGCCCACCCGCACGGTCTCCCGGAACAGCCGGGTCGCCGCCGCCCTGGAGACGGCTTTTCGCGCGGCCTCGACGTGCTCGTCCTCGCCGTCCTCCGGGCAGATGGCCGCGGCCAGGTGGTAGGACGCGGCCCGCGAGTGAATCACCCCCACCAGCGTGCGGTCTCCCAGCAGAGCCCCCAGCCGCTCCGACATCGCGTTGATCGAGGCCAGGTAGGGCAGGGTGTAGAAGACCCTCGGCACGCCGCCGGTCTCGTCGGCGATCGCGGCGACCTGTCCGGCCGCCCACAGCAGCCCCGCCTCGGTCTTCCCCGAGCCGGTGGGAGCCCGGAGCAGGAGATGACCGTCCACCGCCGCCGCCTCGGTCTGGTGAGGGCGTAGGTTCCGGCCCTTGGCGGCGAACGTCTTCTCCAGCGTCGGCCGGAACTCGCCGTCGAGAGGCTGGCCGACGTGCAGCGTGCCGTGCGCGGAGGAGACGTGGTCGGCCAGCGTGACAGCCCCCTGGAGGAGGACGGCGGCGAGCCCCTTGTCCGGGGCGACGGGGAGTTCCCATGTCTCCCGCACGCCCTCGAACAACCGCCGAGCCTCCCCGAGCACGTCCAATTCTTCGGCCTGGGAAGGCGTGACAGGCAGCCCCGCGTACGACGCCGTGGCCGCCAGCCAATCGGCGAGTTCAGCGGCCACGTCCCCCGGAAGAGGCTGGAGCCGCTCCCGCCACTCCTCTTCGGTAACGCCGCCATACGCCAGGGTCAGCGAGCCGCGCTCCCCCTCCAGTGACCGGTGATGGGTGGCCACACCGGTGGCCACCCAGCGCAGCAGCGACTCATCGCCGATCAGACCGGGCAGGAAGCCCAGCGAGACGACCTCGTGCCGCTCGCCCCAGGACCGGACGGCTCCCCTGAGCATTGCCTGGAACCCGTCAGGGATCTTCCCGGCGTCGTGGCACAGCCCTGCCAGGCAGGCGGCGGGCCAGAACAGGCCGCTGGTGGCCCGCTCCAGCAGGGCGACCTTTCCGACGCGCCGCCGCAGGACGACGGCGCCCGCGAGCGTAGCCGCCAGGTGAGCGGTGAGCTTCTCCTTCGGTGCGCTCTTGGCGAGCATCTCCCGTAGCTCCACGTTCACGCTCCCACAGCGGCGGTGAGCTGAGCGGGATGAACGGGTGGCAGGAACGCCACCGTCTGACCGGCTTCGTTCACCCGGTCGCCGGCGATCGGCGTCTCACTTCGCCCGGAGGGGTCGAAGCGGTAGCCGTCCCAGCGGGTCCGGGAACGGTCCAGGGAGACCGCCGTCGGCAACCGGAACAAGGTCCCGCCGGACGCGGAGGTGATTCCCTCGGGCAGGATGGCATGCCCCTGGCGGCCGGGGCCGGTCCGCAGCGTGACGCGCCGGGTCGCCACCCCGACGAGATCCTGGCTCCGGCCCAGCCGCAGCGGCCACACCGGCCTGCGCAGCCTGCGTTCCCACAGCCCGGCGTCGGCGACGAGCCACACCGTCAGCGTCACACCGGCCAGGAACTCCCGTTCCCGAGGGGTCGGATCGGCCTTCTTCCCGGTGGCGTCCAGCGGATGATAGGTCTCCAGATCGACCCCCGCGCCGCACGCCCGGAACGCCATCGCGAACCGCGTCCCCGGATCGACGGCGTCCCACCCTCCGGCCGCCGCGGCCAGCATGCCGCCCACGGTCGCCGGGGGAGGACAGGGCAGCGCCACCTGCACCCCGGCGTACAGCGGGTTGCGGAAGGAGACAATCGGCGCGGTCACCGTCACCTCCAGCGCCTCGACGGCCCGCCCGTCTTCCTCGAAAGGCCCGGAGGCGGTCATGCCTTGGGATCCTCGAACCAGGTGTCGTGCTCGCCGCGCTCGATCCGCTCGGCCAGACCGCACAGCAGCACCCGAGGATGATCGATCACCAGGTGTTCGGCCTTCACCAGGTCGGCCAGTTCGGCGCGCACCTGATCCCGCTGCTCCCCGAGGAAACCCGGTGCCCAGCCCAGCAGCACCGGACCGTCCAGCTCGTCGGCCCAGGCCTCGATCTCGGCGCGCAGCACCCCGGCGTCGAACCGCGCCCGCTCACCCCGGACACCGACCACCCGCGTGAAGGGGTTGACGCCACCCTTGACCGGCGCGAGCAGGATCAGGGCCGGAGCCCGATCCCCGTAGTGCATCGACTGCTTGGCGCCACCGCGCACCGCCGTCAGCGTACGCAACAGCAACGCGGCCCTGCGGCGACGCTCGGCGATCGCCAGCCGCAGTGCCGAGGACCCCCGGAACGTCACCGGCTCCGCACCGTTCTCCCGCGCCTCCTTGGCGGCAGGTTCCGGAAGGGCGACCTTCAGGCCAGTCCCGTCGGTCTCGAAGACGCCGATCCGCGGCAGGTCCAGCAGCACGTCACCGGCCAGCTCCGCGCTGTAGAACTCGTGCCCGTGCAGCACCGGGTTCTCCCCGGAGCCGAAGCCGCGGCTCATCGTCCCGAAATCCCGCTCGGGACGGCGCGGGGCCACCGACACGAACGTGCCGGTGGCCAGAACCGTGTCCCGCTGGCAGGTCTTGGCCTTGTCGCCCTTGACCGCGACCATGTAGCCGAACAGGTCGTCGTCGAGGTATCGATCGGGGCGGCCGTGCGTGTACGCCTGCTGTTTCTGGCCGCTGCCCGAGCGCACCACCGGCGACACCGGCTCCGACGCGGGCAGCGAGTCGCGTACCCAGCGGCGGAACGCCTGCGCCGAGACGTACGGATGGACGTCACGCCCGACGCGCAGCTGCTTCACCCGGGCGACGTTGTCCTCGCCCAGTCCGTTGTTCGGCGCCCCGGCCACCACATCCAGGACGATCTTTCCGACCAGGTAGCTCATCTACGACTCCTCGCCTTTCATATAGCCGATGTCCTCGGGATGTTCCTTGTCCTCGTCCGCCATCGCGGCGGCCACCTCGGCGCGGTCCTCGGGCTTGAAGCCCAGCTCGTGGAGCCACTGCACTACCGACACGATGAGCAGCTGCCGATGGAGCCAGGACTGCTCAACCTCCGGGTCGAAGAGCAGCCGGAACTGCTCCTCGGTGACCAGCGGGCCGTCGATCCGGTCCGACGTGTCCAGGAGGGCGTCGATGTTGCGGCGCATCAGCCAGTGCCGCATCCGCTTCTGCTCCTTCAGGGTCGCGTTGAACTCCCGGAGCCTTCCGGCGGAGTTCTCGGCCTTCAACCAGGCCGCCACCTGGGCCCCGGCGGTCCTGATCTCGTCGACCTCGTTCTGGTTCATCCGCATCACCTCGATCGTCAGTGAGAAGCACAGCTCGGCCAGTTCGGGCGTGTCGTCACGGATCACGCCCCGGTCGAGGCGCGCGGTCAGGTAACGGCCGCAGGCCCCGACGATCCGGTCCGGCGACCGGAAGGCGTTACGCGCCAGCCCGACCACACCCGGCCTGTCGGGCGTCGCGTGCGCACGCAGCAGAGCGGGGAAGCCTCGTCTGCGCGGAGGCCGCGATGAGCGCCGCAACCACTCGGCGACCGGCTGCTCCATCGTGTGGATCTCCAGCGTCTGGCCCCGGTTGTTGTTGCTGAAGACCAGCAGCTCCACACCCGCGGTCAGTCGATCCTCGTGGTGACGCAGGGCGTGCAGCGCCAGCACCTCCCGGGCGGGAATCCCTCGCGGATCGGCCTGGCCCAGGGCGATCAGCCGCCGGTTGTGTTCCACCCGCCGCGACAGCGTCCGCGCCATGAAGGGCTCGTCCCAGCTGTGCAGCGCGATCGACGGTCCGCCCGTCAGGCGGCAGCCGTACGGCAACGCGTGGAAACTGCACAGGCACGGCCGGCACAGGGCCATCCCGGCGTGCCCGCGCGGCGTGCTGTTGCGGTAGAGATCGCTCTCGGCGAGCGGAACGTCGACCTTGCCGAAGAACCCCACCGCGCCGCGCCCGCACAGCACGCATGCCACCGCCGGCCGGACGTGCGGGCTCGGACGCCGACGCCATTCCCGTACGGCGTCACGAATGGTGTCGGCGTCCTTCTTCGCGTTGCTAAGATGGTTCATCTTGGAGTTCGGGAAGAAGGACAGGCTCGACTTGAGCCAGAAGCCCTTGTCGCTTCTCGTGTCGCGTACCAGAGCCGCTCGTACGGCGTCCTCGGTGATCCGGTGCACCGCCTTCTCAAACGCGTCCGGCGCCAGCCGCTCCGGCGACGGCGCCTTTCCCAGACAGGCCAGCGCGTAGGCACCGACGCGCTGCAGCGGATGCGCGCTCAGCACCAACCGCGACTGCTCATCGTCTTCACCCACCTGGCCGTCCGGCCTGCCCGCTTCGCTCACCGGACCGTCCGCTACGCTCGCCCGGCTGTCTGGTTCGCTCACGCGGCCACCCAGCCGAAGCCGGCCGCATTGGCCTGCCCCAGGCCCCAGCTCCAGATGGCCTGGAGCGTCTCCGGCGGCCCGGTCAGCTCCACCTCGACCGGTGCCCCGGGCTTCGCGCCCTGGCCTACCGAGAAGGAACGCTTCGACCCCACCCAGGAGATCTCCGTCAGCGACACCTCCGGGTCCAGCCCCAGCGTCTCGGCCTTCCGCCGCAGGTTGCGCTGGAAGAACACCGGGAACTCCTGGTCCGTCGGGAGCAGCCAGGCCTGCCTGGTGGTCCGCTGCCCGGACTCGTCCCGGCCGGTTCCCTTCATCACCACCGGCGTACTCGTCCGGAACCGGCCTCGCCCCGACTCGAATCCCGGAGGTTCCACCGCCACGACGTTCAGTACCCGGAACGCCACGCCTCCCCAGTCCAGCAGCTCCCGCTGCTTGATCCCCTGCGCCAGCACGGTCACCACGTCGAAGAGAGGGCTGCCCAGCTCCACCCAGCCCCGCCCGCCGACCGCGTACGCTCCCCGCCGCCTCTTCGCCTGAGGAAACACCGGAGCCCCATGCCCCAGCGGCACCATGCCGTACGGCCCCGCTCCTTGATTGTGCAACTGTCGCCCGAGCGCCGGAGCCTCCCGGGCGAGCACGTCGTACGCGAGCGACCGCCCCGGCGCCAACACCTTCGCCCACGCAAGCTCGGTAGCCGCCGTGGCGACCTCGATCCGCAACCTCACCTTTTCCCTCCCGCCTTGTTTCGTCTTTCACTTACTACAGATGGACGACGGCTCCGGCGGGGAGCTTCATGGTGCTTTTGTGCAGCTCAGGAGGTTGATAGACAGTCGGGAGCGATGGCTCGTAACCTTGAGCGGGAAGCCCGGGCTGATCTGTATCTGACACGGAGGGGCCACTTCCAGATGAATGCCTTTATGATCATGCTTTTTGCAGCAAACCTCCGGGGTTTTCTGCACGACCGGAGGTTCACTGCAAAACATCGACTTCAGCCCTGGATGTTGCACTCGTTGACCTGCGTCTTTACCCTGGGGTCCTCATCGCCCCTACGAGGGGTCGCAACGCGAATGTGGGCGGAACGATCGCCGCATCCGTGAACGGTCCTCATCGCCCCTACGAGGGGTCGCAACAGCACGTGAAGGGCCATAACCGGCACCCGCTGAACGAGGTCCTCATCGCCCCTACGAGGGGTCGCAACATGTGGGCCCAGACCCAGTCGCCGACCGTGTCCCACGTCCTCATCGCCCCTACGAGGGGTCGCAACACCCTCCGCGACGGCGAGCAGCTGCAGCACCTCGGCGCGTCCTCGTCGCCCCTACGAGGGGTCGCAACCTCATCACGAAGCCCTGAAGGTGCTCATCAAGTGCGAGTCCTCATCGCCCCTGCGAGGGGTTGCAACAGGAACGTGGTGATCGCCCCCTGGTTTGGGATAGGGACTTATCGACTATGTGAGGAGAAAGAGGAGGTTATTCTTGATAATTTTTAAAAGCCTATTGGACTCTATGCTTGTAATTCATATGACGTGATTGAGGGTGCCGGTGGCGCCGAGGAGGAAGCTGTTTTTGACCGGCCAGACACCTTCCTCTGGCCCCCAGGGATATAGCCCTACCAGGCCAGGTCCGTCGAGGTCGAACTCCTGTAGCAGGCTGCCGATGGTGTTACGGTCGCGTAGATAAATCGGTGTTTGAGTTTGTGTGTGAATCGAAGTTATTGCTTCGATCTCGGTGCTAACCAGCTTGTTCGTGCAGATATGGGTCAAAGCTACGCGGCTACCGGGAGCAAGGGATTTGCGAAGTCCGGTGAAAATGGCGGAGAGGTGGGTGTCCGCGACGAAATCAAGGACGCCGGTCAGCAGTACACCGGCAGGGCGACACAGATTCAGCAGGCCATGCTCGTGCAGGGCGGCCAGGACGAGCCGCATGTCTCGTACGTCTGCGGTGACGACCTCCGTGCCGGGGTAGCTCAGATGCGCCCAGGCATGTTGAAGGACGATCGGGTCGTGGTCGATATAAATGACGCGGGAATTCGAGTTCACGGCATGGGCGACTTGGTGGACGTTCTCGCTACTGGGCATGCCACAGCCGAAGTCGACGAACTGGTCGATGCCATTTTCGGCAAAGCGTCGTACAGTGCGCTTGACGAACGCTCGCCGTGCGCGGACCGTGTCGCGGATGCCGGGGACGGCGGCGATCAACGAATCGCCGGCTTCCTGGTCAAGCTCATAGATGGCTTTCCCGGTGAGTAAGTAGTTATCGATACGGGGAGCGCTCGGACGGCTGAAACACAGAGTGTTCACGGCGCGGTTGTTGTCGTACGGTCGACCGGTCGTCGATTCGGCGTCAGGCTGGCTGGGCACAGGGGCACTTCCTGGGCAGTTGAAACGGACAGGGCGAGCCAATCCGGTGGGTGATGAGTTGTGAACTATCCGTGATTGAAAGGCTCTCGCGTGCCATAGTGGAGGCAGATCGGGGGGTCATCCATAGGCCTCGTTTGGCCAACGCCGTTGGCCAAATCGACCAAGAACATCAGGAGGTCGCGGTGCCACGTCAACCGGATCCGGTCGATCCCTCACAGTCGCCGTGGCATCTGCTGGGTGCGACTCTGCGGCACTACCGAGAGTTAGCCGGTGATTCCCTACAGGAAGTGGCGAGCAAGGTCCTGGTGGACTACTCACTGCTCGCCCGATGGGAGCGAGGTGCCCGGCCTGCACCCGCCGACGCCGTGCGGCGCCTCGACATTCACCTGAATGCCGGAGGAATCCTGATTGCTTTGCACGGGATTGTCACCAAGCAAGTGTCCACATCGGTAGCGAGGGCTGCGACGATGTCCGATCCTGACGATATGGACCAGGCACGACGAAACCTTCTGGCGGGCCTCGCCGCGTTGGGCGCATCAGCGATGGTGCCGCCCACGGAGGGCTTGGAACAGCTTCGCGCGATCATTGACCACCGGGTGGGCGTGCCCGGTATCGCCGAATGGGAAGAACGGGTCTGGGAGTACGGTCTGCAGATCCCTTCCCGGCCTCCTGCCTCGATGGTCGCCGATCTGTCACTCGCCCTGCTCGCGTTCCAGAAGGCCATGGCGGGGGCACCCGGCAGTGAGTTCCCCCAATGGGCGCGGGTCAACGCCCGCCTGACGCTATTGCTGGCCACCGTGCTCGGTTACGCGGGAAATCGCCTGGAGTCGTGGGCATGGTGGGCGACGGCACGACGCGCGGCGCTACAGACCGGTGACGATGAGGCCATTGCCCTGGTGGACGCCGATGAGGCGATCCAGGGATTCTACGAAGACCGGCCGCCTGCGCTGCTGCTGTCACGCCTGAACAATGCGCTCGCACTTACCCAGGATCGTCCGAACGCGGCTACCGCCCGGGCACTTGCCACCCGGTCCCAACTGCTGGCCATGCTCGGAGATCACGCTGGCGCGCGTGCCAGTCTCGACCAGCAGGCCCGCGTTTTCGACTCCCTTCCCAACCACGTCACGGCTGACGAGTTGTCGGTAGGAGGCTGGACGGAACGCAGACTCCTGCACACTCGCTCTCTCGTCCATGCGTTGTCGAGGCATCCGGACGCCGAGCGAGCCCAGAGTGAGGCGCTTCGGGCTCATCCCCGTGGCGTGCCTCGGGGAGAAGTTCAACTGCGGCTGCATGGAGCTATATCGGCAGTGCGGAACGGAGACGTCGATGACGGGCTGGAGCATGCTCGTAGCATCGTGACGGGTCTCGGCTCCAACGTCAGTCAGTTCGTGGTTCGGACCGCTTCAATGGTTGCTGACGCCGTACCCGCTTCGGGCCAGTCCCGTGCGACGGTGCGTGACTACCGAGAGTGGCTCGCGCTACCCGCAGCCTCTCTGTGACCGGAGTCGTTGCCAGCCGATCACCTGTCAAAACGACGGCTTGCGTCGAGCGATTCATGGACGGGCAGGACTCCACATGATCATGCTTTTTGCAGCAAACCTCCGGGGTTTTCTGCACGACCGGAGGTTCACTGCAAAACATCGACTTCAGCCCGGGATGTTGCACTCGTTGACCTGCGTCTTTACCCTGGGGTCCTCATCGCCCCTACGAGGGGTCGCAACCTACTCATCGGGCCGCCTCCGTCTGGACTCGCACCGGTCCTCATCGCCCCTACGAGGGGTCGCAACAAGTGAACGGGCGCCGACCCGAAACCGGCCAGGTCGAGTCCTCATCGCCCCTACGAGGGGTCGCAACGGAACGAGGTCAAGGGCCACCGCAACGGCTACGCGTCCTCATCGCCCCTACGAGGGGTCGCAACGAGTCGTCCAGGAGCACGCTCACGCCGTTGCCCAGGGGTCCTCATCGCCCCTACGAGGGGTCGCAACAGCCCTACCCGGGGCAGGTCGGGCACCCAAGGCCAGGTCCTCATCGCCCCTACGAGGGGTCGCAACCGAGATGCCGGCCGATGCGGTAGCGGACGACTCCGGGTCCTCATCGCCCCTACGAGGGGTCGCAACAAATCGGCGTGCATCACCGCGTCCATCTCGTTCCACGTCCTCATCGCCCCTACGAGGGGTCGCAACTCAACCCCGACACGGATGGTGCGGCCGTTGACCTTGTCCTCATCGCCCCTACGAGGGGTCGCAACCTGGACGAAGGCTGAACCTAAGGACGTGCGTCAGGCGGTCCTCATCGCCCCTACGAGGGGTCGCAACGCCTCTTGCGCGTCGTCTTAGGCGCCTGTTCCGCCATGTCCTCATTGCCCCTACGAGGGGTCGCAACGCGGCTACGTGTGCGCCGTGCCCAACCCCCGTGGACCGGTCCTCATCGCCCCTACGAGGGGTCGCAACGGCGCGAAGAGGTCGATCCCGCACAGGGTGTCGCTCGTCCTTATCGCCCCTACGAGGAGTCGCAACCGGTCCGCCGGTCCTGCTCCAGAGCAGACCCGCCTCTGTCCTCATCGCCCTTACGAGGGGTCGCAACCGGTCGATGCTCAGATTATTGATTCCCGGCTCCAGCGTCCTCATCGCCCCTACGAGGAATCGCAACAGTACACGGCCACACTGCGCCGGTAGATGGCCCCCATCCTCATCGCTCCTACGAGGGGTCGCAACCGCGGAGGGTGTTACTCCTCCGCCAGGGCGGGGTGGTCCTCATCGCTCCTATGAAGGGTTCTACCTGCTGTTTTTCCGTCGTCCATCTGTATTAGGTGAAGGCGGAAAAAGAGGAGGAAGGGCGGGCGGATGGGGTTTGCAGGGCTGGGGCGGGGACGGGCGGGGTGAAAGGGCTGTGGGAAGGCGCCTCGCGGTGGATGGTGGCGGCGGTGGCCGGGGTGGCGGCGGCGGTGGCCGCCGGGACCGTGCCAGATGTGATCAAGGGGTGGCTGGGTGACCAGCGGCTGCTCCTGACGGTGCTGTGCGTGGCCGCGGCCGTGATGTTCGCCGGTATCAACCTGTGGCAGCAGCGCAGCAAGGGCGTGGGCATCGTCATCGCCCTGCCGCGAGCGAACTGGCGGGCGCCGTGGAGCGCCCAGTGGATCGGCGCGGCCACCGACCACGCCCGGCGTAATCACGACTCCTGCTTCGTCGTACGACGTGAGGTCGAGGGGGTGGGGCCCGGGGCCGACGCGGACGAGAGGGCGGCGGCTCGGGAGGCTCGCAGGGACACCCTGGATCTGGCCTACGAGCTGGTGACCGCGCGGCTGACCGAGCTGTCGGAAGCCGACCCCTCCACGCCGGTGTCGCTCTACGTCAACGCCGCGCTGCCCGATGCCTTCGAGCTGGGCACGCGGTTCAAGTTCAACGTGCAGCGGGAGTTGCGGGGGGTCAGCGCCACTCGGGGGGAACGGGCGGGGGGAATGGAGGCGGCCGTCGCTCCCGTGCTGCCGCAGCGTTCGGAGAATGGCCGGTCCGACTTCTTCACGGCGGTACGGATCAGCGGACGGATGAAGGAGCCGTTGAGCCCGGCGGAGGCCGTACGGGCGGCACGGCTGGCCAGGGTGGTCGAGGAGCCGGAGTTCGAGGGGGCCGAGGAGGGGCGGGCGGTCGCCCTGGTGGTGCACCTGTCGGACAACCCGATGATGGTCGCTCAGGCGCTGCGGGCGGCGGGTGACGGTTGCGTGGACACCGATGGACGTTGGGAGCGGTGCCGGGCGGCCCTCGTCGTCGACGGGGGGCCGGCCAACCTTCCGGAGGCGGCCGTCGACTTCGAGCTGGTCGTCCGGCATGTCTATGCGGCGTGGCAGGCGTGGGTGGCGGCCAGGCCGCAGTACGCCGCCCTGAGTCCCCGGTTGTTCATCGCGGCTCCGGCCAGCGTCGCCTTCGCGCTGGGCTGGCTGCTCGGCCACGCGATGAAGGCGGTTCCGCATCCGTATGAGACCGATTCACACGAGGTCGGACCGCGCGAGGTCGGACCACGCGAGACCGGATCGGGTGGGGCCGGACCGCGCGGCGCCGAGCTGTCCGGGACGGGGACGGACAGGAGCGAGCCGCGTAAGGGCGGCATGGACGAGACGGGAGAGCCATGTACGTCGTCATGATCGGTACGGCGGGCAACCAGCGCTACATCTTCTCCTCGGGGAAGCGGCAGGAGGTCGTCGGAGCGTCCGATCTGATCGCCAGGGTGGACGGGGCCTGGGCCGACGAAGCCCTGGAGGAGGTGTTCCGCGGTTTCGCGAAAAGCGAGTGGCGTGTCGAGAGCCACGACGCAGAGCTTCTGGTCGCGGGCGCGGGCGGGATCACTGTGCTGGTCAGGAACCAGGAGGCCGGGCGGAGGCTGGTGACGGAGCTGACCCGGCGCGCGCTGAAGGAGGCGCCGGGGCTGGACGTCTGCGGTGTCGTGGTCGAATACGTCCCGGGCGAGCTGGCCGACGCGATCGGAAAGGCGCGGACGGAGCTGGCGGCCGTGCGGGAGGCCCGGCCGGGACCGCAGGCGCGGTTCCTGCGGCTGCCGCTGGTCGAGGACTGCGCGTCGAGCGGGCTGCCCGCGAAGGCGATCCGCTTCGAGGGAGAGGGAGAGCCCGCGCAGCCGAGGTCGGCGGCGGCGGCGGCGAAGCTGGCCGCCTACCGGTCCGCCCTCGACCGGATGGCCGCGGTGAAGGACGCTCACGCCGGCCGGCGGGCGATGCGAGGGATCGTCGACGAGCTTGGCCTGAACGCCGAGTGGGTCGCGGTGGTGCACGCCGACGGCAACGGGCTCGGCGAGCTGTTACGGACGTTGGGCGAGTCGGTGCGAGGCGAGGGTGACCGCGCCTACGCGGACGCGCTGCGGGCGTTCTCCCTCGGGGTGGACCGCTGCGGGAAAGGGGCGTTTCAGGAGGCGCTGCGCCGTACTGCCGAGGAACTGGGCGGAGAGGATCCGCTGCCGGTCCTGCCACTGGTGCTCGGTGGCGACGACCTGACCGTGGTGTGCGCGGGTGAGGTGGCGTTGCCCTTCACCCGGCACTATCTGGAGGCGTTCGAGGAGGAGACCGCGACCGATCCCCTGCTCGGCCCGACGCTGGCCAGAAGCGGTCGCGCGCACCTGGGAGCGGGCGCCGGTGTGGCCATCGTCAAGCGCAACTACCCGTTCCATTTCGCGTACGAACTGGCCGAGAAACTAACCGAGGTCGAAGCCAAGGGAGTCAAGAGCTGGGGGTCCGCGCTCGCCTTCGTCGTGCTGTTCGAGAGCGCGGCCCCCGACCTGAAGCGGATCCGCGCGTCGGTCACCCTGTCGGGCGGTTCGGGAGGATCGGCCTCGCCGTACCTGGTAGGGGAGGGCAGCGAGGATGCCCGGGCGCGAGGGCGGCGCTGGGCGGACCTGCGACGGCGGGTCGATGCGCTGAACCTGTGTGAAACCGGGTCGAAGGAGTCGCTCATTCCCCGGAGCGCGGCCCATGACCTCCGCGAGGGGGTGTGCCTGGGCGAGGAGGTCGCCGCGTCCCGGTTCGGCCTGCTGCTGCGGCGGTTCGAGAAGGACCGGGAGCGCAGGGAGGCGCTCATGGAGCTGACGGAGGAGGGAGAGCTGCTGTGGACCGATCACGTTCACGGCGACCACGCCCACGGAGCGAAGAAGGTGACGGGCCTGCTGGACGCGATGACGGCGCAGCGGTTCCTGAAGGCGAAGGAGGAGGCGAGGTGAACGAGGCCGGGAGTTTCGCGATCTCGCTGTTCATGGTCAGTGACTGGCGGGTGGGGACCGGGACGGGCATTCAGGGGTATGCCGACCGGCTCGTCCAGCGGGACGGTGAGGAGGCGAGCCGACCCGTCCTGTCCGGGAACAGGGACGAGGACGGCGATGGGAACGCCGTCGGGACTGTCCGGCAGGACGGTCTGAACGGTACGGAGGTGTCTCCTGCTCCCGCCGCGCCGATCGTGCCCGCCAAGACGCTGGTCGGGGTCTGGCGCGACTCCTGCGAGCTGGCGGCACACGCTCTGGACAGCGGTCCCAGCGGTGTCTGGCACGACTGGGTGGGCTTCCTGTTCGGCGGCAGGTTCGACGGGAACGCGCCCCGGCCCGCCGCGCTGGTCGTCGAGGGCCCGCTGCGGTTTCCCGCGAAGCTCGCCCGGCTCCTGCGGGCGAGGCCGCAGGTCGCCTGGGCGGCGACGTTCCGCAAGCCGGGGGTGGCGATCGACGTCCGTACCGGCACCGCCGAGGCGGAGATGCTGCGATTCGAGGAGATGGCACGCGCGGGGGTCACGCTGACGGGCCGAGGGCGGATCGAGGGCTTCGCGGAGCTGGACCAGGGCCAGCGAGATGTCGCCGTGGCGCTGCTGGGGGCGGGGGCACGGCTGCTGGAAGGCATCGGAGGCAAGCGTCGCCGGGGATCGGGGCGGTGCACGATGACCGTCGAAGGGGCCGGGTTCGCTCCCGTCTGGTCGATGCCGCCCCCCGAGCGGGTGGTGCCGCCCCCGTCGGGCCCGGCGTACGCGGTCGCGGACCGGCCCATTCCCGTGTCCCGGCCGACGCGGGACGGCTGGGAGCGCGCGGAGCTGGTCATCACGGTGCAGGAGGCGGTTCTCGCCGCGGCCACCGTCCTGGGCAACGTCGTGAAGGGCGCGGGCCACATTCCCGGCTGGTGCCTGATGCCGGAGGTGGCCCGGCGGCTCGGCGGCGCCGCGCACGCTCTGGTCCGTACGGGGGATCTGCTGGTCACGGCCGCCACCCCGCAGTCGGCCGGAGGCGCCCGCACGCTGCCGGTACCCAAGGTCCTCGTCCACGAGAAGGGGAAGCCGGGCATGGTGACCGGAAACCGGATGGCCGGCGCCGTGTCGTCCGGCAAGCCGTACCGGGGCGGATACGTCGTGCCGGACGGTGAGGACGTGCACGAGGTCGTCGATCCTCCGTCCATGCTGCGCATGCACAACAGCATCCGTGACGACGTCCAGCGGCCCACCCGGGACATCGGCGGTGTCTACGTCTACCGGGCACTGGCCGCCGGGACCGTGCTCCGCGCCGAGGTGCGTGTCCGGGCGGGCGCGCTGGAGGAGGGCTGGGAGAAGAGGCTGAACGGGCGGTGGCGGGTCGGCCGGTCATCCAAGGACGACTACGGACAGGTGAAGGTCGCGGCCCGGCCGGTCGCCGACGGGCGGCGAGCGGCGGAGGGGGGAGATCTGCTGCGGGTGTGGTTGCTGTCGGAACTGCTGGTCCGTGACTTGAGGTTGCGGCCCAGTACGGAGGTCGAAGACGTGAAGAGGGCACTGGAACAGGCCCTGGCCAAGGCCGGCGCCCCCGGGGTGAGCCTGACCCCGGTGACCGGACGCCGGGACGGGCGGGTCGGTGTCGCGCTGGGCGTCCACCGGACGGAGAGCTGGCATCGCGGCTGGGGCCTGCCCCGCCCCACCCTGTACGGCCTGGCCGCCGGGAGCTGCCTGACCTTCGAGGTGAGCGGCGGACCCATCGCCCCGGACATCCTGACCGAGGTCCGGGCCGCAGGGGTGGGGGAGCGCAGGGCCGAGGGATTCGGGCAGGTGGAGCTGGATCACGACCTCCTGATGCTGCCCGTCGAGGCAGCGGGTTCTCATGGCATCCGGTCCTCGGCCGTCGCCTCGATCGAGAACGGTCCCTCCGGCCCGCTCACCGTCGCGCCGGACGACGTGTCTCCCACGGAATTCGCCGTCGTGCCGGGCGAGGTGCTCTCCGCAGAGTCTCAGGTCGCGTCCGCCAGAACGTCCTCACCCGGACTCCTCACGCCGGGCGAGGACGGCTATGACACCGCGAGGATCTTCGAGCGCGCCGCCTGGCGGGCAGAGATTCACCGGGCCTGCGAGCGGATCAAGGGGGACCGGGAGAGTCGGTCGCGGGTGATTCCCGCCAGGGTCCCCAGCACGCAGCTCAACGCGCTACGCGAGATCGTCCGCGAGCCGTCGCAGGAGCGCGCCAGGAGCCGCCTGCTGTGGCTCACCCGGAAAAGGGCGGGCCGGCCCGACTGGCCCAAGGAGGCGGTGACGCAGCTGCTTGACCTGCTCACCACCCCGGATCCGGTCTGGGCGCTGCTCGCCCTGCCGGAGGAGAGGCTTGTCGTGACCGGGGACGGGGTCGCGACCCTGCGGGCCGAGCTCCACGGCGAGGCGGTACGGGTCCTGGTCAGCGCCTGCCTGGCCGCGCACAGCCGTGACGAGGCGGCGGGCAGCCGCGAAAGAACCACGCGGAACGGTGACGCCGGGACCGTCACGGCGACCGTGGGGAGTGAGGGATGACCGCCAGAGTGGGACGGCACGTGACCAGCAGGATCCGGGTGCGTGGCTGGCTGCGTACGGAGTCGCCGCTACACGTCGGAGGTCTCGGCCACGACCCTTCGGAGCCGCTGCCGATCGCCCTGGACGGCCTGGGCCGCCTCTACGTCCCCGGCACCACGCTGGCGGGGGTCCTGCGGAACTGGTCGCGCGGCGCCGACGAGGCATCCCTGCTCCTCGACAGGCTGTGGGGTTTCATATCCAAAGATGACTTCGAGGAGGGTGGCGCCAGCCGGGTGATCGTCGCCGACGCGCTGGTCACGACCGATCATCGTCTGGACGAGCGAGGGCTGCCCGCCAGCCCTCTCGACCCCGCCGGCCTGGAACTCCGGCAGTCGGTGGGCATCGACCGGGTGACGGGTACGGCGGCCCAGGAGTTTCTGTACGGCAGGACCGTCGTGCCCGCCGGGTGCTACCTGAGGCTGGAGATCGACGTCGAGTCGCGCATGGACGACGCCGCCGGTGACGAGGCCCGGCTGGGGGCCTTGCTCGCCGCACTGAGCGCGGGGGAGGTGCGGGTCGGCGCGGCGACCGGCCGGGGGCTGGGGGCGGTACGACTGCTCGATGACCCGTTCGAGTTGTTCGTGGACCGGTTCGACTCCCCGGCCGGCCTGCTGGCCGTGCTACGGGACGACCCGGCCCGAGCCCGTACGACGGCGTCGTTGCGGTCAACCGATGCGGGGCTTCCGCGACGCCGAGAGGTTCTCGACGTCCGCGTCACCTGGGCTCCTCGCGCTCCGGTGATGGTCAGGTCAGGTTCGAGGGGCCTGGTCGTCGACACGCTGCCGCTCACCACGCGTGTCGACCGCCGCCACCTCACGCTGGTCCTGCCGGGCGGGTCCATCAAGGGAGCGCTGCGCGGCCACGCCGAACTGGTGGAACGCACCGCGCGGAATGACATCGACGCGCCGTCGGCCGAGCCGGGCGCGTCCCCAAGTGAGCACAGCGCCGCTTTCCGGGCGCAGCTCGATCAGTTGCGTGCCGTACGGGCCCTGTTCGGCTCCGCTCGCGACGACGCCGATGCCCGCCGGGCGGGAGCGCTGCGCGCCGAGGAGTGCACCGCCCTGCTGACCGTCCCGGACACGCTCTGGGAGTCCGTCACCACGGGGACCTCACGAGAGGCCGACACGGCGGGCGTGCCGGGGGAGGCCGGAGATGGGGACGAGCGGCTGCCCGTGCTCAGTGACTCCGTACGTGACCGGTTGGAGGACCTGGGCATGGCGCAGGCCGACCACGTTGCGCTCGACCGCTGGACCGGAGGGGCGGCCGATGGGCGTCTGTTCAGCGTGCTGGAGCCGCACGCGGTGGAGTGGGAGCCCATCCGGCTCTCGGTGGACCTCACCCGGCTGGGCGGCGAGCGAGACAGCGGGCTCGCCCTGCTGCTCCTCACCCTCCGGGACCTCGCGGACGGGCGGATACCGCTCGGGGCCCTGGTCAACCGGGGGTTCGGCGACGTCGACGTCACCGAGATCACCCTGAGCGGCGGTCCCTGGCCTGAACCGGTCACGCTGCCCCGGGCGATGAGCGGGCCGGAGATCTCGCCCATCACCCGGGCCTGGGCCGACCACCTGGCGAAGGAGTCGTCATGACCTTCTTCCCACGAGCTCTGGAAGGAATGAGATGACCGCCCTGTACGGCGCCGCGACCACCGGGGTCACCCTGGCGGACGCGCTGGAGGCGACCGGCGTCGCCGGAGGATGCGCCCTGCTGACCGCGCCCTCGGCGTACCACGTGGCCCGCGTCGAAGGGCGTGGCTGCGTCACCTCGGCCGGTCCCGTCGACCTGTCCACCGTGTACGAGGCGCGGGTCTTCACCTCGCGGATGGAACTGCGCTGGGTGGAGGCCGGGTACGCGGTGGCGCTCACCGAGGACGAGAGCCTGCTGCCCGCGTCCTTCGGCGACCCGCTCGACGCATTACCCGTCGAGACGACGCTGGAAGCCCGGTATCTCGTCTGGGGCAAGGTCGTCGCACCGGCTCAGGCCACGGTCTCACCGGTCGCCGCGTCCGTGCCCGGCTGGGTCACGCTCCGCTCCGCCCGGATCGGCGCCGTCACCGTGCCGATGACGACCCCCGCCCCCCAGGACCGGGTGCGACTGACCGCCCGCGAGTACGTCGTCGCGGACCGGATCCACGGCAACGCCTACGTCGCCGAGGAACGCCTGATCGGGTTCGAACCCTACGCCCCGGAGACCGAGCCCGAAACCTACGCGGAGGAGGTCGCGTGATGAGCGGCGACGCGAAATTCCTGAACCCCTACACGTTCGTCCCGGCGTTTCCCCGGGACGGCCTGCCCGAGCCGCTCCGCGACGGGCCGCCACCCGCCCGAGACCGGTTGCGCCCCGGCTGTTGGACCGGTCGCGTCGGCGTCACGCTCACCGTCGAGACGCCGCTGCTCCTCCTGGACACGACACGGGGGACGCCACCGGACGAAGGCGTGGACGGTCACCTGGTCTACCCCGTCCGGCTCAGGGACGGACGGCCGCACCTGCCCGCCACCTCGGTCAAGGGCATGCTGCGCGCCGCCTACGAGGCTGTCACCAACTCCCGGTTCGGGGTCTTCGACAGCCACGGTACCCGGCTGGGGTTCCGCCGTAGTGCCGATGATGCCGCGGAGATGGTGCCGGTCTACGTGCACGCCGACGGCGTGCTCCACGAGTACAAGACCGCGGCACTGGAGATGTACGGAAAGGACGGCAGGGCTCTTCGCTCTGATCGGGAAAGTCCCCAACATTTCGAACGTCTCAAGGCGCTGATCAGACACGACAAAGTGGTCCGCTTCGTGAGGGAGGGCTTATCCGACACGCTCGATCCTCAGCTCGTTACCTCGATGGTGGAGGGAATCGCCTACGTCACGGGGCCCAACATCGAAGGCAAACGATATGAGCGTTTCTTCTACCCGGCGTCGCGGGGAAGAGGGAAACGGCAGGTGCTGCCCTTGGCGCGCGAGTGGAGTGCGCTGGTCAAGGACTGGGATCTGCTGATCCAGAGTTACCGGGACGCGCACTCCAACAAGGAACTCCGGCAACGCCGCACCCTGGACGACCGCGTGGCGGATCCCGGTGAGCGGATCGGCGACGGACCCGGCCAGCTCGCCTGGAGCCCGCACATCCATGACAAGGAAGGGACAAAGCTGAAACCCGGCACGGTCTGTTATGCCCGTCGTAATGAGAAGCGTGAGATCTACCAGCTGTATCCGGTCCCAGTGTCGAGGGACATCTATCCCGCCGCCCCCTCGGAACTGCTGCACCCCTCACTGGCCCCGGCGCCCGGCTACGGCGAGCTCTCCCCTGCGGACCGGGTCTTCGGCTGGGTCGCTCCTCCCAACGGCTCCGGCGTACGTCCCGCCGCTTATCGCGGCAGGCTGCGCATCGGTCCCGTCACTTGTGAGCAGGACGCGGAGCGGGCCGTGGAGCGGTTCGGCGGCGACGGCCTGCCGCTCGCGATCCTGGGCGGGCCCAAGCCCCAGCAGGGGCGTTTCTATCTCGCCGAGTCTCCGGTCAGGCCCGATCTGCCGGTGAGGGACGGCACGCCCAAGGAGAAGCTGTACCAGCCCGGCCAGGGACTGCGGGGCCGGAAGGCGTACTGGCACCACGCCGGGCTGGACCGGAGCCAGCACTGGAGCGAAGGTCAGGGGAAGCTCGACCCGGCGCAGGTCCGCATCAGCCGCTACTACCGCGAATACCGGCGGTCCCGCACCTCGCCCGGCGACAGCGGCGATCCGGATCCCGGCGGGAAGCGTTATTTGACGGAGCCCCCCGAGCAGCGCGACACGCAGAACCGTTCGATCGGCGGCTGGGTGCGCCGCGAGACGACCTTCCGGTTCACCGTGGAGGTCCGTGACCTCGACGACCACGAGCTGGGAGCGCTCGCCTGGCTGCTCTCCCTGCCTCAGGGGCACTTCCACCGGCTCGGCCTCGGCAGACCCCTCGGGTTCGGCAGCGTGCGGCTCGACGTCGACGCGGAGAACACCGAGTTGCACTCCGGAGCGGAGTACGCCGCCTACTACCGCGACCTCTCCGGGACGCTACCGGACACCGACGGTCCGAAGATCCTGGACAACGCACGTGAGGCGTTCACCCGCATGGTGAACGGCACGCCAGCCCTGTCCACGGTTCGCGACGCGATGCTCGCGGTCTCCCGCGGCGATCCGGAACTCCCGGTGCACTATCCCCGCACAAGGCCGGAGTGGCTGGGCGAGGGCGTTCCCGGGCCGCCGGATCCGCGCGGCAGGAACTACGAGTGGTTCACCGAGAACGAGAAGCAGGAGAACGGCAGGATCGTTCCGGGGCGTGGGCGCTCGCTGCCTTACCCGGTGGACCCTGTCGCGCCGCTCGGTGTTTACCCGTCAAGAAAGGGAGAGGGCGACGAGGGCGGTCGTAAACCGCCCTCAGGTTCTCCCCGTCGAGGACGTGACGGAAAGGGGCGGGGAAACGCGCGCGGAAACGGCGGAAGGTCACGGTAGTTCCGCTGTTCCGCCGAGAATGTCACCGGCGTGGGTTACCGTCGGCGCGGTCGGTCGCGTTTCGGTGGCAGCGGGAGGACGCAATTCTGGAAAGGACGGTTCCGGGAAACACGGTTCCGGAGAAGACGGAGGGAACGCTGCTCGTCCATGCGGTCGGCGGCGGTGATCTGGGGTTCGCCGGGATGCGCGCGGATGACCCGGAGATCGCGGGCCGGTGGACTTCCGACACGGCGGTCTTCGAGGGTGACCCGAGGGCGACGGGCAAGGACCGTCGCCCTCTGCGCAAGATCTTCGAAGGCCTGGCCGCGGCCGGCATCCCGGTCTCCCTGCTCGTCCTGCTGGGAACGACCAATCCCGGCGCGCCCGGAGGAGGAACGTTCGCCGACCACGCCGAGGCCATGCGGAGGCTGCTCACCTCCGAGGCCGGGATGTGCGGGGCTCGCTTCGAGCCGGGCGCGGTCTCGGTGGTCAGGCTCGGCGACCCCGCGCTGAGGGACGCCGCAGGGGCCATGAGCCGGTGGCTGGCGGAACACCACCCCGACGACATCCTGATCAGCTGCGGTTCGGGCGCGTTCGCGCTCAGCGTGGGAGCTCTGTGCGCGGCCCTGGAGACGCGCCGCCCCACGCGGATCGTCCACCTCGACACCCCGGACCGGCCGTACTCGCTGGACAGGCCACGCGACATGGACGCCCATCTGGCGGCCTGGCTGCTCCGCTACCGGTTCTGGGACAGTCTCGCCGAGGTGGACCCGGCCAACCAGGTGCTCTGGGAGCTGCTCGCCGCCCGGCAGGCCGGAAACCTGGAGGTCGCCGCACGATTGCGGGACCGTTCCCGGACGGCCGGGATTCCCGGCCTGACGCCGGGGAAGGCCGACTGGTTCACGAAGGAGTGGCCCACCGTGCAGGCCGCTCTGTTCGAGCGGATCGGGCGGGGAGAGGCAGCCGACTACGGTCTGCTGCGAGCATGGTTCGCGGAACAACTCCGCAGGTCGTTCGAACGCGACCAGGACAAGAAGGTTCTGACGGCACGCACCGAACGCGAGATCGGAAAGCTCGTCGCCGCGCTCGGCGACCGGGCCGGTGGGTCCGGCAGGCTGTCCGCGCTTGTTCGCGCGGCCGCTCGCACCGTCGAGATGGTCGGTGACGCCGCCTGCGTTCAGATGATCAGGGACGACGCGCTGACCGGCCTTTACACGGCGGCCTCCACCCATCGGGCGCACTTGATGCCGGAGCGGGTGGAGCCAGGGCCACTGCCGCGGACCCTGCTCAGGGCCGCCGACCGCTGGGAGAAGGACGATCCCGGATTCCAGCTCGTCGCAGCCACCGGCAGAACCGGATGGCCCGTCCTGGGCAGCGGTGACGTTCTGGGGCTGCTGGCCGTCGGACTGGACCGGGAAGGCAGGGACACCGAGGATCAGACGGCATTGGAGACGGTTCTCGCCGGGCTGAGGGAACGGCGTGCGTTGCTGTCCCGCCGCGGGATTCTACGGCTCAGGCTGCTCGCCAGCGAGGAGACACGGGAGCGGGCACACCGGCTCGCCCGGTGGGCGGCCGAGACCTCCGGCGAGTCGGTGGACGCGCGAGTGATCGAGGGCGTCTCGGGTGACCTGCAGTCGATTCACGATGTCGTCGTCACCGCGTTGCGGGCCGAGACGCCGCCGACCGGTCGCATGGGGTCGGGCAGTCCGCGCGATGTCGACGAGATTGTTCTCGTGCTCAATCCCGGGCCGCCGATGACGAACTACGGCATGATCGCGGCCGGGGTGGAGTGGTCACTGACCGCTGCCTGCCCGCTCTGGGTGACGGAACTGGTCCGCGTGCCGGGTGCCGTCCCCCAACTGCGTACCGGTCGGCCGGTGGCGGCGCGTCTCGGTGCCGACCGGGTGCTGGCAGGCCTGGCGATGAGCGCCGTCAGGCGTTTGGACCTGCGGACGGCCCGTCGGCTGATCGAGCGTGGCTCCGGCCTGCTGCGCGCGGCGCTGCCCGGTCTGGCGACCCTTGAAATGGAGCTTCTCGGCCCGGCTCCGGACGACTGGACGATGAAGGAGCGCTACTCCGCCGCCAGACGACGCCTGCTGCTGGTCGCCGAGGTGTGCGGCGAGCATCGCGAACTCGCCGCCTACCTCGCGGTGGAGGCGATCCGTCCGGCGCTGTTCACCTGGCGAATCTGGGCGGAGTTGCGTACGGGGAATCCGGCACTGGACGCTCTTGCGAAGCTGGCGAACTCCGCTCTGCAGGGGCATGCTCTCGATCAGCGGGGTCGTGGAGGGCGCCGTCAGGTGGGGGGTGGCCGTGGCGACGTGCGGGAGCTGGTCCGCAGGGCGGCGGATGAGCTGGACGGAACACGTGGAAGAGATGATGAGCTTATTAAGCACTACAAATCAGTCATAAATGGACTTAATCGAGCGTATCGCGAAAGCGGTTGACGCTGATCATGCCTCCTGCCACTCTGGTTGCGTTCAACGGCTGTCGCCTGCGAGCTTGAGCGCTTCATGTCGCTCCTTCTGAGGGCCTCGGACTTCGAGGCCGATGTCGAGAGACCGTCCCATTCGGACGCGTTCTCCTGTCATGCCTTGGAAGGACGCCGCCATGAACCTCGCCGCCGTTGCCGCAGCACCCGAGCCGGTCGCTTTCCTCGCCTACTTCTCGCTGGTCTCCCCGGCGATGAGGGACGTCGCGCGCGGACCGCTACGCAGGGCCCGCCACGGTGGCAGACCCTGTAGCGGAGCCGACGGGACGCGCTGGTGCGACGAGTGCGAGCGGACGATCGACGACCATCTCCTCGGCGGATACACCAGGCTGCGCGAAGCCCTGGCGGGAACGCCTCCCCGGACGAGGGCGGGGGAGGCGGTGCGCGAGATGGCCACGGTCGCCCGCTGGGTGACCTCGCCGGAGGCCGCCGTCAACGACATCGATCTCATGGCGCGTCTGATCCGGCGGCGGCCCGGCAACGGGGAACCCGCCGGAGTTCGCGCGGCTCGCGCCCAGCTCGTCCACCACCCTCTGCGAAACATCGAGGCGCGAACGTGCCGTGAGGACGCGATGGGGCGCGGCGCCTCCGCGCAGCCGCTGCGCGACCTCGGGAAGTCCGACTGGGCGCGGCCACTCCGCGACGACGAGACGTCTTTCGCGCTGCTGACCGACGCCGTCACCCGGCTGCGGAACGGGGCCCGCGATCCCTACGACATTCCCGCCGACCTGCTCGACCGCCACCACCTCGACCCGCTCGCCGCTCGCCGCTCGCTTCGTGCCGCCCTGGACCGGCTTCGTGAGCTACGGCCCGGCTTCTTCATGGCCAATGTGACCATCCACCTGGAGCAGGGCGAGTTCTTTCCCGAGCTCTTCCCCGCGCTGGATCACAACCCCGAAGACCTGCTCATTCTCGGTGAGGAGAAGGAATTCGCCCGCCGCACCCTGTCCACGCTGATCGCCGGTGAACGTACGGCGAACCAAGGCGTTCACCACCGGGGGCTGCTAGCCGGTATCTGCGCGGACGTCCCGACGGACGGTGCCGAGCTGGTGGCCCGCGCCACCCGCGATCTCGGAATCAGTCCCAAGGCAGCTGACAGGTTTGTACGAAGGCTCATCTCGCTCGTCTCCTGCGTGGGCACGGACTGGGTCGCCAGCCGGTTGGCCGAGTCGGAAAGTTCGAGATAAGAGGGCCGCGAAACTTCGCACCGGTACGTCTCCCCGGCCGCCCGTGCCGAGGAATCTCGCTTCCATGTCTTTCTCGTATTGAGAATTTCTCACTGTGAGGATAACTTTGCCCAGGGAAGACAGGGAGGAATGATGACGCAAGCACGCCGGGCGCTCGCCGCGGAGACCGTGGAGATCCTGGAGCGCGGCTGGTACGACCACCCCTCGCGGGGGCGGGTGTCCATCGCGAAAGAGCTCGCCGGTGCCGTCGCGGGCACCCGGCTGTGGGGGCCCGACGAGACGGTCGGGCCGCCTGCCGCGTCCCCGGCCGTCGCGACCTCGGTGGAGGTCGTCAACGAGACCTCCCTGTCGGCCGCCCGCCGGATGGCCGGGGCCGACGGGATCGACGGTGACGGGAACGGTGACGGGAACGGGGACGGGAACGGGGACGGCTGGGGTGACGGTGCCGTCGGCTGCCTGAACTTCGCCTCGGCGAAGAATCCCGGGGGCGGTTTCCTGCGGGGGACCCAGGCGCAGGAGGAGAGCCTGGCGTACGCGTCGGGGCTCTACCGCTGCCTGGTCGAGGCGCCGGACTTCTACGCCTTCCACCGGAAGCGGGGCGACCCGCTCTACAGCGACCGTGCGATCTTCTCGCCCGCGGTCCCGGTCTTCAGGGACGACCGGGACGCCCTGCTCGCCCGTCCGTACCCCGTCTCGTTCCTGACCGTGGCCGCGCCGAACGCCGGTGCCATGGACGAGAACGACGAGCGGCGCGCCCGCCTGCCGGAGGTGCTGTTCGAGCGCTCGGGGAGGGCACTGGGCCTCTTCGCCGCCTCGGGGCTGCGCCGGCTCGTGCTGGGCGCGTGGGGGTGCGGGGTGTTCCGCAACTCGCCCGCGCTCGTGGCGGCCTGCTTCGCCACGCATCTCGGCCCCTCGGGCGCCTTCCACGGGCGCTTCGAGCGGGTGGTCTTCGCCGTGCTCGACAACGCCCCCGGAACGCCCGTCCACGACGCGTTCGCCCGGGCGTTCACCGGCGAGCCCGGATAGGGCACCGGTCCCGGCACCCCCCGGGATGCTCCCGTGCCGGGTCCCGCGGAGTTCGGCCGGGTCCTGCCGGGGCCTGTCGGATCCGGGTGACCGTCGGGAACGTCCGGGCCGGCGGTACCCCCGTGCCCCCGTGCCCGCGTCGCGCAGGAGCGGGGCGCCGGAGGTTCGCGGGGCTCAGTACGCGATGCCGACCACCTGCCTCACGGTCGCCGGGTCGTCCAGCAGGGCGAGGATCGCGTGGGCCAGGTCGGAGCGGGCGATCGTGCGTCCGCCGGGGACGTTGCCGCCGACGGCCAGCCGGTAGGTCCCGGTGCGGGGCTTGTCCAGCAGGCGGGGCGGCCGCATGACCGTCCAGTCGGTGTCGCCGGCGCGGACGGCCTCCTCCATCGCCCTCAGATCGGTGTAGACGTCCCGCAGGAATCTCTGGATCAGCGGGGTCATGATCCTGCGGTCGAGGAAGGGGTCGCCCTGCGGCGACGGGCCGACCGGGGCCGCGCTCACCGCGACGAAGCGGCGCACCCCGCAGACCTCCATGGCTGACAGGATCCCCCGCGTCGCCGGCGCGACGACGCCGTCTCTGGCGAGCTTCCTGCTGCGCGGGCCCAGACCCGAGATCACGGCGTCCCGTCCCTCCATCGCGGGACGCAACGACCGCGGGTCGGTCACGTCGGCCGTCACCACCCGCACGCCGGTGAGGTCGCCGGGCAGCCGCGCGGGATCGCGCACCACCGCCGTCACCTCGTGCCCCGCCTCCAGCGCCTGTCGTACGACCTCCCGGCCCGTACCGCCCGTGGCTCCGCAGACGGTCAGCTTCATGGTGCCCTCCTGGTGGGTAAGTGCTCACTAACCATTAGAGTGAGTGTTCACCCACCCATTCGTCAACCGCGGGGAGCGCCCAGCATGAAGCCGACGCGGGTCCGGATCCTGGACGCGGCCGACCAGCTGATGCGGACCATCGGGCTGGCCCGCACCACCACCAAGGAGATCGCCCGCGCCGCGGGATGCTCGGAGGCCGCGCTCTACAAGCACTTCGACAGCAAGGAGGAGCTGTTCACGTTCGTCCTGAAGGAACGGCTGCCCCGGTTCGCCCCGCTCCTCGCCGAGCTGGAGAGCGGGGAGGCGGACGGGCGTGACGTCGAGGAGACCCTGGCCGAGATCGCCCGGCACGCCGTGGCGTTCTACGCGTCGTCCTTCCCGATCGCCGCCTCCCTGTTCTCCGATCCGGCGCTGCTGCGGCGGCACGGCGAGGAGATGGACAGGCTCGACATGGGCCCGCACAAGCCGCTCGACTCCCTGGCCGCCTACCTGCGCGAGCAGCGTGCCGCCGGGCGCGTCCGCGCCGACGCCGACCCCGAGGCGGCGGCGGCCCTGTTCCTCGGGGCGTGCTTCCAGCGCGCCTTCCTGCAGGCCTTCGCCGGGGACCGCCTGCCGTCGGGACCGGCCGCCCAGCCGCTCGACGAGTTCGCCGCCGCGCTGGCCAGGACCCTCCTGGAGGGCGTCCGGGAGCCGGAGGCGCCCGTCCGGCCGTGACCGGGGGCGGACGCGGGAGTGCGTGGCCGGAGGCGCCCGTCCGGCCGTGACTGGAAGTGGACTCGGAGTCCGTGACCGGGGACCCGGAAGCCCGTGACCGGGGACGGACTTACTGATCGTTTCAGAATGAGGTTCGCAGGCGGCGGAGGCTGCTACGAGCGACTCCTCCGCCTCACCACATAGGACGCGGTGTGGTAGCAAGCCTGCTTCGCAACCTCACATTTTTCCGGCCTGCGTCGTCCTGTTGGTGAGGGCAGCGACTGGTGCCCCGGAACGGAGTGAGGAAATGAAGGTTTTCATCGCTGGTGGGCGCGGCCGTGTCGGGTCCCGCCTTGCTGACAACCTGGAGGCCAAGGGCATCGAGGTGGTCTCGGGAGGACTCGAGGACGGGATCGACGTGATCTCGGGCAAGGGGCTCACCGAGGCTCTCGTCGGAGTCGACACCATCGTGAACGTCCTCAACACCCCCCGCTTTGATGCGGAGGGGGCAATCTCGTTCTTCGAGGGAGCGATCAACAACCTGACTGCGGAGGGCAAGCGGGCAGGTGTGCGTCATCACATCGTGCTCTCCATTGTCGGCGTTGGAGAAGGGGACGCATCTGAGATCGGGTACTACCTCGGCAAGGTGGCGCAGGAGAAGGCCGTGCGATCCGCTTCGATCCCCGCCACCATCATTCGGGCCACCCAGTTCCAGAGCTACATCCCTGTCCTCATTGACCAGCACACCGTGGACGGAAAGGTTCTCGCTCCGAGGTCATTCATCCAGCCCGTCGAGCTGGACGAAGTCGTCGAGCTGCTCGCCGAGGCTGTCACGACGCTGGAGCCGGGAAGTGTGGTCGAGATCGCTGGACCCGACCGGTTTTACCACGACGACCTCTTCCGTGCCACTCTGGCCGATCGCGGAGACGATCGTGAGGTTGTGACCGTGGACGGACAGGAGCCCCTCGATGCCATGGTTCCGCGCGGCGCGTGCCGGACAGGCAGCGTGCGGTACCCGATTACAGGGATCCCCACCGCCTGAATGCGATAGTGGAGAGAGGCGGGAACGTCTGACCGCCAGGCAATAGGTTAGGCGTGCTGCGCCCAATGGGAAAGGGTGCCCCATGTCGGAAGATCTTCCTGTTGAATCCGCAGAGTTCGGAAAAGCCGAGCGTGACGAATCACGGGCTCTCGATTCGGTCATGGCGGAGCGGCATCGTCTGCTGTCGCTAGCCTTTCGCATGATGGGCACCCTGGCCGATGCCGAGGACGTCGTGCAAGAGACATATGTGAGGTGGTACCGCCTTGAGCCCGAGGAACGCGACGAAATTGCCGCGCCTGTAGCATGGCTGATTCGAGTTGCGAGCCGCATCTCACTCGACCTGCTGGGTTCCGCGCGGGCACGACGGGAGACGTACGTCGGGCAATGGCTGCCGGAGCCAGTTCCGGCTGACCTCTTTGCAGACACAGCCATTGCGCCACTGAACTCCAGTCATCTCGCTGCTGATCCGCTCGAACGTGTCACCCTCGATGATGCCGTCAGCATGGCATTGCTGACGGTCCTCGAGGCCATGACCCCAGCAGAGCGAGTGACGTTCGTCCTGCATGATGTGTTCGGCGTCCCGTTTGACGAGATTGCTGGTGTCGTAGGTCGTTCAGCAGCAGCAACAAGGCAACTGGCAACGTCCGCACGCCGCCACGTTCGACGAGGAAGACGCGCACAGGTTTCTCCCCACCAGCATGATGAGGTTGTTCGGGCATTCCGTGGTGCAACTGTCAGAGGGGACATCGAGGACCTGCTCCGCGTGTTGGCTCCAGACGTCGAACTACGAGTAGACGGCGGCGGCTTCGTCAATGCCGCACCTCAGGTCATCCGTGGGTCGGATCATGTAGCCCGGTGGTTCATGGGAGTGATGCGCAAGCAGCCCGCCCTCCGTCTTGAGCGACGCGACACAGCTGACGGTCTCGGATACATTCTTCGAAATGAAGGGCGTCGATACGGAATGGTTACCTTTGACGTCAACGATGAAGGTGTCACGAATGTGTGGCTGATGCTGAATCCAGTAAAGCTGACTAATTGGTCACTCTGATTGTTTTAGAATGGGTTGAGTTGCGGGTCTACGCCGACCGGGGCTATGACTTCGACAAGTACCGCCGCCTGCGGTGGAAGCACGGCATCAAACCCATGATCGCCCGACGCGGTCTCGCCCACGGCTCAGGACTGGGCAAGGTGCGTTGGGTGGTCGAGCGCGCCTTCGCCTGGCCGCACCAGTTCAAACGACTCCGCACCCGCTACGAACGACGCGCCGACCTCCACCACGGGCTGCCCGAACCGGCCTGCGGCCTCATATGCCTCCGCCGCCCGCGAACCTCATTCTGAAACGATCGGTTAGAAGTCCATGTCGCCGCCGCCGGGCATGGCGGGGGCGGTTCCGGCCTTCTCGGGCTTTTCGGCGATGACGGCCTCGGTGGTGAGGAACAGCGCCGCGATGGACGCCGCGTTCTGCAGCGCCGAACGCGTCACCTTGGCCGGGTCGATGATGCCCGTCTCGAACAGGTTGACGTACTCGCCGGTGGCGGCGTTGAGGCC
>NZ_JBPXMD010000041.1:0-52207 GCF_051918855.1 Streptosporangium sp. H16
CGCGCCCGTCCGATCACCGCGGTGGGCGCGTCAGAATCGAGTGCCGCGATCACGTCGTGCATCGTCGTTCAGGGAGGTCAGCACGTGATGGGGCGCTAGCGGGGGTACTAGGTCTAGCAGGGCCGGGTGCTAGAGCCTGTGAAGTCTTTCGGCAACGTGCTCCAGGGCGTGGGGCGGCGGCCTGATCCGGTCGGCGGGAGCGCGCCCGGCGGCGCCGGCCGGGACCGACCCGAAGGGGCGCAGCCCGGACCGGCTGGCCGTAAGGGTGCGCGGCCCCGGCCGCGCGGCCGCAGGGGCCGCCGCCTCTTGACCCCTATAGGGGTCCCAGTATCACGGCGGAAAATCCAACGGATATTGCTTCGCCAGCGTCGACGTGGAGCACTCCGGCGAGGTCAGCGGCATCTTCAGCCCAGCCCGCCGCACCCACCAACCGGCAGACCAGCGATACGACGCCCTCACATCCGAGCAGGTCAGGGGTATATCCGTTGGATTTTCGGCGATTACTACCGGAACCCCGTGTATCGCCAGCGGCCAGGTCGAGTGATCGTCTTGGCCGATTACGTGCTGCATTGTGCCAGCCTCACAGCTACACGATCATCGCCTTCAGGGCGGTGAAAGCTGACGCTGCGCGGCGAGCCTCCCGTCACAGGTCTTCGACGTAGGCGGCGGCGATGTCCTCGGGCGGGTTGGTGTACAGCTTCAGGTAGCGCTCGTTGGCGTGGCCCAGGCGCCGTTCCAGCTCGGCCCGGTTGTGGCCGGAGGCCTGGGAGAGCAGGTAGGCGAAGGTGTGGCGCAGGTCGTGCGGGCGCAGGGTGCCGAGCTGCCGGTCGGCGCCGGCGACCTGCAGGTCGTGGATGGCGCCGATCTCGGCGACGATGGTGTTGATCGAGCGCGGCGACAGCCGCCCGTCGGGCCGGCGGGCGGCGATGGAGGAGGCCGCCAGGAACAGCGCGGCGCACTCGGCGGTGGAATTGTCTGCGTCGCGGTCGCGTTCGTGTTCGAGGTAGTCGGCCAGCGCGGTGCGGGCGTCCAGGCCGAGAAAGACGCTGCGGCTGGTGCGGCCCTTGCCGCGCACCCCGTTCAGCTTGGCCTTCTTCACCCGGCGCAGCTGCTCGGGTTCGCGCGGCTGCAGCTGGGCCAGGTCCAGGCCGACGATCTCGGCGCGGCGCAGCCCGGTGCCGAGCATGGTGTGCACGATGGCGCGATCACGCAGCGGCCGGGCGTGGCGATGCGTTGCGCCCGTGGCGGCACGGCCGCCGTCACCGCGGTGGCGGCGCCCGGTCAGCTGATGGAAGGACTCCAGCCGGTCCAGCACGTTCTTGACTGTGCGCACCTGGGCGGCGTTCAATGCGCAGACTTCGGGGGCGGGCAGACGCAGCGGCTCGACCCGCTTGGAGGGATCGCCGCCCGGCAGCAGCGCGGCCGGGGCGTGCGCGCTGATCCAGGAGAACAGCGCCGAGGCGTGCGCGAGGTGGTTGTTGACCGTCGCCGGCGCCATGGCGGCCGCGCTGCCGTCTTTTCGCCGCCATCCGGCGGCGGCCAGATGATCGCGCCAGGCGGCGAGTTCGCGGGCGGTGATCGCCGAGACGCGCTCGTTCCCGAGCCCGGAGCCGATCCAGGAGCGCAGCCGCTCCAGATGGCGGCTGATCTTTGCGCTCACCTCGGCCGAGCGCACCCCGCGCACCGCGAGGTCGAGGTAACGCTCGATCCACACCCCAAGATCGTCATCGGCCGGGTCGAGCCCTCCGGACAGGCCGATCACCTTTCGTGAAGTGAATTTGCGGCGATCCTGCCCCTCGGCCGAAACGGCCGAGCTGGGCGTCTGCGAGATCATGCCGCCAGGTTACTTCACGGAAGGGTCATTTCCTGAAGAGAAGTGGCACCTGCCGTCCGCGCTGGCGTGAGCGGGGCGGGACAGCGCCGACCGCCTCGTGCTATTAATAAACCAGCAGCCGGTTTGCTAATAGATGGATGAGGAGGGGCCGGTGGCCCGGACAGTTGATCAGGCCGCGCACGCCGGACGGCGGGCGCAGTTCCTGGACGCGGCGCAGCACCTGCTGCACACCAAGGGATACGAGCGGATGAGCGTGCACGACGTCTGGTCGAAGGTGGGCGCCTCCAAGGGCGCCTTCTACCACTACTTCGACTCCAAGCAGGCCCTCGTCGAAGCGGTGATGGAACGCATGGCGGACCAGATCGCCGCCGCCCTGGCGCCGGTGGCCGCCGATCCGCACGCACCCGCGCTGGAGAAGCTGCAGAGCTTCTTCACCGGTCTGGGCCGCTGGAAGGCCCAGCGGCGCGACCTGCTCGTCGCGCTGCTGGAGGTCTGGCAGTCCGACGACAACGCCATCGTCCGGCAGAAACTGCGCCCCGGCATCGCCGACCGGATCGCACCGCTGCTGGCCGGCATCCTGGAACAGGGCGCGCGCGAGGCCGCACTGACGCTCACGCATCCGCAGGCGACCGGCCGCCTTCTCGTCGCGCTGCTGCAGGACCTCAACGACCGGCTGGCCGAGATGATCCTGTCCTTCGACGCCACCGGCCGGCCGGACCTGCCGGCCGCCCTGGACACGGTCGCCGCTCACACCCAGGCCCTGGAACGGATCCTCGGCCTGCCCGAGCAGTCGATCCTGCTGGTCGAGTCCGCCGTGCTGCGCCCCTGGTTCACCGCCGCTGACAGCACTAAAAGCACTGGCAGCACCGACGGCACGGCCGTCCGCGAGATCCGCAGCACCGGCGCCCGCATCGACGACACCGCGACTCCATGAAAGGACGCTGGCCATGACGATCGCCTTGGGCATCGTGATAGCGCTGTTCTATCTGCAGGCAGTGGCCAAGTTCGGGCTGTGGCTGCTGGCCCCCTACCACGTCAGGATCAAGCGGATCGCCGCCTACTACGCGCGCGGGCAACGCCTCATCGGCATCTACGACACCCTCACACTGTTCTGCGTCGTAGCCATCATCGCCCTGCAGTTCGCCTCCGGGATGAGTGCCCCGAGCTTCGCCGCCGGGCTGGTCGCCGGCATGAACCTCATCCAGATCTTCATCCACCGCTTCAACCAGCCGCTGCCCGAGGACAAACGACCGCCCGCGCCGGCGCCACCGAACATGACCCTGTCGTACGCCATCCAGGCCAACCCGGCGCTCGGCTGGCGCGAGATCATCATCATGGCCGGGCTGTCGGTGTGGGCGCTCTACGTCATCATCACCGAAACCCTGCTCGGCTAAGGACCACGCGAACGGTGAATCTTCCCGTCCTGTCAGGCCCTGGCATTGCCTACCCCCCTCCCGCACTCGCCTGCGCCAGCGGAGACGGAGGCGGGCAGCCGACTTCCTCCCGGGAGGCGGCAGGGGAAGAGCCTCGGCTACCGGGGACAGCCGATCCGCGACCGTCACGGTCCCGCATTCGCAAAGGCAATGTGAGCGAGCGAATCCGATCGCTTAAGGGCTTCGCTCCGCGGACCGGCGAGCGGCCGGGCCACCCTACTTGCCTTACCTGATTTAACGACCTTCAAGCGGCTGACCAGCTAGATCGCTCGTCGACCCCAGATGGCCATCGCTGCGGTCCTCGCAGAAAAGATCATCTGGAGTGGGTGGCCTGATGCTGCTGCCAGCGGTGCAGCAGGGTGGGGATCTCCTTGAGCATGAACTGGTAGAAGTCGCGCATCTGGGTCAGCCGTCGATGGGCGGGATCGCCTGCTGTGGTCGTGGCGATGCCGGTCTCGGCGGCGGCGAGCATAAGCTGGACGACGGTGTTCTGGCTGGTGAACAGGGTGGCCCAGGCGTCATCGCGGAGCCGGTAGTGCTCGCGTCGGCTGCCGGGCGCGGGCAGGCGTTCGATCAGGCCGACCGACAGCAGGGACTTGACCGAACCGGAGACCGAGCCGGCGCTGACGCCGAGCCGGTCGGCGATCTCGCCCATGGTGACCGTCTCGGTGTCGGTGAACAGGAACACCGCCAGCGTCCGGGCGGCCATGCGCTGCAAGCCGCCTTCGGTCAGGGTCAGGGCCAGCCGTTCGGCCGCCTGCCACTGCTCGTCTCTGTCGTTCACCCGCCACCTCCCTATGCGACAGAATAGCAAACCTCAGGAGAGTTCAGAATCTTCTGAAGATTCGCTATATTGCTGGCATCGGCTCCGTTCCGGAGATTCGATGGTGTGCCGGGAAGCCTGGTCGGCGACGTGAGTTCACTCACGTGCCGACGAGGAGATGACTCCCGATGACCTTGCTCAGCCGCCTGTTCGGCGTACGTCCCGCCATCCGGCACCCGGTGCGGGTGCAGCGCGACATCGTGATCCCGGCCGCCGACGGGGCGCCCCTGCTGGCCACCCGCCACTACCCGGCCGATCTGCGACGACCTCCGCTGATCCTGCTGCGCAGCCCCTACGGCCGGGGTAACGCGCTCGATCAGCTGCCGAAGCTGCTGGCCGAGCGCGGCTACCAGGTGCTGTATCAGAGTCTGCGCGGCACGGCCGGCTCCGGCGGCCGTTTCGACGGCTTCGTCATCGACGCGGCCGACGCCGATGGCACGCTGAGCTGGCTGCGCGACCAGCCGTGGTTCGGCGGCGTGCTGGCCACCTGGGGAGCCAGCTACCTCGGCTTCGTTCAGTGGGAGCTGGCCGCCCGGCACATCCCGGAGTGGAAGATCGCGCTGATCCAGGACGCGCCGTCGGCCTTCGCCGAGCACTTCATGTACCCGGGCGGCGCGTTCGCGCTGGGCAACGCGCTGGGCTGGGTCCAGCTCGTGGACACCATGTTCAGCGGCAACTTCTCCGTGCCCCGGCAGTTGCTGGCCACCTTCACCGCCGGCCGCAAGCTGCGCCGCGCCACCCTCACCCTTCCGCTGGAGCAGGCCGATCGCGCACTCACCGGGCACCGGGTGAGCTGGTTTCAGGAGTGGATCAGCAACGGTCCTGACCAGGTGTACTGGGCGCGCATGGACCACCGCGCCAACACCGAGCGGATGCCGCCCCGGGTGCACCTGCAGGGCGGCTGGTACGACTTCTTCCTGCCCAGCATGCTGGCCGACCATGCGCGCTTGCTGGCCGCCGGGCGCGAGGTCCGGCTGCTGGTCGGGCCATGGGGACACGGCCGCGGCCTGTACACCCGCGACGGCATGAAGGACGCACTGGCCGCCCTGGACGCGGCCATGACCGGCGATGCCGCACCCACCGGAGTACGGGTGTACGTCACCGGCGCGAACCGTTGGCAGGACCTGCCCAGCTGGCCGCCCGCCCACCGGCTCGCTCCGTGGCATCTGCACCCGGGCGGGCGGCTGAGCCGCGAGGAACCCGAACGTGAGGCGGGCCCCAGCCACTACCGCTACGACCCCGGTGATCCGACCCCCACGGTGGGCGGGACGGCGGTGAGCAGGTCCGCGGGCCCGAAGGACAACCGCGCCATCGAGGCAAGAGCGGACGTGCTCACCTTCACCACCGCGCCCTTGACCGAGGACGTCGAGGTTATCGGCCCGGTGCGGGTCCGCTTGTACGCCCGATCATCCATCCCGCACGTCGACTACTTCGCCCGCCTGTGTGAGGTGAGCCCGCGTGGCCGCTCGCTCAACCTGTGCGATGGCATCGTCCGGCTGAACCAGCCCGGCGACCCACACACCGGTGGCATACGCGCGGTCGACATCGAGCTGTGGCCGCTGGCCCACCGCTTCGTCCGCGGCCACCGGATCCGGCTGCAGATCTCCAGCGGCGCCCACCCCCGCTTCGGCCGTAACCCGGGCACCGGCCAGCCGCCGGCCACCGGGCGCGAGCTCCGCGCATCCGAGCACGAGATCTTCCACGACCTCTCCCACCCGTCAGCCCTCTGGCTCCCCTTGACTTTTGGAGCGTCATGAAACTGCTCGTCCTCGGCGGCACGCACCACGTGGGCCGCGCCATCGTTGAGACCGCGCTGGAGCGCGGGGATGAGGTGAGCACGCTCAATCGCGGCCTCAGCCGCTCACCGGCCCCCGGCGTCCGGGCGCTCGTCGCCGACCGCACCGACACCGCGGCGGTCGCCGCCGCGCTCGCCGGTCGGGAGTGGGACGCCGTCATCGACACCTGGGCCTGGGCCCCACGCGTCGTACGCGACAGCGCCTGCCTGCTGGCCGGCCGGACCGGCTACTACGGCTACGTCTCCAGCCGCGGCGTGCATCGCTGGCCGTGGCCGACGCGCGCGGACGAGAGCGCGCCGCTCGTCGATGGCGACCCCGCCGGCGACGACAGTGCCGACTATGCCGCCGCCAAGCGCGGCGGTGAACTGGCCGTCCTCGAGTCTTTCGGCGAGCGAGCGCTGCTGGCCAGGGCCGGGATGATCCTGGGGCCGTATGAGGACGTCGGCCGCATCCCGTGGTGGCTGCGCCGCCTGCAGAAAGGCGGCCGAGTACTGGCCCCGGGCCCGGCCGACGCGGTAGTGCAGTACATCGACGTCCGCGACATGGCGAGGTGGATGCGGCAGTGCGCCGAACGCGGCACCGGTGGCGCCTATACGGTGACCGGCCGCCCCGGCGCGGTGACGATCGGGCAATTCTTGGAGACGGCGCTGGCGGTGACCGGCTCCGACGCCGAACTGGTGTGGGCGAGCGAGGACCTGCTGCGCAGGGAAGGCGTGTGGCTGGGCATGGAGTTCGGGCTGCGCTTCCCGCACGACCCGACCCCGACCGGCATGCACGACGCCGACGTCAACGCCGCCTTCGCCGCCGGGCTGACCACCCGGCCACTGCGCGCCACGCTCGCCGACACCTGGGCCTGGCTGCAGGCCGAAGGCGACCCCGCCCCGCGCCCGGACGCCCCCTCTTCGGACACCTGGCTCGACCCCGCCGCCGAGCAGCGCGTCCTCGACCAGCTCTAACCCCTCCACCAGCTCTTCAGCAAGGAACCCTTTTATGCGCGCCATCATCATCGGAGCCGGCATCGCCGGCCTGGCCGCCGCCCTGCGGCTGTCCCAGATCGGCTGGGACAGCCTCATCATCGAACGCGCCCCGCAGCGGCGCAGCGGCGGCTACGCCGTCACCTTCGGCGGCCTCGGCTACGACGCCGCCGAACGCATGGGCATCCTGCCTGACCTCCAGCAGCGGGCCTTCATCACCGAAGAGCTCGTCTACCACAAGCCCAGCGGCGAGCAGCGCTTCACCCTCACCGGCGAGATCATCGCCGCGACCCTGGGCCCCCGGACGATGAACATCCTGCGCGGCGACATCGAAACCGTCTTGTACGACAAGGTGCGCGACAGCGCCGAGATCCGCTTCGGCACTACCATCACCGCCGTCGACCAGGACACCCACGCCGTGCACGTCACTCTCAGCGACGGCACGCTGGAGCACGCCGACCTGCTGATCGGCGCCGATGGCCTGCACTCGGCCACCCGCGCCCTGGCATTCGGCCCTGAGGAGGACTACCTGCTCGACCTGGAGCACAGGGTCGCCGTCTACATGCTCGACAAGCGCCCCGCCGCGATCGCACCCGGCACCACCGCCACCCTGTCCTCACGCGGCCGAACGGTCGCGGTCATCAGCGCCGGCGACAGCCGCAACGTCGCCTTCTTCGGCTACCGCACCGACCGCGGCGCCCGCGGCGACGATCCGGCCACGGTGCTGCCCCAGGTGTACGGCGACCTTGGCTGGGTCATCCCCGAGCTCCTCGCGGGCATGGCGAGGACCGACTCGGTCTACTTCGACACCATCAGCCAGGTCGTCGCCCCTGCCTGGAGCCACGGCCGCGTGGTCCTGCTCGGCGACGCCGCCTGGTGCGTCACCCTGTTCGCCGGCTACGGCTCGGCTCTGGCCGTCGGCGGCGCCGACCGGCTCGGCACCGAACTGGAGCGCCACGGCGGCGACATCAACGCCGCCCTGGCCGCCTGGGAGACGGCGCTACGGCCGGAGGTGGAGGCGAAGCAGAAACTCGGCCGCCGGGTCAAAGGCGTCTACCCCCCCGCCAACCCGCTGCTGCTATGGCTGACCCAGCTCCCGCTGCGCCTGGCCGCCCTGCCGCCGGTGCGCCGGTACATGACCCGACGCTTCATCAAAGGCTGAGTGAACCCGTCGGCGGCACCGCTCTGCCGGGGCCCGCATAGGGCGGCCCCGGCAGCGGCTCAGGTTCAGGAGCGGGTGGTCGGCGAGGGCAGGTGCGGCGGCTGCCACCGCCAGGTGGCGTTACCGTCGGCGGCGATGCCCTTGCGCCACAGTGGTGCGGGCATCAGCCGGATCATGGTCACCAGCGCCCGGTGCGCGGCCGCCGACGTGGTGCGGCGGCCGTCGGCGCGGGCGCCCCGCGCGGTGGCTTGGGTGCGCGGGCGGCGCTCGGCGTCATAGCGGCGCAGCGCCGCCTCAACCATGAACGCACCAGCAGGACCGGCGGTGGACTCGTCGGCGAGGGCTGCGGCGAGCACGACGGCGTCCTCGAGGGACTGCCCGGCACCCTGACCACGATCGGGGCTCATCGCGTGCGCGGCGTCGCCGAGCAACACAGCCCGGCCGCGGACGTAGGTGGGCAGCGGGTCCAGGTCGCAGATGTCGATATGGATCACCGCCTCGTCCGGAGTGGCCGCGATCAGCGCCGGGATCGGTTCATGCCAGGAGGCGAGGCGGCGGGCCGCCTCGCTCTTCTCCTCCGGGTAGCGGACGCCGACCTTCTCGGCGGTGGTGACGTAGGCCCAGTAGGCGCGGCCGCGGCTGATCGGATGGATCAGGAAGTAGCCGCCGGGGCCCATGGTGACGCTGCCGGACAGCCCGTCGGCGCCCGCAAAGGCGCCAGTGCCGGCTTCGGTGCTGGCGGCGGCGATGCCGAGCCAGGCAGTGCGGCCCAGGAAGCGCGGCGGCGGCGCGTCCGGCCACAGCAGCCGCCGCACCGTGCTGCCGATACCGTCCGCGCCGATCAGCAGATCGGCGCCGGCCTCGCCGCCGCTCCACGTCACCGTCACCGCGCTGGAGTCGTGCTGGATGCCGGTGATCTCCGCCCCGGTGCGCACCCATCCGGCGGGCACCGCCTCCAGCAGCACCCGGTGCAGGTCCGCGCGGTGAAAGGCAAGCAGCGGGGTCGCATCGCCGAGGCGGGCCCGTTGCAGGTAACGGCCGTCCGGCAGACGCAGATTACCGGCCGAATAGGTGGGCACCCCGGCCGCGCGCGCCTGCTCGCCCACGCCGAGCTCAGCCAGCGCGCGCATCGCGTTCGGAGCCTGGGACATACCGGCGCCGATCTCGCCCAGCTCGGCCGCTCGCTCCAGCACGACGGCCTGCCAGCCGATCCGACGCAAGGCCACGGCGGCGGCCAGCCCGCCGATACCGCCACCGACCACGATCGCCCGTCCGGTCATGGTGTCTCCTCATCGTCAAGATCGCCGGTGGGCTCGTCGCCGACGGGCTCGCCTGCGGGGCCCGCGTTGGCGGGGTTCGGGTTGGCGGGGTCGGGGTGCAGGGGCGGCGCGCTCTTGAACACGCCTGCCATCCATTCGAAGGTGACGTGCGCCTGCCGGATCCGCGCGGCCCTCCCGTCGTCCGGACCGACCAGGTCCAGGCCGTCGCGGGTGATGTCGAGGAAGGAGGTGATGCCAGCGATCTGCTGGCGGGCCACCACCGCCCAGGCGTCATCGGCCATCCGGTAGTAGACCGTCCGCTCGCCCGGCCTCGTGCGCCAGGTCAGAAACCCCATCCCGGTCAGCAGCCGCAGGTTCGAGGTCAGCGAGGCGCGGCTGGCCCCGATCGCCGCGCTGATCTGCCCCGCCGACTGCTCCGGCGGATCGCACACCATCAGCCAGCCCAGCACCCGCCCGGCGATCGGCGGCACCCCGTCACGGGCCAGATACATGGCCACCCGCTCCACCCACTCCAGCAACGGCTCCTGCTCGCTCACGCCCGATCCCCCTCCTCTTGCAGTTGTTTCAGTATGCGCTAAAGTCGCTGTATCAGGATACGTCCCGGCCGGGGCGTGCTGTGGGAGAGCCGGGAAGTCTGGTCGGCCCGCGACGATCCGTCGCGGAGAAACAGGAGGACTTCCCGATGTCATCTCGCACCCTGCCGGTGCTGCTCGGCAGCGGCGTCGCCGCCGGCGTCCTGGTTCCGGCGCTGCTGTGGGCCGACGGCGCCACCCGGCCCGGCTACAGCCTGTGGCACCACGGCGCCAGCCAACTCGGCACCGGTGAGCGCGCCTGGCTGCAGACGATCAACTTCGTGCTCGGCGGGCTGCTGCTAGCCGCCTTCGCCGCCGGGGTGCGCCGCGCCCTGCGATCCGGACGGGGCGCGACCTGGGGACCGATCCTGCTCGCGGCCACCGCGGCGGGCCTGGTCGTGGCCGGGCTGGTGCCCACCGATCCCGCGCTGGGCTACCCGCCCGGCCAGCCGCATGTCGTCACCACTGCCGGCGTCGTCCACCAGGTGGCCGGCTTCCTGCTGTTCGCCGGGCTCAGCGGCGCCGCGTACGTGCTGGCCGGACGCCTGGGCCAGACGAGCCGCCGCTGGGTCGTCTACTCCCGACTGTCCGGGACGATCATCATCGTCTTCGCCTTCGCCGCCGGCATCGCCTACCGCCTGGACACCCTCGATGTCTGGCGACCGGCCCCCGCGGGCCTGCTCGAACACCTCTCCCTGCTGGCCGGGTTCTGCTGGGCCGCGGCCCTGGCCGTGCACCTGCTCCGCCGCCACGCCGGCGGCCCCCACACAAGCACTCCTTCTCCGGCGGCACGCGACACCGATGCTCACCGATGACCGCAGTCCCTCCTGTCGCGTGCGGCCGCCTGAGCCCCGCCGTCGCCGACCGCACGCGCCCGCAGGACGGTCGTAGGAGAAGGGGCCGCTACACATCGGCCCTCGGCCCCGGGATAGCCCGCCCGGCTTCGCCGGCACGGCACGTCTTGACCAGCAGCTGGGCGCATCTAACCGACGGGGCCCGGAGGAGAGGGAACTGAGTTCCCTCGACGGGTGAAGCCGTTGTACGGTGAACCTGGTGCGCCGGGAAGTCTGGTCGGCAAAGGTCCGATACGACGACCCCGGAGACGCAGATGAGCGGTATCCCGCGACAGCACCGTGCAGACGAGACCACAGACGCCACTGCGCCGCGAACGGGCCGGCGTCCACCTCGGCTCACCCCCGTGGGAGAGCGGGATCTGACCCTGGCTCGCGTAGGGGCGCAGATGGTGGAGTACCGGATGCACGGCGACGGCCCCGGCACGGTCCTGGTCTTCCACGGCGGCCACATGCGGGCGCAGCTGGCCCTGGGCGAGGACGTCTTCACCGATGCGGGATTACGGGTGCTCGTCCCCTCGCGTCCCGGCTACGGACGCACACCCATGACCGTGCCGTCGACAGGGCCGTCGACCGGGGCTGCCACTGTGGCGGACTTCACCGACACCATCGCACGGCTGTGCCGGGATCTGGGCGTCGACCAGGTCGCCACGGTGGTCGGCATTTCCGCCGGCGGACGTATCGCGCTGACCATGGCGGCCCGCCATCCCGACCTGGTGCAGCGGGTGATTCTGCAAAGCCCGGTCGGTTTCCTGCCCTGGCCCGACCGGCGCACCCGCCTCGGCGGACGGATCCTGTTCCACCCCGCGGTCGAAGCCGTCACCTGGGCACTCGTGCGCACAGCGATCCGCTTCGCGCCCGGGCCGGCCCTGCGGCTGCTCACCCGCGACCTGTCCCTGCTTTCCGTCGGTCAGGTGCTGGCGCAGCTGAGCGCCGCCGACCGCGCTACGCTGACCCACCTGTACACCTCGATGCGCTCGGGCCGCGGCTTCGTCGCTGACATGCTCCCGGTGGCCGACTGCACCGCCCACATCAGCCAGCCCGCCCTGGTCATCGCCACCCGCAACGACCGCTCGGTGCCCTTCGCCCACGCCCAATCCCTGACCGCTGCGATCCCACGGGCCGAACTGGTGGAAAGCCGCGCCGACAGCCACATGATCTGGTTCGCCCCCGACTATCCCGCCATCGCCGCCCAGATACGCGCCTTCCTCCTCACCGACCACCACACCGCTGGCGGGCACGTGACCGCCTAGCGCGGCACCGCAGTCGCCGACAGTAGTCGCCGGTCAGGCTCCGGCACGCCTGCCGGCAAGCCATCAAGACACGTCAACATCGGGCATACAAGAACGGGGCACGGTGAAGCGATGCCGGTCATTGAGGTTGACGGGGTCGTCAAGCGCTACCGCGACGTCACCGCGGTCGACGACGTCAGCCTGCACGTCGAGCAGGGGCAGATCTACGCCCTGCTCGGTCTCAACGGCGCCGGCAAGACCACGCTGATCCGCATGCTGCTCGGCATGATCGCCCCCACCGCCGGGTCGGTGAGCGTGCTGGGCGCCGCCGTGACGGCCGGCGAGCGCTCGGCCTGGGCCAGGGTCGGCTACCTGGTCGAAGCGCCCGTCGCCTACCCCGAACTCACCGTACGGGAGAACCTGCACCTCGTACGCCGGCTGCGCCGCCTACCCGGCGGAACCGACGAGGTCATCGAACGCCTGGCCCTGACCTCGTACGCCGACCGCCGCGCCCGCACCCTGTCCATGGGCAACCTGCAACGCCTGGCCCTGGCCAAAGCCCTCATCCACGCCCCCGACCTGCTGATCCTGGACGAGCCGGTCAACGGCCTGGACCCCGCCGGTGTCGTGGAGATCCGCACCCTGCTCGCCAACCTGGCCCACCAGCACGGCACCACCGTGCTGCTGTCCAGCCACCTGCTGACCGAGGTCGCCCGCCTGGCCACCCGCATCGGCATCATCCACCACGGCCGGCTGCTCGGCGAGCATGACACCGACGGCCTGGAGCAGCAGCTAAGGCGACACCTGAGCATCACCACCCGCGACGACGACAAGGCCCGCCAGGTGCTCCAGGCCCACGGCTACCACCCCGGCCCGGCCCCCGGCGGCGGGCTGCTGCTCACCGACGAGCGCGCCCTCGCCCGGCCCGAGCAGGTGGCCACCGTCCTGGTGCAGGCCAGCGTGCCGCCCACCAAGCTCCTCATCGAGGAAGAAGACCTGGAAACCTACTTCCTGCGCATCATCGGACAACCCATCGGAGTCGGCGATGCGTGACGCGCTCTGGGCCGAACTCCTGAAGGCACGACGCAGCCGCCTGCCGGCTCTCACCGCGCTCGCCTTCACCATCGTCGCCGTGGTGTGCGGGCTGTTCATGTTCATCCTCGCCGACCCCGCCCGCGCCCGGGCGCTCGGCCTGCTCGGCGACAAGGCCCAGCTGTCCGGCGCCAGCGCTGACTGGCCCGGCTACCTGGCTCTGCTCGCCCAGGCCGTCGCCGTCGGCGGCATGCTGATCTACGGCATGATCGCCATCTGGCTGTTCGGCCGCGAATTCAGCGACCACACCGCCAAAGACCTGCTCGCCCTGCCCACCTCCCGCACCACCATCGTCGCCGCCAAATTCGCCCTCGCCGCCGCCTGGGCGCTGCTGCTGGCCCTGCAGGTCGTCGCGCTCGGCATGGGCATCGGCGCTCTCCTCGATCTGCCCGGCTGGTCAGCGGAAACCGCCGCGCAAGGCGTTCTTCGGATCGTTATCGCCGCCACCCTGACCGCCCTGCTCACCACCCCGCTGTCGCTGGCCGCCAGCGTCGGCCGCGGCTATCTGGCCGCCGTGGCCGCCATGTTCGTGATGCTGTTCAGCGCCCAGGTCATCGCCGCCCTCGGCTTCGGCGCCTACTTCCCCTACTCGGTGCCCGGCCTGTACGCCGGCCTCGCCGGCCCCGACCAGGACCCGCCCGGGACACTGGGCATCGCGCTCGTGCTGGCCACCGCCACGGCCGGAGCGCTCATGACCATCGCGTGGTGGCGCCGGGCCGACCACACCCGCTGAACCGGTACCGAGGAGTGGGTCTCACCCGTGCAGATGAAGCACACGCTCGGCTGATCCTCGGCGATCAGCCGGCCAGCGCCCGCAGCAGACGCTCCCGCTGTGGTTCGGTCAGTCCGCCAACCCGGTGCTTCTCAGCCACCCCCGACACGGCCATCAGTGCCGCGACCCTGGCCGGCCCGTAACCAGGAACCGCTCGAAGAACCTGCGCCACCCGAGTCTTCTTCACCAGTTCCTCGCCGCTACGACCGAACACCTCCGCCACGCTGGTCGTACCGGACCTCACCCCGGCCAGCAGTGCGCTACGCGCCGTGCGAGCCTCCGCCTTCTCCAAGGCTTTCGCCCGTTGTTGCGGGGTCATCGCAGGTATTGCCATCAGATCCGCCCGCCCACTCTGTAGATCAACTGCTCGAACTCCTGCGTTACACGCCCCGACGCAGGTCAACAGCCATCATCGCGCAGAGTGTCAAACATTGTGACGCTAACCCCGGCTCATCGTTCCACTAGTACTGGGAGGCCACATTGTCAGCACGTCAAGGTTCTACTTCCGGAATTGCTCAATTCCGGAAGTAGGCTATGAGAATGGCTTCCGGAAACGCGCAGAAGACGGTGACGCAGGAGCTCGAAACGACTTCCGGAAACACGCAGCCGCGATTGCGAGGCCGCCACCCCGCCCCCCCTCCCGCCGCCCTACGACCGCGCGCTGGCCGACTACGGCGCCGCGCTGGAGGGCTCGCCGCTGGCCGACTCCAGCCGGGCCAAGTACCTGTCGCGGGTGCGCGGGTTCCTCGCCTTCGTCGCCGAGGCATCAGCTGACGGCATCCTGGACGGTGACCCGCTCGCCGACCCCGCGGCCGCGGCCTGGGCGGTGCGCGACTACCGCCGCCACCTCAAAAACAGCCGCCGCGCGCCCACCACGATCGACAACGTGCTGGCGGCCGTCGATGACTTCCACACCCGCTTCGCCCTGGCCGTCACCCCCGCGCGGCGCGAGCGCGCCGTCCGGCGCACCGCGCCCAAGGCCTTGGACGAGCGCCGGGTGCGCCGCTACCTGCGCGAGGTGGAAAAGAACGCCTCTGCCCGGGACGCAGTGATCGCGTTGCTGCCCTATTTGGCGGGCCTGCGCATCGGCGAGGTCGTCGCCCTGCAGGTGGCCGACGTGCGGCTGTCGGCGCGCAAGGGCGAGCTGCGGGTGCTCGGCAAGGGCCACGGCGGCGGCAAGATCCGCACCGTCGACCTCCACCCGGACCTGCGCACCGCGTTGCAGAGCTGGCTGCAGGAGCGCGCCACCTGGCCCTGCGCCGCCGGTGCGGCGTTGTTACTCAACGTCCGCGGCGGCCGCCTGAGCGACCGGGCCGCCCGCAACATCATCGTGCGCCTGGGCCGGGGTTGGGGAATCCAGGAACAGCGATTATCGCTGAGAACGATCATGGCTGCATGAATGGTTGGAACGTTCGTTTTGTAACGAGTTGATTGCTGTGGGTTGGCGACCGGCGGGTTGGTTCTACTTTGCGGTGCTATGCCGGTGGAGTTCTTGTCTGATGAGCAGGTCACGGCGTACGGCTCGTTCACCGAGGTGCCGTCGTTGTCGGACCTGGAGAAGTTCTTCTTCCTCGATGCGTTCGATCGGGATGTGATCGCCAGGTCGCGGTCCGATTCGCACCGACTGGGGGTGGCGGTCCAGGTCTGCACGGTCCGTTACAAGGGCCTGTTCCTGGAGGACCCCCTCGATGTGCCGTGGCCGGTGGTGGACCATCTGGCCGAGCAGCTGGGGATCGGTGACGCCTCGGTGGTGAAGAGGTATTCGGTCCGTCCGCAGACCTGGTACGACCACGCGTGGATGATCCGGGACGATTACGGGTTCGTGTCCTTCGGTGACCGGGACAGTTGGAAGGCTCGCCAGCTCAACAAGGGGTTTCTGACGTTTCTGTATGGCCGGGCGTGGACGCACGCGGAGGGGCCGGTGGCGTTGTTCGACCAGTCGGTGGCGTGGCTGCGCCGGCATCGGGTGCTGCTGCCGGGGGTGCGGGTGCTGGAGCGGCTGGTGGCCAGCGTGCGGGAGCGGACCGACGACCGCTGCAACGCGGTCGTGGCCCGTCAGGCGGCCCGGGCTGATCCGGCGCTGCCGTCGCGGCTGGCCGAGTTGCCGGTGGTCGCGCCGGGAAGGCGGCTGTCGCGGCTGGAGGAACTGCGGCAGTCGCCCAAGCGCACCTCGGGCACGGAGATGGTGCGGGCGCTGCGGCGGGTGGACGAGCTGGGCGCGTTCGAGCTGGGCCGGGTGCGGGTGGACAAGGTGCCGGTGCGGCGGATGAAGACCCTGGCCCGCTATGGGGCGGGCAGCAAGGCGCCGACGCTGGCGAACCTGCTGGAGCCGCGCAAGACGGCGACACTGCTGGCGGTGACGCGGAGTCTGGAGGCGCAGGCGATCGACGATGCGCTGGATCTGTTCGCGTTGTTGATGGCCACGAAGCTGATCAGCCCGGCCCGCCGAAAGTCCGCCGATGAGCGGTTGCGGATGCTGCCTGCCCTGGAGCGTGCCTCGCGAGTGGTGGCCCGCGCGGGAAAAGTGCTGGCTGCCCAGCTCGACCTGGTCGCCGAGACGAACGCTGACCTGGACCCGGCGGCGGTGTGGAACGCGGTCGCCGATCAGACTGGGGCCACCAAACAACAGGTCCTGGCCGCCTTGGCCGAGGTGGAGGTGCTGGTTCCTGAGGATGACGGCGCGGCGGAGGCAGCGCGGTCGGCGCTGGCCGACAAGTACAACACCGTCCGCCCGTTCCTGAAGCTGCTGGGCGAGTCCAGGGCGTTGGCAGCGGCGCCGGGCGGGGTTCGGCTGCTGAAGGCAGTGCGGGCGGTGCCGGAGCTGGCGCGGCGGCAGGTGGGCAAGAAGCCGCTGTTGCCCAAGGAAGTCGACGGCCATCTGGTGGGCCAGGCGTGGAAGCGCGCGGTCTATTCCAACCCGGACATGCCGGAGGGGGCGGTGGACCGTGACGCGTATGTGGTGTGCGTGCTGGAGCATCTGCACCGTGCCCTGCAGGTGCGGGATGTGTTCGCCACGCCGTCGCTGCGTTGGAGCGATCCGCGGGCCCATCTGCTCGCCGGGACCGCGTGGGAGGCCGTCGCCGAGGATGTGCTGGCGTCGTTGTCGCTCACCGACCCGGTCGCCGAGCACCTGAACAGCAAGGCCATGGCGCTGGACGCGGCGTGGAAGCAGATGGCCGCCCGCCTGGAGGAGGCGGGCGATGAGTCTTTGGTGAAGGTGGTCGTCTCGCCCGGCACCTCCGCTCATTCGACAGCCCAGCCGGGCCGGGCGCGGCTGGTGGTGGAGCCGCTGGGGGCGCTGGGCGAGTCGGACACGCTCAAGGAGCTGCGGGCGGTGTGTCAGGCGATGCTGCCTCGCGTCGATCTGCCCGAGCTGCTGCTGGAAGTCCATGATTGGACGGGGTTCCTGGACGCCTACACCCACCTGGCCGACATCTCCACCCGGATGGACGACCTGCACATCTCGGGCAGATCGAGGCGCAGGCCGGTGTGCCGATCGTGTCGGCGTGGGGTGGCGGGCTGCTGGCGTCGGTGGACGGGCTGCGGTTCGTGGTCCCGGTCCGCACGATCAACGCGGGTCCCTCTCCCAAGTACTTCGGCTACAAGCGGGGGATCACCTGGCTGAACGCGGTCAACGACCAGATCGCCGGGATCGGGCAGATGGTGGTGCCGGGCACCCCGCGTGACTCCCTGTACATCCTGGACTGTCTGATCAACCTGGACGCCGGGCCCAAACCGGAGATGGTCACCACCGACCAGGCCAGCGACTCAGACATGGTGTTCGGGATCTTCTCGATGCTCGGGTACCGGTTCGCCGATCTCGGTGACCAGCGGTTCTGGCGCGCCGACCTGCCCGGCGGTGGCGGGAGTGACTACGGGCTGCTGGAGCAGGTCGCCCGGCAGAAGATCAATCTGAAGAAGATCGCCGAGCAGTGGCCGGACATGGTCCGGGTCGCTGGGTCGCTGGTCACCAACCAGGTCCGCGCCTACGACCTGCTGCGCATGTTCGCCCGCAACGGCCATCCGACGCCGCTGGGGCGGGCGTTCGCCGAGTACGGCCGGATCGACAAGACCCTGCACCTGCTGTCGGTGCTGGACCCGATCGACAACACCTACCGCCGCACGCTGGGCCGTCAGCCCAGCGTTCAGGAGTCGCGGCAACGGCTCGCCCGCAAGATCTGCCACGGCGGCGGAGGGAAGATCCGCCAGGCCTACCGGGAAGGCCAGGAAGACCAACTTGCCGCGCTCGGCCTGGTCGTCAACGCCGTGGTGCTGTGGAACTCCACGTACCTGTCGGCGATCGTCGACCATCTGCGCGCGGCGGGCTGGACCTCCGGTGAGGGCGTCGGGGCGACCGACCAGAACGTGGCCCGCCTGTCCCCGCTCGGCCACGCCCACCTCAACTGCCTGGGCCGCTACGCCATCACCCCGTCGACCCCCGGCCAGGGACTCCGGCCGCTGCGCTCACCGGCCGGCGGCCAGGACGACGAGGAGGATGTGGACTGACCGGCCTCTGAGTGCTTCCACGCTGTCAACTGGGCTCGCCAGCCCGGCGGGCTCCGCAGCCACGCCGCGGCCTCCTCCGAGATCACCGTCGCCGTCAGCATGTCCCGCTCCGCAGCGCGCTTCCGTGCCCGATACGCCCGCATCCCACACACCACGCTCGCCTTCCAACAACGTTGACGAAACGGAACCACGTTCACCGTGAACGAGGCGGCCTGGCGGTGGCTGGACCTGGACGGGTCCGGCGGCCGGATGGATCTGGCCGGGCAGAGCTTCTTCGACAAGCTGCCCGCCAGCGCCGACGCCTACGTCGTCAACCGGGTGCTGCCCGCCAGCGCCGACGCCGAGGCGAGCGCCACCCTGCGCCGGTGCGCGCAGGCGGCGGGCAAGCACGGCCGGGTGCTGATCCTGGAGTCGCCCGCCGCCTCGCGAGGTGCCCCGGCCGGGTTCGCGAAGATGAACCTGCGGATGCTGATGCCGGCCGGCGGCAGGGAGCGGACGACTACCGGGCGCTGGCGGCGGCCGCCGGGCTGCGGGCCGCCGCCGTGCACGACATCGCGGGCCGGCACACCGTCATCGAATGCGTGCCCGGCGGCTGAACCCGGCGAAGGATCACCGGGGAAGGCGGAAGCGGGTGATCATCGCCGCGTAGCTGTCGTCGGCGTGCCCGTCGGACGCCGCCCGTTCGGCCAGCTCCAGGAAGAACCTCGGCAGCTCGCTGTTGACGCCGAGCGCCTCGGCCTCCTGGACCAGTTGCTGCATCCCGCCCAGGTGGACGGCGACGGTGGCGTCGGTGGCCGGGTAGCTGCCCTCGTCGATCTGCTGGGCGTAGGCCGCGACGTAGCCGGCCGTCACGTTGATCGCGGTGCCAGCCAGGGCCGCGAACGTCGAGGCCTTCACGTTGGCGGCGCCCAGCAGCGCGGCACCCTGAAGGAAACCATTCAAGACACTCCACATGATGCTCAGGACGGACATGTCATACAGGGCAGACAGGCCGTGGTCCTCATCCAGGTACAGGGTTCCGGCCTCGCCGAGCGCCCGCAGGGTGGCCTGGTGCTCCTCGAAGGCGGCCTTCGGCCCGGAGTACAGCAGCACCGCCTCGGCGGTGCCGATCGCCTGGGGCAGGCCGAGGATCGCGCCGTCGAGGTAGGCGCCGCCGTGCCCGGCCGCCCACGTGGCGGTGTCGCGGGCCTGGGTGGAACTGCCCGTGGTCAGGTTGACCAGGGTACGGCCGGCCAGGGCGGCGGCGACTGGGTCCAGTAGCCGGTGCGCGGCGTCGTAGTCGGAGACGCAGACGACGACGAGAGGGCTCGCCTCGATCGCGTCCTGGACGGAGGCGGCCAGGGTGGCGCCGGAGGCGGCGAGATCGGCGGCCTTGTCCGCCGAGCGGTTCCAGACGGTGGTGGGGTGGCCGTCGGCCAGGAAGGCGGTGGCCAGCGCGTGGCCCATCAGTCCCAGGCCGATCACGGTGACCGGCGAGGTGGCAGGGGTGGACATGGGTGCTCCTGGGGTCTCAATGGTGCTCAAAAGGTGCTTGGCGGTGCGCCTCGGCCGTGCCGCGGCGCCTCAGGTGAAGAACCCGAAGACACTGCGGATGCGGCCGCCGGCGAACTCGACGACGTCGTAGCCGGTGGCGGCCGAGCCGAGTTTCCAGGTGAACAGCGCGCGGTCGTGGTGGGCGCCGAGCACGGTGCCGAGGGTGAAGCGCAGGTCGCCGAAGCGTTGGCGGGCGCGGCCGATCTCCTGCGACAGTTCGGCGTGCCCGCGCAGGCCCGCGTTAAAGGGGTCGGTGTAGAGCGAGTCGTCGGTGAAGACCGACGGCATCATCGCCCGCCGGGCGGCATCGTCGGGCTCGTTCCAGATGTCGAGGTAGGCATGGATCACCTCGGTAGCGCTCACGTGCTGACTCCTTCCCAGACTACATGCTGTCCATATATTACACGGCGTTCAGGATTGAAACGGCATATATTATCCAAACCCTGTAGACTGTCAAGCGTGAACAACCCCACGAGGAGCCGCCGCGACCGGCTCCGCGCCCAGACCAGCGCCGAGATCAAGGCGATCGCCCTGAAGCTCATGGCCGGCGGCGGCCCGGACGCCATCTCGCTGCGCGCGATCGCCCGCGAGATGGGCATGACGGCCGGCGCGATCTACAGCTACTTCGCCACCCGCGACGACCTGATCACGACGCTCATCGGCGACGTCTACACCTCGGCGGTCGACGTCGCCGAGGCCGCCCGCGACGCGGTACCGGACGCCGACCCGGGCGGCCGCATCCTGGCCTGGGCCCAGGCCATCCGCGCGTGGGCGCTGGCCAACCCCGAAGGCTTCCGGCTGATCTACGGTGACCCCGTGGACGGCTACCGCCCGCCCGACGACGGCCCCGCCCGGCAGGCCGACGAGCGGGCCTGCAGCGCGCTGATCGGCCTGGTTGCCGCCGCCTGGCCCACGATCCAGGCGCGGCGGCCCGAGGCCACCGTCTACACCTGGGCCGACTTCGGCCCCGGCCTGGTGGCCCATGTCCGCGAGGAATTCCCCGACCTGCCGCCGGCCGGCATCGCGATGGCAATGCGGGTGTGGGGGCGCATGCACGGGCTCATCGCCCTGGAGATCTACGGCCACCTCAGCGCCCTGATGCACGACCCGTCGAGCGTCTACCGCGAGGAGATGCACGACCTCGTCGCTTCGCTCGGCCTGTAGGAAACCTCCAGCCGCCCACCGTCAAGGACGTGGTCACGCAGTCGGCGAAAGCGGCCAGAATCGCTGTCCCGAAAACGCTCGAATACGGGACGGCCGCGATCGCAACGAGGACGCCCAGGTCGGCGCGTCCCGAAACCAGTCCCGAAACACGGTCCGGGCGATTGAGTTCCGGGACGGTTTACGGGACGATTCCGGGATGCAGCCCGCCCCGCAGGCCCCCGCCACCCACACCAACACCGTCCGGACCGGCTACGCCCGAGTCTCCGGACGGGCACAAGATCATCAAATGCAGTTGGATGCCCTCGCGGCCGCGGACTGCCGCGAGGTGATCGAGGAGACCGCCAGCACAGGTGGAGCCCGGCCAAAGCTGCGGGCCGTCCTGGACGCGCTCAAGCCGGGCGACACACTGGTGATCTACAAGCCGGACCGGATCGCCCGGTCCATGAAGGAGCTCCTGGTGCTCCTGGAGGACGAGCTGCACGCCCGGGAGGTCAATCTGGAGATCCTGACCGGGATCTGCGCGGGGGTGCACAAGCCGAACGGGCAGACCATCGCGGACAAGATGTTGTTCATGGTGGCCGCGATGGCCGCGGAGATGGAACGCGACCTCATCCACGAACGCACCATGGACGGCCTCGCCGCCGCCAACGCCCAGGGGCGCTACGGCGGACGGCCCCCCGCCGTTGACGATGACACCCTCGCCATCGCCCGCGACCGCCGCGCACGCGGCGAGTCGGTCACTTCGATCGCCCGGCACCTGAAGATCGGCCGATCCACCCTCTACCGCGCCCTGGCCGATCACGACCAGGCCCGACCTCCCAGGTAGACCGCAAAGTCAACGCCTACTCGCCCTTGCCTACCAACGCCATGATCGTTCTCAGCGATAACCGCTGTTCCTGGATTCCCCAATCCCGATACAGGCGGGCACACAGCGAGGTGAGGATCTCGGTGACGTCTCGCACCAGGTCGTCATCGACCTCGGCGGGGTCAATGACGAGCAGGCGGCGGCCTTGGGCGGACAGGGCCGCCTCGACGTACTCGGCTCCGAACCGGGCGAACCGGTCGCGGTGTTCGACCACGATCGTGCTCACCTGCGGGTCGGCGAGCAGCGCGAGGAACTTCTTGCGGCGGCCGTTGAGGGCGGGGCCGACCTCGGTCACCACCCGATCCACACTGATGCCGCGCCCGGTCGCCCACGCCGTCACCCGCGCGACCTGGCCGTCCAGGTCGGCCTTCTGGTCAGATGAGGAAACGCGGGCGTACACCACCGTGGTTTCGCCGTGCTGGGCGGTGGGATCGATGTCTCCGACCAGGATCAGCCGCCCAACCTTGCGAGCGGGCACGGGCAGGGTGCCCTCCCGATACCACCGGTAAGCGGTGATCGGGTGGACACCTTGAGCCTTAGCCCACTCTTTCAAGTTCACTCTTGTATACTAAAACATACTCAAGTGCCAACTGTAATAACCCTCCACCTGCTGCAGGCCCTCGCCACCCTGGATCCGGTGGCGTGCCACTCCCCGCTCTGTGACCTCACCGGTGCGAAGGCGATCGAGACGGGGCCTCCTCGCGCCCCCGGAGACGTCGGGCGACCAGGTCAGAGGTCCAGGCCGGAGCCGCCGAACCGGTCCCGCAGGAACCTGCCCTGGTCGCGCAGGGCCTGCTCGTCGCCCCGGTAGACCGACTCGGCCACCTTACGCAGCTGGGTGTCCAGCAGGTCGAGCTGGGCGAGCAGTTCCTCGTGCGCGCTGCGCTCCCGCTCGCCGCGCCGCGTGAGCGCGCGGGAGCGGGGCAGGTTCGCGTACGTCTCCAGGCTGGAGGGCAGGTAGTCCCTGATCGTCTGCGACACGATGTGCAGGTGGTCGGGTGAGGAGGTGAGCGTGTCCGCCCGCCGGAGGATGCCGCGCAGCACCTCGGCGAGCGCGCCGACCCTCGTCGTCACGTCGTCGGGGAAGCGGTTCTGGCCGACCTCGGCCAGCAGGGTGTCCAGGTCGGCACCCAGCTGCCGGGACTCCACCTCCGCGTGCGAGATCGTGAGCCTCACCCGGTCCGCCGGGGCCAGCAGCGCCCCGACGCCGTACAGCCCGGCGACCACGACGGGCCAGTACGTTCCGGCGACGCCGAGGAAGACCAGGACCACCCCGGTGAGGGCCAGGGCGCATCCGGCGATGTTCCTGGTCGATCCGGCGTAGGCGAGGATCCGCTCTCCCGGGCTATTGGTAGCCACGGATCTCCTTGAAGGCCGTGGCCAGCGATCCCCGCCGGGCGTCGAAGGTCGCCCCGCCGGTGAGCTCGGCGATCCGCTTCATCTCGTCGACGTCGCTGTCGCCGAAGAGCACGACGAACGTCCTGACCTTCACGGGGAGAGAGGCGTAGTGGGCGGCGAAGTCGTCGTAGGAGCCGCCGTCGGTGTTCTCGCCGTCCGTCATCAGCACGATGGAGGTGAAGTCCTCCGACGGCGAGGACCGCACTTGCTCGTAGGCGGCCCGCAGGCTGTCGAAGATCGCGGTACCGCCGCCGGCCCGCAGTCCTTCGCCGTAGGAGCGGATCCGCTGGAGCACCGGTTCGGCGTCGCGGTCGGGCAGGGTGAAGGTCCGCGGGGTGCCGGGGCCGGTGTTGAACGGGATCATCGTGACCGTCTCGCGGTCGCGGAAGCGCGAGAACGATCCGCTGGCGGAGGTGTCGGCGCCGGACAGGGCGCTCAGCGCCTGCTTGAGCGCGGTGATCCGCTCCCCTTTCATCGAGCCGGAGGTGTCCAGCACGAACAGGGTCCGCGACGGCCTGCGGACCTGGTTGAGGTAGACGCCGATCAGCTTGTCGGCCGCGCCGCGCCGGTTGGGGAAGGGCAGCTCCACCAGCGACGCGGTCCCGAAACGCGGCTCCGGCCTAACCTCAGGGACGATGGGCCTGCGGTGGGTGGTGGTCATGATCTCCCGCTGGATCTCCGGCGTGCGCAGCCAGGTGGCGAGCTTGCCGTACAGCTCCTTCTTCTCCGGAGGCGCGGAGCTCAGGAGCGTGAGGGGGTAGTCGGCCGTCACCACCCCGTCGCTCGGGTAGACCAGTGTGAGCGGTTCGGAGAGCTTTCCGGAGGCGTTGAGGCCGAGCAGCACGGACTCGTAGTTCACGAGCCCGTCCACCGTGCCCTCCTTGGTGTACGCGTCCGCGAGCCAGCCGGAGGAGCCGGAGGTGAGCGTCTGCGCGGAGAAGAACTCCTTCAGCTGGGGGGTCGCCGCGGTGATCTGGGCCTCCTCCAGGGCCTCGCCGGCGTCGGAGAGCGCCGCCGTCACGCCGACCAGGGCCGAGAATCCGGAGTTGGACGCGGCGGGGCTGGTCATGCCGAAGGTGAACTTCCCGGCGCGGGCGGCCGAGGCGATGTCGTTCCAGGTCACGGGCTTGGCGTCCCAGCCGAGCTCGCGGGCCTTGGACGCCTTCAGCCCGAGCAGCACGGGCGAGACCATGACCTTGGTCTGGGTCGAGAGCCGCGCGGCCGCCCCGTCGATCAGCGACAGGTAGCGGTTGGAGGAGAACCAGGTCGCGTCGTGGCGCCCGTCCGCGCCGCCGCTCGCCACCTGGTCGGCCCCGTCGAGCGTTCCGGCGTACGACAGCGTGACCCGCACGCCGATGGCGTCCTCGGCCCGCCTGAGCAGCGGTTCCAGGTCGCCGACCTCGCTTCCGGCGAGGACGCGGAGCACGTCGGAGCCGTCGGCGGGAGTGTCGGAGGTGCCGGGCGTGTCGGCTCCGCCGCACGCGGCCGACGCCACCAGCAGGACCAGCGGGACCAGCACGGCGAGCGCCCGCCTCACCCGGCGGCCACCCGCCCGCACGCCGAGCGCCGACCCAGTCGAGCGTGAACCGAGTGGCACGCCGGATGCCGACCAGGCCGGGCGGGGGGCCGGCGACGCACCGGGCGCCGGGCCGCTCATCGCGGGAGCTCCTGCTCGTCGCCGCGCCGGGAGCGCTCCAGGTACGTGCGCGCGTGGTCCAGCTCGACGGTCAGGCTGTCCACGGTGATCGCCATGTTCTCCACGGCCTTGGCCTTGAACGTGTCGATCATGTCCATGGTGGCGTAGATGTTGTCGAACGCCTTGCGCAGCGCGTCCATGTCGACCGTGGTCGAGGTCGCCTGGGTCTGGATGCCGGCGGCCTGGGTGCGCAGCATCTCGCTGGTCGCCACGATCAGGTCGGAGGTGGTGGCGTTCAGCGCGGTGATCTGGTCGAGCACGAGTTTCTGGTTGGCGAGGGCCTGGGCCACGGTCACGGCCGTGCGCAGCGCCGCGACCGTCGTCGTGGTCGCCCGGTCCACGCCTTTGATCAGTTCGAGGTTGTTTTTGCGGATCAGGTCCAGCGCGAGATACCCCTGGGCGGACACCGCGAGCTGGGTCAGCAGGTCCTGGTGCTTCTGCCGGATGCCGAACAGCGCGTCCGAGCGCAGGGCGGTGGCCTTCTCCGGCTCGGCCGCCTCGACGTACATGATCTTCTCTTCCACCGCGGCGTCGAGGGCGGCGGCGAGCAGGGCGTACTCCTGCAGGCGCTTCATCGACTCCCACAGGTTGGTCTTCTCGCCCTCGATGGCCGCGTTGTCCTTTCGCAGCTCGTCCTGCCCGGACTTCAGGGCGCGGATGATGTCGTCGAGGTGTTTCTGCGCCGACCGGTACTTCGCGAAGTAGTCGCGCAGCCGGTCGCCGAACGGGATCAGTCCCAGCAGCTTCCTGGCCGGGCCGGACGTCTGCTTGGGATCGAGGTCGACGATCGTCCGGCGCAGCGCGACCAGCTGCCCCGCCACCGCCGCCTGCGCGTCCCGGCCCTCGCCCTTGACGGACGCCAGCGCGGCCACCGGGCGCCTCAGCATGCGGTTCGCCACCTGGGAGGAGGCCCGGATCTCCGCGTCGCCCATGGAGGTGATGTCGTGCACCTTCCTGGTGAACTCCGGCGACCTGGGGTCCAGGCCGCCCAGTTCCTCGGCGAAACCGCGGGCCTTCTCCGCCAGTTCCGCCTCCCGCCCCTCCGGGACCGGCAGCATGGTGGCCGCCTTCTCCGTGGGCACCTTGGCCACGGGTTCGGGCGGGCTGAGCACGAGATCGCTCACGGTGGTCTCTCCTCGAAGCGCTGGGAAGGTGAGGTCAGGGAGTGGGTGAGGGGACCGCTCCGGAGCGGTAGAGCGTCTCGACCGCGGAGATCATGCCCTCCAGCCGCTCGTGGTCGGGGGGCTCCACCACGTCGACCAGGCCGGGTGGCAGCGGAGCCCCCACCTTCGCCACGAGGTCGTCGAACGCCCGGGGGGCGGCGGTGCGGAAGCCGTACAGGGCCGCGAGGCGTCCGAGTTCCGGGTCCTCCTGCAGGAGGCGGCCGACCTCGGTGCCCCGCGCGCTCAGCGGTACGAGCGTGTGCTTGCTCAGGACCGTGGGAGAGGGGTAGAGCAGCCGCATGTCGGGGCGGATCGAGCCGTCCCCGGCGAACAGGCGCGAGGCGTACTGCGCCTCGTAGATCACGACCATGGGCGTCTTCCCCATCCCCAGGGACAGGTAGTCCTCGAACGGCGCCTCGGTGGAGGTCTCGGAGTAGCCCTGGTCGAGGAAGAGGGGGGCGACGGCCTGGGCGACCCTGGCCCCTCGCCCGTCGGAGGTGACCACGTCGTCGCCGTTGGCCACGTAACCGGCGATCGCCAGGTACATCGCCGCGGAGTTGGAGGTGCGGATGTCGGTGGTGGTGAGCAGCACGCGCTTGCGCGCCGGGTAAGCGGTATTACCCGGCAATTTATCCCACCGAGTGCCTTTCGCCACCAAACCCAGATATTTCTGGATATCGAGCACCTGGTAACCCTGACCGGAGTCCCGTACGACGCCCGCCCTGGTGAGCACGTCCACGATCGGGGTGAAAGTGGCGATCGCCATGGGCGAGGAGAACGGCGCGAACGTGCGGGCGGCACCCCGGTCACGCCTGATCTTCTCGGCCGCCGGAGCGCTGGACGGGAACGCGAAGCCGTATTTCCCCAGGTCCACCGAGGTCGCGATCTGGCGCGACCCGGCGGTGTCGACCTCCACCCGGAGACCGTGCGCGGCGAAGGCCGCCCGCACTCTCGGATCGTCGAAGAACGGCTTCTTCTCCGATCCGATCACCCCCCGGACCAGGGTGAGCTCACGCGTCTCCGCGCCGCCGTCACGGTTGCCCACCACGATCGCCGCCACCACGGCGGCGCCGAGGAGCAGTGCCAGCCCGACACCGATCCAACGCCTCATGTGATCCCTCGAAAGCTTGCCCCGTATCGCTATGAAATAGCGGTTGTAATTGAATTATGTGATTAATGACGACAGTGCGGAGCGAGGCACTCACAACGTATTGACAATTCACTTTCCGTTCACCGACACGCCGCTCGAAGGGCGGTCGCCGTCGTCACGCCGGAACTCGCATAAATCCCCCGGCGCCGGCCTCGACCCGCTGGAAAGCGTCGAGGGCGCCCCTCGGATCGCCCGTCACCACCGCCCGTACGCCGTCCGCGCCCACCTTCGGGAACCGGCCGAAGACCATGCCGCCCCGAGAGAACCACCTGCCGGCGGCGCAGACCGCCACCACCAGGACCATGCTGGAGATCCCGGTTCCCGAAGGCCTCGACCGGGCTGAGGTGACCACCTGGGTCAACGAGATCAACGGACGCAATGACCTGCTCAGCGACACGATCAGGGAGGAGTCCCCGAAACACCCGTCTGCCAGTCCGTGACGCCGGGGAACAGGTCCCGGCGCTCCCGCAGCATCGCCAGGTGATCGGTGTCCCCGCAGCCGCCGTACACGCATCACGCCGGGGGTAGGCGCCTGGATCGCAGCCGGCGTTCTCCAGGGCCTCGCACAGCGAGAAGCCGAAGAAGCCCGCGTCGAAGAGGTCGGCGTCCGGCACGACGCCGTAGGCGGAGGCCCCGCCGGTGTTCTCCTCCTCGGGGGATCGCGTGATGAACTCGGTTCCGGCGGCGAGCCCCGCCCAGAACGCGTCGACGTCCGGCGCGCCGGGGAAACGGCCCGCCATCCCGATGATCGCGATGAACGTCTGCTCGGCGTGCGGCGGCACGGTCGGTCCCCCGTCCGTGCGGGCCGCGCACCGTCCATGGAGCCGTCCTTGGAGCCGTCCTCGGGTTCGGCCGGGGCCTGACCGTCGCGCAGCTTGCGTACCAGGGAGAAGAGGGGAGGCAGCATCGACAGGACGGTGAGGACCGCGGCGATCCAGAAGACCTCGCGCAGCCCGAGCGGGGCCACGAGCAGTTCCCCGACGGTGACGCCGAGGGGGATCATGCCCCAGGTGACGAAGCGGAAGACGGAGTTCATCCGGCCGAGCAGCTGCGGGGGCGTCACGATCTGGCACAGGCTGACCTGCAGGACGTTGAAGATGTACGCCCCGACGTAGATGACGAACAGGCCGGCGGCGATCATCGCGAGGGTGATGACGCCCCTCGTCTTCTGCGCGTCGTTGGTGCCGTGGGCCAGGGAGACCAGCGAGGCCGAGCCGATCTGGCCGTATTGGAACCCGCGCCTCCTGGTGTTCTCGGGGACGTTCCTGGTGATGACGTAGACCAGGTAGGTGCCGACGGTGGCCACCAGGATCGCCGCCAGCGGCGCCAGCACGGCCGGGACGAGCACCTTGGACACGTTTCCGTGCCTCCTCGCGGCGGACGGTGGCCGACAGGATCCGCCCCGTGCCGCGCTCCAGATGCCGGGCCAGTTTCCGGGTCGATTCGTGAGTGCGGATGGTGCCGATCCGGGGCAGTGTCACGTGGCGGCGGTCGGCCTCCACCCGGATCGCACCGGTGGTGAACCGGCACGAAGGGGGTGGCGCGGTGCTTGGACCTGAACCGGGCAAACCCGACCTTCGGCCCCTTACGGGTGCCGTGACGCGAAGCCGCCCAGTTCCTCAGCGCCCGCGCCACGCCGTCCAGGCCGCTGGTGCAGGCCTCTTTGGAGTGCTCGGCCCACCACGGCGCGACGTCGCCCTTGGCGGTGTTCCACGCCCGGCGCAGGCCATACAGCGACCACGGCGCCTCGGTCAGGTGTTCATCGGGCACCCCGTAGGACTTCTCCGCCTCCCGCTGGGACAAGGCGGCCTTGACGCGGGCCAGGCCCCAGTTGAAGGCGAACCGGGACGCGCCGCAGTGGGAGGCGAGCAGGCGCACCTGCTCGGGGGTGGGGTCCAGGGCGTAGCGGTAGGCCTGGTGGACCCGCATCAACCCTCCCCCTCACAGTACGTCGCCGACCGTCAACGTACTGTAGGAGTCATGATCAATGACTACCTGACCGGCGAACAGTCAGACGCCTGCCTCGGGAGCGCAGGAAACCGCAGAGGGAGCCGGTGGTCTTGCCAGCGGTGTCGGTGGAGGCGGGCACGTCGATGAAGACGCCTGCGCCTTAACCCACTCTTTCACGTTCACTCACACATCCTGATACATGCTCAACCACCAACTACTTCCAACCCTCTCCCACGCCGGGCCATAGCGACACGCGCGGCACAGCGGTGCCGAGGCGATTGCTCATCTGCCCGGCATCGGCCAACCACTCGCATGTCAACTCGATGTCATGAACGTGGGTCAGATTCAGGGTCGTAGGACGTTCCCCGGATGTCGAGGAGACCCATGTTCCGACGACTCGTCCTCACCGTCATGACCACGCTGGCGGTGCTGGCGGCGGTCGTTCCCCCGGCCGCCGCGCAGCCACCGGCCCCCACCACGGTCGCCCACCGCGGGGCGTCGGCGTACGCGCCGGAGAACACCGTCGCGGCCTTCGAGCTGGCGAACAAGCAGGGCGCCGACATGTTCGAGCTCGACGTCCAGGAGACCAAGGACCACGAGCTGGTCCTGATGCACGACACGACACTGGCCCGTACCACCAACGCCGAGAGACTGTTCCCCGGCCTGGCGCCCTGGAGGGTCGGCGACCTCAACCTCGCGCAGATCCGCAGGCTGGACGCGGGCTCGTGGTTCGACGCGAAGTACAAGGGCGAGCCGGTGCCCACGCTCGGAGAGACCCTGCGCGCGATGAGCGCGAGCCGGCTCGGCCTGCTGCTGGAGATCAAGGCGCCGGGGCTCTACCGGGGCATCGAGACCCGCGTCGCCGACGAGCTACGACGTCACCCCTCGTGGCTGGGGCCCGGACGGCTCGTCGTGCAGTCGTTCGACTGGAACTCGATGCGCACGTTCCACCGGGTCATGCCCCGGGTCCCGATCGGCCTGATCGGCACGCCCGCGATCGCCGACCTCCCGAGACTCGCGAGGTTCGCCGACCAGATCAACCCGCCCTACAACGAGCTCACCCCCGAGTACGTCAGGCGCGTCCACCGCCACCGCATGGAGGTCTTCACCTGGACCGTGGACGATCCGGCGATGATGCGGCGCGTGATCTCCTACCGGGTGGACGGCATCATCACCAACAAACCCGACCTGACGCCCTGACCCGCTCGCGCTCGAAACAATGAATCACCTGAATGAATCACCTGCTCGAACACGCTAGATCGCCGACTTTCGGTAACGGCGGGAGGGGGCGCCCCGATCCCCCGGCCTTTGATCGTGGCGCACCAGAGCCCCGGCCAGGGGACGTCGGCCGGTGGAGAGCTCGGGGAGATGTCTTCCGGTGTTCACCCCGGCCGGGTGACGACGGTGGCCCCCTGTTGTTCCCCCAGTTCGCCTACCGCTGGGCGCGATGGGCGCCACCCGCGCGAGAACATCTTCGTGATCTTCGCACGACCTTCGAGGAGGTCGTACTCAGCCGGACGGTCTGGCGCAACCTACCCCCGCCATGGTGTATCTCGCCCCTGGTCACACTGGTCCCGCTCGCCGCCCGGTAGAGCGGCTTGGCCACCTCGTACAACCGGGTGCCCAGCGGATCAAGCCGAGCGAGCGGTTCCTCTCGGGCGCGGCGCTCCCGATCGCCTACACCGCGTGAGTGCGCAGGAGCGAAGCAGGCCCGCGCACGCCTCCAGGCTGACGGCAAGCAGGCCCAATCGCCTGCAAGGACATGTCTGCGCTGCGCTCCACCGCCCCTGGAGTCGCCCAGCGCCTCAGGCGGAGCCGCCGAGTTCCTTACGGGCGATCCGCTCAACGAAAACGGGAACGAAATCACGGATAGGACGGTCATCGAAGCGCTGGTGGATTGCCGTCACAGTGGAGTGCACCCGCTCGGCCTCATGAGTACCGGCGAAGACTTTCGTCAAACGGTCGGTAAGCTCACCGAGGGCCAGGTGCTCTCGTTCGGCGACATCTATGCTCATGAAGCCTCCCAAGTTGGCGTCAGGCGCGTACCCATCTACAGCATCTTCGGCCTATTTGCCCCGAATCGATATTAAATATCCCTAAATATCCAGTTTAGTTACGGAAGCCATACGCGCGTTGAGCGCCACGCCCTAGCGGGTCGTTTGTGCCCCGGGCATGGGGAGGTCAGGAAGTGATGGGCAGGTCGCGGCGGGCTTGGGCGGCGGTGTCCGACAAATGATCACGGTGGATGCGGTTAGATGATCGTTCGTGGTGCGACGAGGTGAGCTGACCGACAAGGCCTGGCAACGGATCGAGCCCCTGCCGCCCGCGACCGATGGCAGGGAACGTCCCTGGCGTGACCACCGCGAGGTCATCAACGGGATCTTGTGGCGGTTGTGAACCGGATCGCCCTCCAAAGGTGGCGCGGGCGGGACGGGTGCGGAAGACTGCCTCGATGGCTGCCGAGTATGCCCAGAGTGACCAGTTCCGTGGTGCCCGCATCCACCTGTGCGACCTCGCCGGTCTCGAGATCCGTGATTGCGAGGTCAGCGGTCTGAAGATCGTCGACTGCTATGGGAGCGACGTCTACCTCGGTGGCGACTTCGAGCGTCTCGTCGTCAACGACGTCGACGTGACCGCCTACGTCGAGGCCGAGCTCGACCGGCCTTTTATCCGGTACATCGCCCCGGTCCACGGCGCCCTTCTGGCGTACTCCGGCCGCCCCCTGGGGTGAGCGAAGGACCTCAGCGGAATGGGCGCCGTCGTAGCCGACTGTTAGCCGACCGTGTGTCGGCCCACAGCCGCCCTTCGTCAGCGGTCGGGGCCCCGCATGACCATCGCGACCTCCGACCGCGCGTTACGGCCGGCAGTCGCAGGGCTTCGCCGGAACGGTCTCCGGCGAAGCCCGTGATGCGAGTTTCGGTTTCGCTCTGATCGATCAGGGCGCCTCAGATCACCAACACCGGTTGGCCACGCAGAGCGGCAGGCCTCCCGGCGGCGGTGGTTGGGGGTCGTTCGGCATGGGGGTGGTCGTACCGGTCGTGCCGGCGCCGTTGTTGAACCAGGCCTTCACCCCGCCCAGAGTGTCGTGGACGAGGTAGTCGACCCGGCGGTCACCGTTGATCTCGGCCAGACCGATGTTCGCGCGGGCCACGCCGACGCCGGAGGCGATCTCGCCGGCCGCCTGCCAGGCCGACCCGGAGCCGCCCCGGTTGTTGGTCCACGCGCGGATCTGGCCGTAGTCGCCGAGGACCAGGTAGTCGTCACGGCGGTCGCCGTTGACGTCGGCGAAGGTCACCGTGGGACCGGTCGCGCCGACGCCGGAGGCGATCTCGCCCTGACTGACCCACGAGACGGCATCGCCGGTGCCGGTGTTGCGCCAGAGCCGGCCCCTGCCCTGGTCGTCGACCACGAGGTAGTCGTCTCGGTTGTCGCCGTCGATGTCGGCGAACCTGATCTGGTCGCGGGGGGCGGAGCCCGAGGCGAGCTGGCCCTTGCTCGTCCAGGCGACGGCATCACCGGTGCCGCTGTTGAACCACGCCTTGACCTGGCCCTGGTCGCCGACCACGAGATAGTCGTCGCGGTTGTCGCCGTTCAGGTCGGCGAAGCGGATGTGGTCGCGCGGACCCGATCCGGACGCGACCTCGCCGCGGAAGTTCCAGCCGACGCGATCTGCCTCCCGGACGTTCAGCCAGGCCTCCACCCTGCCGTTGTCCTTCACCAGAAGGTAGTCGTCGCGGCCGTCGCCGTTCAGGTCGGCGAACCTGACCTCCTGGCGGGGCGCGTCGGTGGAGGCGATCTGGCCCTGGTAGTCCCACGGGTCGGCACGGCCCCAGCGTTCGTTCAGCCAGGCCGCGACCTCGCCTGCGGCGTTGACGGTCAGGTAGTCGTCGCGGCCGTTCCCGTCGATGTCGGCCATGACCACCTCGTCACGGGAGGCGCCCACGCCACCGACGACGGCGCCCTGGTAGATCCACGGCCGGTTGCCGCCGACGTTGTTCAGCCAGGCCTTGGTGTAACCCGTGTCGTCGAACACCAGGTAGTCGTCGTCGCCGTCACCGTCGAGGTCGTGGAATCGCACCTGGTCACGGGTGGCGCCGACGCCCGAGGCGATCTCGCCCTGGTACGACCACCCCCCGCCGCCGACGGTGACCTGGTTCAGCCAGGCGCGCACCCGGCCCTGGTCGTCGACCACCAGGTAGTCGTCGCGGCCGTCGTCGTCGACGTCGGCGAACCGCACCTGGTCACGCGTCGCGCCGACACCCGTGGCGACCACGCCCTGGGCCACCCAGCTGACGGCGCCGCCGGTGCCGGCGTTGCGCCACATCGAGACCTGGCCCTGGTCGCCGACCACCAGGTAGTCGTCGCGGCCGTCGCCGTTCACGTCCGCGAATCGCACCTGCTGGCGGGGGGCCGCCCCGGTGGCGATCTCGCCGATGTAGTTCCAGCCGCCGCCCTGACCGGCGCGGTTGTTGAGCCAGGCCCTGACCTGGCCCTGCTCGCCGACCAGGAGGTAGTCGTCGCGGCCGTCGCCGTTCACGTCGGCGAAGCGGACCTGCGCACGGCTCGCGCCAGGAACCGATGCGATCTTGCCTGCGTAATCCCAGCCTGCGGGAGCGGGGCCCGTCGGGGGCGGCGGCGGGCTGGCCGGCGCCGGGGTGCACGGTCGGTTGTCGCCGGGGAGCGCGGGCATGATCAGGCCCTCGTCCATCGCGGCGTTGATCGCGTTGTGGTAGGCGTTGGCCATCTTGCGGTAGCCGTCGTTGTTGGGGTGCAGCGAGTCGGCCAGGTCGGCCGCGGTGAACCCGAGAGCGCCGTTGCCGACCAGCCTGACGCGTTTGCCCTCGGCGCGGAGGTTGTTGACGATGGTCGGCAGCCTGGCGTTGTACATCGCGATCAGCGAGTTGTCCCTCTCGTCCTTCGCCGGCACGAGGCTGGAGACGAGGACCGTGGTGAGCGGCGAGATGTCGGTGATCCTGTCGACCAGCCCGCCGAGGCGGATGTGGGCCGTGTCGGGCTCCTCGTCGTTCGCCAGGTCGTTGGTCCCGATGTGCAACACGACGACGTTGGGCCGGTAGCGGCTGATCGCGCACTCGGTCGCCAGGGTGTCGATCTGGCTGATCCGCCAGCGGGGGTGCCCCTCGTGGTCGGTGTCGGGGATGTAGCCGTGCCCGGAGTCCACGGAGCCGACGAAGTCGAGTGCGCTCGCGTCGTCCTGCAACAGGTCCCACAGGCGGCCTCGATAGCCGACGCCGCCAGGGGTCCCGCCGACGCCGTGGGTGATGGAGTCACCGAGCGGCATTACCCGCAAGGCCCGGGTTTGCGATCCACGTTCGCCGGCGGCGAGTTCGATCTCTTCCACGTATTGAGGAATGTTCTCCTCCACGGTCGCAGCCGCGGCTTCCATGGACGCGCCGACGTTGCCCCCCCACCACCAGGTTTTCACCTGGCGACCGAAATCACGCACGCCCCGGGCCAGACTCGTGAACGAGCTCCCATGGTCGAGGTTCAAGCGGGGCCCGAAGTAGCCGTCCCAGAGGGCCGAGCTCGCGCCGAGGACAAAGGACCAGATCAGGAGATTCCACCAGGCGTTCGGATCTGGGCTCGGGGCGATGGTCTGGACGATCGCGCCCCTGGCGAAATTGGCGAAGAAGGTCGCCAGCCCCGAGCATGCCGCGTTGGCGAGGGGCGCCAGCGGACCTGACTCGGGAAGGAAGAACAAAGAGCAGGTGATTCGGATGGTGAGATAGATCCCCACGGTGGCGAGGCCGATCAGAAAGGCCGCCCATGGGGACACTCCGGGGGGCGGTGATGGGGCCGGCTCGGGGGGCGGCTCGTCGGTCTCCGCTGTGATCGTCAGGGTGGAACCTCTCACGGCGATGGTTCCGTCGAAGTCCACCCAGTTGTCCATGAACCCAACTGGAATGGACCCCTTGTTACGCATCAGTTCCTCTTTGAAGGAGTCGCTGAGCAGTTCGTTGGCACCGTTCATGTCGGCGACCCAGTCGTGGATCTGGGTACGCTCGAAACCTTCGGGGAGCGCGAAGTTAACCGTGATCGTGGTCGCGGCCTTCGCGGCAGGCTGGAAGCCCACCTGGAGCAGCAGTGAAAGGGTCACCAGCAGGGCCGTCAGGACCCTGCCTCTTCTTCTTAATCGGGTGAACATCCTGCCGCGGGATGCGAGCACGGTCCCTCCACCTGTTCATCCGCCGGCGGCTCGCCGAGCGGGCGGGTTGATCAAAGATGCTTGCCGGGATGCCGGGGCGGTCAGGGTCCGCCCCTGACGCAGGTCGTGTGAGGCTCCGCTTCCCGTCACGTTGGTCGCGGATGCGGGGCGAGGCGAAGCGCGTCGACGACCGCGGCCCCGCCGGCGATGGACGGGCGGAGGTGACTTCCCTCCGTCCCCGGCGAGGCCGGACGACGCGAGAACTCGGTGACGCGCTTACGCGTCGTGGTTCCACTGCTGGTGGAGGCCACCGTTCCACGCCTGCGCGTAAGCGTTGCCGGCATGGTCGCTGTCGACCGCGTAACTCGTGTTGCCCCACCACAGGGAGAAGATGACCTTGTTCCAGCTCGTACCCTGAGCGAACCACTCACGGGCGGAAGACGAGTCGTTGTCCTCGCACTCGACGGTCGTCCTGAGAGCTCCCGAGCTGATGCGGGCGAGGCACCGGCCTGTCGCCCTGTTCTTCAAAACTACGAGGTCAAAGCGAAGATGCGAGCCGGGGATGCCGTCGCCACGATGCTGGAGGATCGGCTCCCAAAGCTGGTGGTCGTTGGTGTCACGAGGGCTGCACGGCAGCGTGTACACCTCGCCGGCCCAGTTGCTGTCCAGGCAACGGTTGGTCGCGTAGTTCTTCAGGTTGCCGACGCCGACGTAGGCCTGGGCGGGCGCGGGCATCGTCAGCCCCAGGGCCAGCGTCAGGGCGGCGCTCATCGCGACGGCGATCATCCTGCGGCCGGGCCGAGCCCAGGCCCTTTTGGTATCAGACATTTTTGCTCCGATTTTGGGACACCCCGGCTGGCGTCTCCATTTCTCTTGAGCCCGCATATAACCGCGACAAAAGTGCCATCTGGTGTACGCCAGGTGAACTATTTTCCCTAATAGCATGACAAGAAAGATTCAATGGCGGCAATTTCGCGCCGAGTTGCGACTCGACCGCACTTGGTGATCATGTTTCCGGCGTGTTAAAAGAGTGCGGCCGGACCGCATTGGGAATCTGCGCCGTATCGCCACGAGGACCGGTGCAGGTGTCGCCAGATGAAATGAATACCGAGATGGAATGGAAATTCATGCCACACGGTGAACGAGCCGCACATCCTTTGGGCGCGGCGACCATTCAACCGACGTCCTGCTACGCAATCCATTCCCATCACATGCGGGATATCGGAGCCCACCTTTCGGTGACTCGCCGAAGCCGTGCAGGTCGGCCGGCCTCCAGTACAGGCATTGCGTTCATGCGAGGACGAACTGTCAAACGGAGGCTTGGCACAGGTGAACGAATGCAGCCGAGGCAGGCTTTCACCCCTTATCAAGGCCGTCATCCCCGAAAAAAGTGACCAGGCGGCCAACCGTAAGAACCGCGGTTCCCGTGGTGGCCGCCCGGTCAGTCATGATCCAGAGCTGTATGAGCAGCGCAACACGGCCGAACGCCGCATCGATCGGATCAAGGAGTGGCGCGGGCCGGCTTTCCGCTTCGACAAGACCCCGAAAGCTACCTCGCGGGCCTTCATCTACGCGGAGCCATCGTGTGTGAACCGTGCCGGGATTGCTGGAGGCTTCTGTAAGGGGCGCGCACACCGCGACCGCCCAGCTGCTGTGCCGCCTGCTGGAGGGCCACCGCGCTCGCCTCTGTGCACTGGCGCGGGGCGAACTGACGCCAGCGTCCGTGCTTCCCGGGACGGCTCCGCTTGAGCCGCTGCTTCCACGATGAGACCGCTCTGACCAGGCTTGTTGATCTTTGGTGTTAGTCGGCCGGTACTGGTTTCAAAGCCGTGCCGCATCCTCGGGTGTCGGATGTGCTCATGGCGCCCGCGGGCCACGCCCGGCGCAGCTACCGTGGCTAGGTTCTGTCCGGGCGATCAAAAGGACGGGCTAATGCGTCGCGGTCGTCAGGGCGGATTATCTCGGTTGCTGCGGATTTGCTGTGCGGTCACGATCTGCGCATGATTACTCCTGGCCCGATAGTTCCTGGTGGTGGCGGCTACCGTCACTCGTACGAGATCACCGCTCCTGCACGCCTGGTCCATGTCTCCGGACAGATTCCGGTGGCGCCGGACAGCAGCCTCCCAGACGGATTCCGGGGTTGAGGAACAGCGGTACAGCCATTAGCGGTGAGAATGATCTTGGCGTTTTCGCTGGTCGTGAGCACTACAGTTCGATCACGATGCGGACGAACCAGCCGATCAGGTAGCTATCGTCCGCTTCATGCCGGTTGAGTTTCTGACGGATGAGCAGGCTGCGGCGTATGGGACGTTCGCCGAGGTGCCGATGCGGTCGGAGCTGGAGCGGTTCTTCTATCTGGACGATGTCGACCGGGACTTGATCGCGTTGCGCCGCACGCGCTCGCACCAGCTCGGGTTCGCTCTCCAACTGACGACGGTTCGCTACGTCGGGCTGTTCTTGGAGGATCCGCTGGAGGTGCCGTGGCCGGTGGTGGAGTACCTGGCCGAGCAACTCGACATCGCCGATCCCTCGTGGGTGAAAGCGTATACCCGCCGCAAGCAGACGGCCTACGAGCATGCGTGGGAGATTCGCGACGCCTACGGCTACAAGGTGTACGAGGATCACGAGATGGGCCGGAAATTCCGGACCTTCCTCCACGGCCGGGCGTGGATCCACGCCGAGGGACCGGTCGCTCTGTTCGACCACGCGGTGGGCTGGCTGCGCCGGCATCGGGTGCTCTTACCCGGCGTCCATGTGCTGGCCCGGCAGGTCTCCGAGGTCCGCAAGGCAGCGGAGAGCCGGCTGCACGCGACGGTCGCCAAGGCCACCCGCCAGGTGGATCCGGCGCTGCCCGGCCAGCTACTCGCACTGCTGGAGATCCCGAAAGGCAAGCGATGGTCGGATCTGGAGCGGCTGCGGAAACCACCGACTCGCAACTCCGGCAGCAGCCTGGCCAAGGCGCTGCATCGGGTAGAGGAGATCTCCGCCTTCGACCTGGGACGGCTCAAGCTCGCGCATGTGCCGCCGAACAGACTGTCGGCACTGGCTCGGCAGGCGATGAACAGCAAGACCTCCAACCTGGGACGGCCCAGCGAGCCCAAGCGCACCGCGCTGGTGTGCACCCTGGTGCGTCACCTGGAAGCGATGGCCATCGACGACGCGCTGGATCTGTTCGCGCTGCTGATGTCCACCAAGCTGATCAACCCGGCCCGGCGCGGGACCGACAAGGAGCGCCTGGCCATGCTGCCGAAATTGGAGAGAGCCTCCCGGATCCTGGCGAGGGCTTCCCGGGTGTTGATCGAGCGGCTGCAGGCGGTGGAGGAGACCCAGACGGACCTGGATGTCGCCGCGTTGTGGGCGGCGGTGGCGACCGTGGCCTCACGCGCCGAGGTACATCAGGCGCTCGAGCAGGTCGAATCTCTGATCAGCCCAGAAGACGATGGCGGCGACAGTGCGATGCGACGTGCGCTGACCGACCGCTCCAACACGGTCCGACCGTTCCTGACGCTGCTGGGTGAGTCGCCGGCGCTGGGCGCCGCCTCCGGCGGCAAGCGGGTGCTGGCCGCGGTACGGCGGCTGCCTGCGCTGGCCCGCCGCAAGGTGAAGCAGCGGGCGCTGCTGCCCAAGGAGATCGATGAGAAGCTGGTGCCGCCGATGTGGCGGCGCGCCGTGTACGCCAACCCCGACCTGCTGGCCGGGTCGGTCGATCGCGATGCTTATGTGATGTGCGTGCTGGAGCAGCTCATGCGGGCGCTGCTGCGGCGTGACATCTTCGCCTCACCCTCGCACCGCTGGTCCGATCCTCGCGCCCGGCTGCTGGACGGAGCGCAGTGGCAGGCGGTCCGCGAAGACGTCCTGGCGGGTCTGGGACTATCGAGCATCTGGCTGAGCGGGTGCACGTGCTGGATGCCGCCTGGCGGCAGATGGCCGACCGACTAGAGGAAGCGGGCGAAGAGGCCAAAATCTCCATCGTGGTCCCGGAGAGGGGACGCCCCAAGCTGAACGTGGAGCGGCTCGGCGCGCTGGGCGAAAGCGAGATGCTGCGCTGGCTACGGGCGACGACCGCCGCGATGCTGCCCCGCATCGATCTGCCGGATCTGCTGTTCGAGGTGCACTCCTGGACCGGATTCCTGGACGCCTTCGTCCACGCCGCCGATGGCTCCACTCGGATGGAGGATCTGGCTACCTCGCTGGTGGCGTTGCTGACCAGCGAGGCCTGCAACATCGGCCTGTCTCCGGTGATCAACTCGAATGTGCGGGCACTGACGCGGGACCGGCTGGCGCATGCGGACCAGTACTACCTGCGCGGTGAGACTCTGGCGGCGGCCAACGCGCTGCTCATCCAGGCCCAGAGCGAGGTGCCCATTGTGAACGGCTGGGGCGGCGGGCTGCTCGCCTCGGTCGACGGGCTGCGCTTCGTCGTGCCCAAACGCAGCATCAACACCGGGCCGTCGCCGAAGTATTTCCACTTCAAGCGCGGACTCACCTGGCTCAACGCGATCAACGACCAGGTGTCCGGGATCGGGCAGATGGTGGTGCCCGGCACCCCGCGCGACAGCCTGTACATTCTCGACACCCTGCTGAACCTGGACGGCGGCATCAAGCCGGAGATGGTCACCACTGACAACGCCTCCTATTCCGACATGGTCTTCGGCCTGTTCGACATCCTCGGCTACCGCTTCTCACCTCGCTTCGCCGACCTGGTCGACCAGCGGTTCTGGTACGCCGACCTGCCCGACCAAGCCCGTGGCAGCTACGGCCCAGTGGACGCGCTAGCTTGCAACAAGATCAACCTTAAGAAGATCATCACTTGGTGGCCGGACATGCTGCGCGTGGCCGGGTCGCTGATCACCAACCAGGTCCGCGCCTATGACCTGCTGCGCATGTTCGGCCGCGAAGGCCGCCCCACGCCGCTCGGGCAGGCCTTCGAGGAGTACGGCCGCATCGCCAAGACTCTCCATCTCCTCGCCGTGATCGACCCGGTCGATGACACCTACCGGCGCCGGGTCAACCGGCAGCTCACTATCCAAGAAGCCCGCCACACGCTGGCCCGGGAGATCTGCCACGGTCGGCGCGGCCGTATCCACCAGGCGTACCGTGAGGGCCAGGAGGATCAGCTCGGATCCCTCGGCCTGATCCTGAACGCGATTGTCCTGTGGAACAGCCGCTACCTGGATGCCGCCGTGGAACAGCTGCGTGCCCATCCGCCCAAGGACCGAGAAGTGCTCGACGAGGACGTGGCCCGGCTCTCACCCCTCGGCTATAAGCACATCAACACGCTGGGCCGCTACAACTTCATCGCCTCCCAGCCCGGCGAAGGCCTTCGCCCGCTACGAGACCCCTCCCAGCACGAAGAAGACGAGGGCTGATTGCAGGCCTTAACCCGCCCATGAGGGGTCGTAAGTAAAAGGCATGCGCCCAGCCGCCAAATTCGTGATCATGGCGACCCCGTCTGACCTTGTCCAGGATCGGGATTTCGTTCCAAATCACTCCGACCCCCTCAACCGTGCGGGCAAGATCGATCGTCGAGCGCTCGCCAAGATGCTCGATCCCGCACTCCCCCTCCCGGACGCAACACGCAACCCTCACGTTGTGCCATTCACTGGCACGGGCGGGACGGATACGGGAAACTGTCCCAATGCCTGCTGAGTACACCCAAAGTGACCAGTTCCGTGGTGCCCGCATCCACCTGAGCGACCTCTCCGGCCTCGCGATTCGCGATTGCGACGTCACCGGCCTGAAGATCGTGGACTGCTATGGGGGCAACGTCTCCCTCGGTGGCGGCTTCGAGCGTGTCGTTGTCAACGACGTCGACGTGACCGCCTACGTCGAGGCCGAGCTCGACCGGCTGCATCCCAACCGGGTGCTGGCCCGTGAGGCCACGTCCGCCGCCGAATACCGGGCCGCTTGGGATGCCATCGAGAAGCAATGGGAGGAGACGCTCGACCGCGCCAGACGCCTACCCGAGGCGAAGCTGCACGAGCAGGTCGACGGCGAGTGGTCGTTCGTCGAGACGCAGCGGCATCTGCTGATGGCCAGCGATGCCTGGATCGGCAACGCCGTGCTCGAGGAGGACGCGCCGTACCACCCGTTGGGCCTTCCTGCCGGCGGGATGCCGGCCGAAGCATCGGCGAAGCTCGGGCTCACCCTCGATGCCACCCCGACGCTCGACGAGGTACTCGCGCCGCGGCTCGCCCGCATGGCCACGATGCGCCGGGTCGTCGACGAGCTCACCGAGGCCGAGCTCGACCGGGTATGTGGTCGCAAGCCGGCCGACCCCTACCCGGACAAGGAGTACGTCGTGCGCCGCTGCCTCACGGTGGTGTGCAAGGAAGAGGCCGAGCATCACCGGTATGCGGTCCGCGACCTCACCGTGCTCGAGGCCGGTGCCCGAACCGAGTGAAGGCGCGTCCCGGCAATGGACGGCGATCTCGCGATCCTACGCTTGACCAGCCCATTCTTGCTGTCGGAGCCCCTCATCGCACCCGCACTGCCCAGCCAGGGCGCGGTGCCGACCGGCGAGGTAGTCACGACCGGCTACGGAAAGACCAGCAATGCGGGCTTCCCAACGAACGACGCGAGGTCTTCCTCGATGTCACTCCGCGGTGGACCTGCGAAGGCATCTACCAGTTCGTGAAGCCGATCACGCCCGGAATGAACTGCACCCGCAAATCCGGCCAGACGGCCGGAGCATGCGGCACTGGGTGATGTCGTCATCGGAATCGTCTCCTGAAATATCTCTGGCCAGTGTGGCAACCCGTCCTATCCCACCGTGAATAGGAATGTTTCTCAGCACCGAACCTGGATAAGCGGCAACGTGGGGAGGTAGCCGGCGGTTCATCCACCTGCCTTCAGCCGGAACGCGAGGCGGCGGGGCGCCTGCACGCGATAGCTGTCCGTCACCAGCTCGGCAACCTCGACCCAGTCCGTCTCGTCGTCCAGCACCATTCCCACGACATTCACACCCCAGTCGGCCCGAAAGAACGGAGGGCCGGCATGCGCCAGCGCGGCCAACTCCCCGGGCGGCGCCCGGAAGGTCATCAGGATGGCCGGATCGTCCATATCGATGTACGCCGACCCCCTCTCGTCGGTGGTGTAGACGTGCAGGAACGTCCCCCGGCGAATCCGCCACCGCAAGCCGATCCACGCCGGCTCCTCGTACGCCTCGGGCAGCTCCCCGCAGATCACCCGGAGCCGGCCCACAACGGCGGGTGGAACGTCCGCGATGTCGCTCATCTGTACCTCCCGCGCCCATCCTGCCCGCCGGGTAGGACATCAGCACATCAGAGTCTCCGGGGTTGGCGGGGCCGCGCCGACGTCATAGGACTATCGGGCCCTGGACGCGCGCTTCACGTGGCCGATCTTGACGCCCTGGAGGCACGCCGGTGCTGGACATCAAACCGTACCTCCGCGAGTTCGCGCCGCAGGACGAGGTACGGCAAGCCCCCTGGGCAACCAACCTGATGCATCAGTACTACTAAAACTGGATCGCGGGCCCCGGAAGATCTCGTCCCACAGAACCGGTCGGCTGAAGGCTGGGCCCGCGAGATCACTTCCGGTCGATCCCGGCGGGCGTTTCATAGACGAGCACACATGAAACAGTTCTCACCGGAGATCGCGAACAGGGCATTCGCCGTTTCATAGGTCGTTTCAAAACTGTAGCCACATGAAACGACCCCATGAAACACTCGCCGGGTGAATGACGGGTACCTCAGCGTGGAAACCCACGGCTGCCCCATGTCCAGCTGTGCCGCGCCCGCCGGGTCACCTTGCCGGACCAGCAAGGGCAGGGTGGCGATCAACTACCACACCGCCCGGTTCCGCCTCATCCCCTCGCTCGCCAAGGCCCTGACGGTTGTCACCCCGCCGATCCGCAAGCCGGGCACTCCGTGGGTCGAACTGCCCCGCCACGCAAGCTCCGGGGCCGAGCTGAGCGGGCACGTCCGGATCGGGTACGCTCGCGCGTCCACAGCCCGGCAGTCGCTCGACACCCAGCTCGACTCTCTCACCGCCGCGGGCGTGACGAAGATCTTCTCCGAGAAGATCTCAACCCGCGCCGTCAGTCGTCCCGAGCTCGACCGTGCGGTGGAGTTCGCGCGGGAGCTGCGGGCCGCCAGCCTCGGTGTCACGCTAGTGGTCCACGAGCACAAGCGCCTCGGACGCGGCCTGGCCCTGGCTGAGCTCGCCGAGCAGCTCAAGTCCTATGGCGTCGCCCTGGAATTCCTCACCGGCGAACTTCAGGGCAACCACGACCCGTCCGGGATCGTGTTCACCGTGCTCGCCGCGCTTTCCGGCATGGAACGCGAGTACATCCGCGACCGCACCCTGGAAGGCCACGAGTCAGCCCGTACCCGCGGCCAGACCATCGGCGGCGCCACCGTCACCGACGACGCCATGCTCTCCCTGGCCCTCCACCTGCGCGAGAAGAACCTCAGCCTGCGCGAGATCGCGGCCAAACTCGTCATCACCAAGGGCAAGAAGAAGGGCCGACATCCCTCACCCGCGACCGTCCTGCGGATGCTCCGCGAACACGACGAAGCCGATGAAGATCATTCTCACCGCTAATGGCTGTACCGCTGTTCCTCAACCCCGGATTCGCCGCGCAGTGCCGACAGGTCTGGGCCAACCTGGCGGCTGCGCTGGCTCATCACGGGATGGGCTTGTCCGACCTGGTCAAGGTAACCACGTTCCTGTCTGACAGGGCGTATCGGGAGGAGAACTCCGCCATCCGGCGCGAGGTGCTCGGCGACCACGCTCCGGCTCTGACGGTCATCATCACAGACATCTACGACGAAGCGTGGCTGTTGGAAGTCGAGGCTGTCGCTGCGCGGTAGATGCCGTAGTCGGTCATGAGCGGAGCCACAGGACGGGGGCTGCGACAGTAGACGGTGCCGAGGAAGACGTAGCCGCGCTTGTCATACCGTGTGGCCACGGCCCGTGACTGTTTGAGCCTATCGATGGCCCTCTCGACAGTGTTGCGATTCTTGTAGCGGTCCTTGTCAAAGGCGGGTGGCCGTCCGCCGCGTGAGCCTTTGCGCAGGCGGGCGGCCTGGGTGTCGCTCTTCTCAGGGATGGTGTGGCGGATGCCGCGCCGACGCAGGTATTGGCGGCATGGACCGTTGCTGTATGCCTTGTCAGCGGCGAGGCTATCGGGCTTCTTCGCTGGTCTGCCCGGTCCGGGCCGGGGTACCCGGATCTTCTCCAGCACCGGCTGTAGTTGGGTGCAATCGGCCCGCTGACCTGGTGTGACGATGAGGGACAGCGGACGGCAGCGGCCTTCAGCACTCAAGTGGAGCTTAGTGGTGAAACCGCCTCGCGATCGGCCAAGAGCCTTACCTGCTTCGCCACCTCCCTCAGGCGGGCGTGCAGGTTCCGCCACAGGGATTCGTCCTGGCGTTCGATCACTGCGGCCCCTTTTTGTGTGGCGGGTGCCGGTGGCGAAGTGGTGTACGGCCCGGCGGCCATGACCACTTTGCTGACCGCGACACCGAACGAGACCCGCGGGCGGGTCACCTCCTTGTGGAGCGCCACCGCGACCTTCAGCCTCGGCGTCTCGTCCGCCGTCACCGGCATGCTCATCGACCGGCTGGGAGTGAGCGTGGTCTTCGTCGTTCTCGGCCTGGTCATGGCGGTCGCCGGTGGGTCCTGGATGGTCGCGGGCATCCGCATCCGGCGTTCGCCTCCGACGAGAGGAGAGGCGAAAAATCCACAAAACAGGATCTAACTACCGATCAAGGTACCGACTCGCTCCGCACCCCCGGGCACGCCGACAGCTCGGCCCCGGGCACCGGCACGATGGAAGGAACCCGCGCCCCCCGATGAACCGTGTGACCCAGAACCTCCTCCTGACCCTGCTGGGCGGCGCCGTGCTGCGGATCTCGGCGTTCTCCACGACCTACCTCAACTACGTCAAACCCGGTTTTCGGCCGTTCCTGATCAGCACAGGGGTGGTGCTGGTGGCGTTGGGGGTCATCGGACTGCTCCAGGCGTCCCGGACGAAGGAGAGCCCGGCCCGCGACGACACCCCGCCGCCCCGCGACCAGACCCTGAATTCCTTCACCCCGCTCACCGGCACCGGCCCCGTGGAGATGACCGTCGGCGACTTCATCGGCCGCGCCTGGGACGACGACAAGAAATCCCTCACCGGCCGCGAGGTCAAGCTGACCGGCTTCGTCTCACCGGCGAAGAAGAAGGGCCAGTGGTACGTCACTCGCATGCAGATCGCCTGCTGCGCCGCCGACGCCTTCCCGCTGAAGGTCGCGGTCAGGGGACTGCAGGCACCACCCGCCGACACCTGGGTCGAGGTCACCGGCACCTGGATCCCGCAGACCTTCGGCACGATGACCACCGGCGTCGTCTACCCCCAGATGACCGGCAAGAGCCTCACCAGGATCGATCCCCCCGACGAGCAAACGAGTAACGCCCAAGACCACGGAGGAAGGGGCGAGCGTCTCAGGGGCGCTCAGGGAGGTTCTCGTGAGGCGGGATGTCACCCGGGTCCTCGGTCGACGGGGCCTGCGGCGGTGTCCGAAGGGTGAGGAGGCGGCTGATCGTCTGCTGGGCGGCGGCTTCGCGCTGCTCGGCGGCCTGGGCGCGCTGTTCGGCCCGTTCCAGTGCCTGCCGCAGGGCTTCCAGCCGGGTGTCGGCCACCGCGATCGCGGTCTGTGCCTGGTCGCGCTGGGCCTGGGTTCGCCGCAGGTCGGCACGTTCGGCGGTGAGCTCCTCCTCCAGGCGGGTGAGCTGCGCGGTGAGTTCCTCGCGTACGCGGCCGGTCTCGGCGCGGGCCGCCTCGGCTTCCCGGTGGGCCTTCTCGCGGGCGTTCTCGGCGCGCTCGGCGCGACCGGCGGTGGTGTTGAGGTCGGTACGCGCCTGATCGAGGTCGGCGGTGCGGTCGGCCAGGGCGTTTTCCAAAGTGGCGGTCCGCCGGTCGTGTTCTGCGGCCACGGTGGCGTTGTGGCGGCGTTCGGCGTCCAGGACTCCCTGCAGGGCGTCGCGCTCGGAGGTGATCCGCCGGACCGCGCGCTCGGCGGCGGCGGCGCGCTCGGCGGCCGCGGTGGCGTCCTGCTGGGCGCGTGCCCGGGCGGATTCGTGCTCGCCGGCCGTACGCCAGGCCGCGCGTTCGGACTCCTCGGCGCGCTGTTGCGCCGCGGCTGCCTTCTCCACGGCCTTCTCACCTGCGGCGGTGGCGGCCTCGGCGCTGTCGTGGGCGGCGGCGGCGCGCCGGTCGGCGGCGGTGACGCGTTCGGTGGCGCGCTGCTCGGCGGCCGCCGCGGCGGCGCGGGCCTCTTCTGCGGCCTGTTCTGCGGCGTCGATCTGGGTGAGCGCGCCGGTGGTCGCGACGGTCAGCGCTTCGGTGAAGGCGGCCAGCTGGGCGCTCCACTGCTCGCCCGCGCTCAGCAGATCGCCGTTCAGCGCGCCGGTGCGGCGCAGGGCTTCGACGACCACCGGGGTGTGGGCGGCGGTGCGGGCGCGGTGAGCGGCGGCGCGGCAGGCGTCTCCGCAGTACAGGGCCGGACGGCCGCTGCGACGGCCACCGCGGCCCAGCGGCTCGAGCCGGTTGGCACACCCCGAACGGGCGCACATACGCCCCGTATCGACATCGTCCGGACTCGCATCGTGGGCCGGATCGGTCTCGGTCGCGCGGGAAGAGGCGTCGCTCACGCGCAAAGGTTAGCATCGTACCGTTCGAAAACGATCAGCTCTTCATTCGTTCGAAACGAAACAATGAGAGTCGTCGTCAGGATGTCGGTGGCGCCTTCCGGGACGACGGAAGCCCCTCGGCCCGGGTGCCCGTCTCTTCGCCTGGCCGGGTTCGACAACCGTACCCCTTGAGCCGGGGGGAGGCGCGGTGCCGTGAGAGGCGTTTCCGGTGTCGGCGGCCGCGGTGGCGGAAGCGTGCGAGCGTCTCAGGGACGCTCAGAGAAGTCTCGCGAGGCGCTCAGCCTGGTGCGGGTGCAGGGGCGTTCCCGGCTGGTCTGGCCGGTGAGGGCCAGGTGGTGTCGTCCGGTTCCGGGTGGGCTTACAGGCCGACGTTTCGCATGGCGTTGTCGCGCCAGCGGTCGACGGCGCGGATGTCCTGTATCACTCAATCTGAGGCAGTCTCATCTAACAGGCCCGCGCCCGCGGCGTCGGTCATCGAGCGGCACTGCGCCAGGTCGCCAACCGGCTCGTCGGCATCCTGCACGGATGCCTCAAAACCGGCACCCTCTACAGCGAGATCACCGCCTGGCCGCACCACAACGAAGCCGCCGCTTGACGTTGAAGCCCCTGGGATGTCTTTTAGGGCTCTGATGTGGGAGGAGTCCACCGCGGCGCGGGAGAAATCGAGAGCATCGGCGGCGCGCAGCCGGGCCAGGAGCACCTCGTGCAGGCGCTGCCAGACGCTGGCCTTGTGCCACTCGTTCAGCCGCCAGCACGTCATACCTGAGCCGTAGCCCAGTTCTTGCGGCAGGTGCTCCCAGGCGATGCCGGTGTGCAGCGCGAACAAGATGCCCTGCAGGGCCAGGCGCTCATCGAGCCGTTTGCGTCCTGGCCAGCGGGCTCGGCGCTGGTGTTTCGGCAGCAGCGGCTCGATGACCGTCCACAACTCGTCGCTGACCTCCCACGGCTTCAGCCGCGCCACCCGCTGCTCCTCTCACCGTCGCTACAGCGAGAGATCAAAGCACAGGGGGACTCATGCTGTTAGGCGCTCTTAAGGAAGCTTTCAAGATCCGAGTCGTCGGCGCATTGACCCTGTGGTGGGAACACGGTGTCAACTGCGAGCCAGCACCTGACAGCCGACCGCCGGGTCAGACCCAGGAAGGAACCGACGTGGCCTGGAGCACCCGTGAGCTCGCGAAACTCGCCGGCACCACGGTGAACACGATTCGGCACTACCACCGGCTCGGCCTGCTCGACGAGCCCGAACGCCGGGCGAACGGATACAAGCAGTACGGGATACAGCATCTCGTCGTCCTCCTGCGCATCCGGCGTCTCGTAGAGCTGGGTGTACCCCTTTCCCGGATCGGCGCGATCACCTCGGGCGGCGCCCCCGCTCCGGAAGTGCTGCGCCAGGTCGACGCCGACCTGGCGGCCGAGGTCGAGCGTCTGCGCCGAGCCCGCTCCGACATCGCGATCATTCTGCGCGACGGGGCGCCGGCCGACGCGCCCGCCGGCTTCGAGTCGGTCGCGCCGCGGCTGACCGTGTCCGACACCTCGCTCATCCACGTCTTCAGCCAGCTCTACGACGACGACGCGATGAAGGACCTGCGGCGCATGGTGGACGCCGATACGGATCCCATCAGCCACGACATCGACACCCTGCCGCCCGACGCCGACGAGGCGACCCGCCAGAACCTCGCCGAGAAGCTCGCCGCGCGGCTGGCGCAGCATCTGGTCGACTATCCCTGGTTGTGCGATCCCGCCCGGCATCTGTCGAAGAGCGAGCACGTCACGCGCCAGACGTTCATCGACGCCGTCGTCGGGCTCTACAACGCCGCCCAGGTCGATGTGCTGGGCCGGGCCGGCATTCTCGCGCAGGAGCAACTGCGCCGCGAACGGGGGCTCAACTCTCCGGCCTGAGCACCTGCGTCGCATCCCGAATCGAAAGGAATCTCAATGACCACGTCAAGCGGCAAGAGCTGTGACCTGCTGTGGCGGGACCGGGGAGAAGACCCGGTTGTCGCGCAGCAGAGCCCACAGCACGTCGACCAGTCGGCGCGCGAGCGCGAGTAGGGCCTGGGTATGAAGCTTGTTCTCATCCCGTTTGCGCTGGTAAAAAGCACGCGAGAGGCCGTCGGCGCGGATGCTGGACAGCGCGGCCATGTAGAACACCTGGCGCAGCGGCCGGTTGAAGCGCTTGGGGCGGCGGTTGTTGCCGGTGATCCGACCCGAATCGTGCGGCACGGGCGCCAGCCCGGCATAGGAGGCCAGGCGGCCCGCGTGGGTGAAGGCGGCCCGCACGTCACCGCCGGTCGCGACGACGAACTGGGCACCGATCAGCGGGCCCATGCCGGGCAGGCTCTCGATGATGTGCGCCTGCGGGTGGGTGCGGAATCGCTGGGCGATCAGCTTGTCGGTGTCCTTGATCTCCCGGTCCAGCCCCAGCGGTTGACGGGCGAGCTTCTTGACCAGGATCGCCGTGGTGGCCTCGCCGGGCAGCGCGACCGTCTGCCGGCCGGCCGCAGCCAGCGCGGTCGTGACCATGGCGTCGATGCCTTTGCGCCAGGCGCCTTCCTCGTGGAGGAAGGTGGCCAGGCCCTCGTGGCCGGCCCGGCGGATCTCCTCGGGCGTGCAGTAGCCGGACACCAAGATCAGTGCCGGGCGGGTGGAGAAGTCGAAGCTGGCCTCCAACGCGGGGAAGATGCTGGTGAGAAGGTCACGCAGCCGGTTCACACCGCGCACCCAATCGGCCATCACATCGGCTCGATAGGAGGTCAGCCGGGTCAGCTCGACCACCAGTTCGTCGGTGGCGCTCAGCTCGGTCAGGTCACCGCGCATCCGGGCGGTGTCGGCGATGATCCGGGCGTCCTTGGCGTCGGTCTTGCCCTCGCCGCGGAAGATCCCGGCCATGCCGTTGACCATCCGGCCGGGCACATAGACCACGTTCTGGCCGCTGGTCAGCAAGGTGGCCAGCAGCAACGCGGCGACCGGGCTGACCAGGTCCACAGCCCATCGCACCCGAGCGCCGGTCTTAGCGGCCGTGGCCGTGGCGCGCTCGATCAGCTCCTCGATCTGCCGCTGGCCGTTACCGACCTTGACCGACCACAGCTTCTTGCCCGCCGCATCGATCGCCACCGCATGGTGGCTGGTCTTTTGCCCGCGTCGATGCCGATCCACACGCTCGTCGCCGTCACCCGGCCCGCCTTTCCGTTCTTGCAGGTCAACCCCGTGGACGACCCCGCCGGCAGGTCCCTGAACAGCGACGATTCGCATCAGATCTCAATCAGCGGCCAGGGCGTCCAGAACAACGGGGCGGCTATTCCTTTCAAGCCACAACCGCGGCAACCAACCATCAGCCACACCCCATCGCTCTGGGCATCCAGAGCGACTCACTCCAGACAAATCGATCTTAGGGAAGACACCATGGCTCAGCTCGGGACCGCCACCCTGGGCGAAGACCTCCTGTTGCTCCTGTTCCAGCCGAACGCGGGGATGCGGGGCACCGGTGTCATCGCCGGCGAGAACACGCTCTTCTACGTTCTCGGGGGTGCGGTGCTCGCCGATCTCGGCCTCGGTGGACACGTGCGAACCATCCCCGGCTGGGGCGGATCGACCCGGGTGGAGGCCGTCACGGACCGTCCCCCCGCGGACGACACCCTGCGATCGGCGTGGGACTACGTCGCCGTGAAGCCCCGAGGGGTGCAGGCGACGCTCGCCGCGATCGGGCCGACCCTGCGGAGCCCGTTGCTCGACCGGCTCATCATCCGCGGCGACATCCGCGAGTCCACCCGCAAGGCGCTCGGTCTGTTCGACATGAAGGTCCTCGAGGACGGCGGAACCGGCCGGCGGGCCGGTCTGCTCTCCGACGTGCGGGCGGTGCTGGTCGACGGCGTGGAGCCGCAACCTCGGGTCGCCGCGCTCGCGGCGCTGCTGTCGGGAAGCCGTACGCTCCCGCAGTTCGATCCCGAGATCCCCTGGACCTCTTCCGTCATCACCCGCGCCCAGAAGCTCGAGCAGGGCAACTGGGGAGCCGAGGCTGCCGCCGAAGCGGTCGCCCGCACCGTCACCGCAACCATCGTCAGCAACGTGATCGTCGCGGCGGCTGTCCTCCCGCCGCAGAACCAGTAGCGGGGCAGGTCAGGAGGAGCTCACGGCCGCCGGAGGAGCATCGCCTGGTCGACGATCTCGTCGAGTTCGGCGTGGTCGAGACCCTTGACGGCCTGCGCCGAGAGGCCGAACGCGATCGTCGTGATGTATCGGCCGAGTTGCGTCGGGTCGGCGTCGCCCGGCAGGTCGCCCTCGTCGACGGCGCGCCGGAAACGTTCCTCGACCTGAGCCTGGCGGCGTTGCGCCACTGGACCAGCGCCTCGTGCACGGCCCGGCTCTCGTCGTTCGACGGCAGCGCGCCCTGAACCGTCAGACATCCCCCGAAGTCTTCCGGAAGGGTCGAGGTGTGGGCCGCACCGCGCAGAATCGCCTCGGTGGCAGCTTGCGCGGTCGGCTCGGCCAGAGCACTGTCTAGGTAGCTGCCCGGACCCTCGACGTAGCGCTGCAACGAGCTGCTCCTTGTTGCCGAAGGCCGCGTACATGCTGGTGGTGATGCCGTCTTGGTGGACGTTCTTGAGTGCTTGTCGGCGCTCGTACTCAGCCGGGCTGAGTTGGACAAGGTCCTCACCGGGCCGGTGACTTCCTGCTGATCTGGGCCCAGCGTCACGTGGAGGCCGGACTTTTCCGCACCGGCCCGCTGCGCCACGAGGAGTTCTCGATCCCGGACAGAGCGATCGACCTGCTCCTGATCGAACGTCTGGCCGATCTCGCCGAACGCTGCTTCGCGCGGGCCGGCCACAGCCGGTCGTCATGTGGGGCAAGACCACCAGCCACGACCGGCTGCTCCGGCACGACCTGTCGGCCGAGTTGCGCATCCGAGGTCTCGACGTCCCGCGGTTCCGGCCCAGCTCCGCCGGGGTAGACGCCGTGCTGACCGGTGGCCTGTTGTTCGCCACGGCCCGGGTGGGGCGGGCCCGGTCCGCCGACCTCACCCGCTCCTGCTGATCAACCGATGGTGTACGCGCCCGAGGGCGTGGAGCGTTCCGCTACGAGATGCGAGGGGGAAGCGCGACAGTTTCGCCCGCCACATCGATCGCGACCTTGCCGCGCA